>CAMWVS010000004.1 GCA_947177775.1 uncultured Prevotella sp.
AAAGAATATACTGAACGAAGAAAATATATGATATATTTTGTATTGCTTTTAATATTCATTGCGACTTGTCTTTGGATTATTTGCCGATATTATAAAAAAGATAAAGGAGTATTTCAAGCTCCTTTTATTTTTAGTTTGGCAAGTATGCTAATGATGACCCCTCAATTTACAACAATTATATTAAATCCATATTATGATTCTGACTTATTACAGGACTTGACATGGATGATGGTGACCGGAACATTAGCTTTTGCTTTCGGATTTGAAAAAGCAGATAAAAAGATTGTAAGGCAATGTAAGGATTTGCATACGAATAAAGCTCTGAAGACACTGTTTGTTATATTTTTAATTGGTCTGTATTCAGCATGGAAAAGTGATGTAGTCGCAGAAGAATTTAGAAATAATGGTGGAGTAGATATTCGTGAAAATCATTCATATCAAGTATGGCATTTTTTTAGACTCTTTTTAGATTTAGGATATTTTTATGCATTGGCTTATGTTGCGAAAACAAAAAAGTTTCCGCTAATTGTAAAAATTATAATCATAATAGGAACTTTATATTACCTAATGATAGTATTGGCATTTGCAAGACGTGCACTTACCGTGAAATTATTTTTATCATTAGCTCTTTTGCTTTCTATGATAAAACCATTTTGGATGAAAAAAATACGTATTGCCGTTATCGTATTTTTCTCTATTGGTATGATATATAATGCAAGTATAGGAGAGATTCGTTCAAATCTTAGTGATGATGCAGAAAAGGTAGAGGTTAATTATTGGGAAAATTACAAGCGTTCATTCTATTCCCCATCACTAATACATGGTATGGACTTGGGCAATGGGGCACTTTTCATTAAATATGCAAAAGATAATATGAACTATGACTTCGGCTTATTCCTTTGGAATGATATTGTAACATGGTATTGTCCCAGTTTTATTTTTGGCAAAGATGGTAAAGAAGCGTTGAAAGTTGCAAACAATAATGAAAGATATATCAAACGTGTTACTTATGGAGTAACAACTTGTACTGGTTATTATTTTGCATTTGCTGCATTTTCTTATTTAGGGTTTATTCTATTTTATGCGATTGGATATATTTTGGGATTTATTTGGAATAGATCAAAATATTCATTATTATATTTGACACTTTATATGAACTTGATGTATAATCTTCCAAATTTGGCATCGCATGGTTTTAGTTATATTGTTGGAAATATAGAAACTTTTCTCATATTCTGTATACCAGTAATTTACCCGTACATCTATTCAAAGCAATTAAGAAAAAAAACATATAATGAGTATATCAATTAGAATTCTTTATGTCAATGGAGGTTTGATGAACCGTGGCGGAATAGAGTCTATGATGATGAACTATTATCGTCATTTTGATCGTCAAGAAATTCAGATAGATTTTGCCGTGCATGACGCTGGCGGTTTTGGTTACTATGATGAGGAAATACGGAGTATGGGTGGACGTATCTTTGTGTTGCCAAAGAAGAGTACACATCCTTTTTTTTATATGCGTCGATTGAAATCCGTGTTGAGGAAAGGTGCTTATCGCGTTGTTCATACACACATGGATGCAATGGGGACTTGGGTATTAAAAGCCGCTAAGGAGTGTGGTGTGGCAGTGAGGATAGCCCATAGTCATAATACGCAACATTTGACGTCAAATCCACTGAAGTTATATTTGCTTGAGAAAGCCAGGCAAAGCATAAACCGTTATGCAACACATCGTATGGCTTGTAGTGATGCGGCTGGCAAGTGGCTTTTTGCAGATGCACCATTTGAAGTGGTCAGGAACGCTATTGATGTAGAGAGATTCGCTTTTGATGCAGAGTTAAGGACGAAGGTCCGAAGAGAATGGAATCTTGGTGATGATGAGTTCGTTATTGGACATGTGGGCCGTTTTGACCATCAAAAGAATCATCGGTTTCTGATAGATGTATTTGCAGAGGTGGTAAAGCAAAACCCAAAATGTAAACTAATGTTAATCGGGGGGGGTAAAATCACCCAAAGTGATTGTAGAGAACAAGTTAAACGACTCGGTTTGGAGGACCGTGTGATATTCACAGGTGTGAGAGATGATGCTTTCAAACTGTATAATGCTTTCGACCTTTTTGCTTTGCCTTCACTTTTTGAAGGTCTGGGGATTGTTTCTGTGGAAGCGCAAGTGAATGGCTGTCCCAATCTTCTTTCCTCCACAATCCCCGGTGAAGTGAATGTGTCTGGTGAGGTTGAGTTTTTGCCTCTGCAAAAAGAGGATTGGACGAGAAGAATCGTTGAATTAACGGTGACATGCGGGCAAAGGCATAAGGCTGATTTTGACATTCATAACAGTGGCTATGACATCAATCAAGAAGCACGGCTCTTACAGCAAAAATACATAGAGCTATGGAACAGCAACACAAACGGGTGCTGATAGTAACCAATCTTCCGACACCCTATAAAATAGATTTTTATAAAGAACTGGGCCGGCACTGTGACCTCACTGTGGTCATTGAAGCGCGGCGATTGGCAGCCCAGAAGTTTAATTGGAATGATGACAACATAAAGACTTTCCGCCTTGTTTATTTAGACGAAGGGTTTCTTAATGAGCGGAGAGTCAATTTCAAGATACTGCGTTATCTCAAACGGAGTTATGATCACATCATCATTGCTGCCTACTATATGCCCACGGAGCTTCTGGCTCTGCTCTATCTTAAAGTTCTGCGCATACCATATTGGTTTGAGAGTGACGGAGGTATGATCAATCGTGGCGAGACTGAATTGCACCGCCGTTTCAAAAACTTCCTTGTGTCGGGAGCAAGGGGGTATATCAGTCCCAGTGCAGGGTCTGACGAATACCTCTCTTATTATAAGGCAGACCCATTCAGAATATATCGTTATCCATTCACATCGCTTTTGTCGAGTGATATTCTTCTTTCTCCGTTGACGATGGCGGATAAGAGCAGATTGCGTATGCAACTTGGCATCAAGGAAGCAAAAGTTGTGGTAGCTGTCGGGCAGTTTATCCCCCGCAAGGGTTTTGATATCTTAATGAAAGCGGCAGCAGGAATGGACAAAAGCATCGGATTTTACATTGTGGGTGGTGTCCCTACTGAAGAATATCTGCAAATGCAAAGGACATTCAGTTTGTCTAACGTACATTTCGAAGGTTTCAAGAACAAGGCAGAATTGGCCGACTATTTCAAAGCGGCAGACTTGTTCGTTTTGCCCACAAGAGAAGACATCTGGGGCCTGGTCATCAATGAGGCGATGGCGCATGCCTTGCCAGTGGTGACAACTAAGAAATGTGTAGCTGGTGTAGAACTTCTTCAGGACAAACATTGTCTTGTAGAAGTTGAAGATGTTGATGGTTTGCGAGTGGCGATGGAGCGTATCCTTGATGACAACGGTTTGGCTCAACGGCTTGCCGTGGAAAATCTGAAAAAGATAAGAGCCTACACCATTGAAAGAATGGCAGAGGCGCATGTGAAGATACTTGGATTATGAAATCAATTTGTTTCTTGGCTCAGTTTCCTCCACCGATGCACGGCCTGTCGAAAGCGGTGGAGACACTGTATGACTCACGGTTGAAAGAGAAATACAGGTTTTCGAAGATAGATATTACTGACAACAAGCGTATTCTGCAAACTCTTTGGGCTTTGTTGCGTTGCAAGACAGACTTGGTTTATTTCACGCCATCGCAGACTGTTGGGGGCAATCTGAGGGACTTGATGTTTCTAAAGCTCATCCAGTGGCGGGGACTGCCTTGTCTGGTGCATATTCATGGTGGCTATTATCGCCAGTTAGTGGATCATGACTGCAGATATTGGCAACGACGGATGAACTACGACGTGGTGGGCAGATTGGCTGGCGGAATTGTTCTGGGACATTCTTTGCATGGTATATTTGAGAGGATGTTGCCTGATGAGAAGATTTTTGTCTGCCCAAACTGCGTGGATGACGTTTTCATTGCTCCGTCTGTTGATGAGAAGATGGAGAGACTGCAAAACACAGACGGGCCTTTGCACATTCTGTATCTGAGTAATTTCATTGAGACAAAAGGCTATCGGGAGGTTGTTGAATTGGCACGTATGGCGCAGGAGAAAGGAGCGGCCGGCCGGTTTGTGTTTCACTTTGCCGGCAAATTCTTTGATGCTGCGGAAGAAGATTGGTTTAAGACGCACACCCGCGGACTTGACAATGTTGTCTTTCATGGCGTCGTTTCGGGCCAGAACAAGGTGGACTTGCTCCGCCAGTGTCATCTTTTTGCGTTGTTGTCACGCTATCCCAATGAAGGTCAGCCGATTTCCATTCTTGAAGCTATGGGCAATGGATTGGCCGTCATAACGACAGACCATGCCGGTATTCCGGAAGTGGCCAACGCCGACAATGGTTATGCTTGCAGCAAACATTCTATTGAGGTGGACAAGATATATGAATATATGACTGCATGCTATGAGAACAGAGACGTGCTTTCCGGGGTATGTCGTCGCAACTACGAAACGACGAAGCGGAAATATACAGAACGGCAGTATATTGATAATATGGATAAGATATTTGAAAGCGTATGCAAAAGGTAAATCTGTCTGCGTTTGATGGTTCTGGCTTCGACAAAGGAGCCGGTTTCATACGAATAATATTGTGGTATTTCGTGAATGTGCTTTTTGTGCGTGCATCGTGGAATCCGTTTATGGGTGTGAAGATCTGGCTGCTCCGGCTTTTTGGTGCGACCATCGGTCGTGGTCTTGTGATAAAGAATAATGTCGTGATAAAGTCGCCGTGGAATCTCGTCGTCGGTGATAATTGCTGGATTGGTGAGAACGCGTGGATAGATAATCTCGACAAAGTCTTCATCGGTAGCAATGTTTGTATCTCGCAGGGTGCGATGTTGCTTACGGGAAATCACGATTATACGATGTATAATATGCCTTATCGCAATGCGCCAATCTCCATTGAGGATGGAGCATGGATAGGAGCTCAGACGGTTGTCTGTCCCGGAGTGACGGTCTGTCAGAACGCAATTCTCACTGTCGGTAGTGTTGCGACTAAGGACATGGAGCCATGTGGAATTTATCAAGGCAATCCGGCTGCTAAGATAAGAGAGCGTAGAGTCTCTGAATAGTTTGATTCATCCGACGTCTTTTGAGTGATGCGACGTCCGGCATATTGCCATTGTAAACATCGTTACGCAAAAAACGATGACAAATGAAAATCTCGTTTTAGAGCGGCGGAAAGGCGGCTGAAAGGCGACGGAAGTGTGGCGGAAATGGTCCGGTTCTGCCGTAAGGGCCTTACGGGGTTGCAAGGAGGCCGTTGTTGCATTGCGACAAGGCCGCCGTTGCATGATGACGGCGGCCCCGTTGCAAGCCCGGGAGGCCCTTACGGCAGAACAAATCCGGACATTTTGGCCCGAAAAAGCGGTTTTTCAGCGTTCTGAAATTGCACAGATTCTGAAAATTGAGGGTAACTGCATGGATGACAGTCGGTTATACATGCACGCGCAAATTTCAGGAATTTGCGCCCATCAGGAAAATATTTCAGACAGAGGGCATTCCTGATGCCGTTTAGAGGGCTTTTTTGATGTTTTTTGTCAATCGTTTTCTGAAAGGGCAGGTCTGGTCCTATTGGATTAACCATTGAGACAAATGAAATTGAACAACGATTTTCTGTATTTCCTGAAGAATGTCAGCCGTGCCTTGCATGGAACACGGACTATGGAAGAAGTACACTTCGAGAGTCTTCAGTCCATTGCACGGAAACAGGCCTTGGACGGTCTGACGTATGACATACCGGGGATTGTAATGCCCGTAGACAATGCTTCGCGACTGAAGTGCATCGGCAATCTGATGGCTATTGAGAAGCACAACAGATGGATGGATGCCCAGGTTGCACAGTTGGCCCGCCGGCTTGATGAGCAAGGCATACGTTATGCAGTGATGAAGGGGCAGACGTGTGCGGCATTTTGGCCGCAGCCGGCGCATCGCATGCCGGGCGATATTGATGTCTATGTCGTGCCCGGTCTGTTTGAACGAGCCAACGGCTTGCTCGTGGAGTGGGGCGCCAAGCAGGTGGACAAGACTATGCTTCACTCCACTTACCGGCTTGGCAAACTTGAAGTCGAGTTGCATTTTGCTGTCCAGAAGCTTCAGTATCCGCCTTATTATGGGAGGTTGAAGCGAATGACGGCCATAGAGTTTGACAGTTCGGGGAGCGACGTGAGGCAGACGATAGGTGGCTATGACGTGAGTGTTTTGCCGGACGTATTGAATATCGTGCTGCTTACGACGCATGCTTTCAATCACGTCATAACGGCAGGTCTGGGACTGCGCCAGGTCATTGACTGGCAGATGGTGCTTGCGGCCAAGGCTGAATCGATTGACTGGGACAGGCTGATGTGCTATATTGACATGTTGCATCTCAGAAAGATGTTTCTTGTCCTGGCCCACATCAATGTCCGTTTTCTCGGTATGGACGGCAGTGTGTTCTCTTCCCGTGGTCTTGACATCAATACGGATGGAGTAAGGCGGATGTCGGAACAGCTGATGGCATGGATTGAGGTGTGCGGCAATTTTGGCCATTCCATGGATTTAGGCACAGGCTGGGCGTATCAGTTACGTTATTACGGGCTGTTCCTTCTCAATCTCATGCGTTTTTTCAGGCTCAGTCCAATGGAGATGTCAGCCTGGCCGTGGATGAAGGCATACAGGGCTGTTACGCATACAAACCATATCTGATTGTTTTTTTCTTTTTATGACTTAAACAAGTCGTTATAGCAGTATTTATCTGAATGAAAATTTCGATTATAACATCATGTTACAACCGTGAGCGAACGATTCGTGCTTGCGTGGAGAGTGTTTTGGCGCAGGATTATCGTGACATTGAGTATATCATTGTGGATGGTGCTTCGACGGACCGTTCTGTCGATATCATACGTGAAGCGATTGCCGGTCATGAATCGCGTGTGAAACTTATCTCCGAACCTGACCGCGGGATGTATGAGGCCATCAACAAGGGCATACGCATGGCGACGGGCGATTACATCGGGCTGGTTCATTCGGACGATTTCCTTTTCTCGTCCCGGACCGTGAGCCATATCGTTGAACGGCTTGCGGAGACGCATGCCGATTTTCTATATGGCGACGGACTTTTTGTAGATTCCGGGAATACCGACAGAATCGTTAGGAAATGGATTGGCGGGACATATCGGTTGTGGAAAGTGCGTCACGGCTGGCTGCCGCTTCATCCTACGTGCTACATCCGTAGAGAGACGATGGAGAAACGAGGGCTTTATAACGAGTCTTACAGGATTGCAGCCGACTCGGACCTGCTTTTCCGTTATCTGCTTGGCGGAGATTTGACTGTCGCATATCTGCCGGAATACATTGTGAGGATGCGCATGGGAGGTATGAGCACCGACAGCGCACGCCGGAAACAGATGTGGAATGAGGACATCCGCATGTATCATTCTCATGGTATGAACGCCACCGTCACGAAGATTGAGAAGATGATGTGGAAAGTGCCACAGTTCATCAAAGCGAAGTTCATGTAGGTAATGTTCAAGATGAGGAATTATAACTCCTTTTACCTCCTTTTATAATAAATTGATGGTTTCTCTCCACGACTATCAGAATGACATCAAGTCGCGTCTTGCGGAGGCGTGGCGAGAGCATCGCAGTGTGATGGTGCAGATGCCGACGGGCACCGGCAAGACGCATGTGCTGGCGGCCGTGGTGAGGGACTTTCTGGCTGAAGTGGACGATGGGGTGGTGTGGATTGTCGCCCATCGTCGTGAGCTGGTCGCTCAGACGGAGGAAACCATCGCGCGTTATGGGATTGCGGAGAGCAACGTGCGCGTAAGGGTGTTGTCCATACAGTGGCTGTCGCGTCGTTGGACGGGCATGGAGGCCGGAGAGCGGCCGTCGCTGGTGATTGTTGATGAGGCCCATCATGCTCAGGCGCGGACTTACCGCATGTTGTGGGACAGGTTGCCGGGAGCAAGATTCCTTGGACTGACCGCCACGCCATGCCGTATGAACCGCAGCGGTTTCACTGATTTGTTTGACGTGCTGCTCACGTCATGGAGTATATCTGAGTTTATAAGAAAGGGCCGGCTCTCGCTGTTTGACTATGTGTCCATCCGTCCGGACAGCGGGACACAGATGCTTATTGACGGGCTGGAAAAGCGTGGGGTCGACGGCGACTATCAGATAAAGGAGATGAACGACATGCTCAACAGGAAGCAGAGCATCGTTCAGTTGTATGAAAGTGTGCGCAGATATGCCGACGGCAAAAAAGGTATCGTATATGCCATCAGCATAGCCCACGCCAGGGCTATTGCGGACTACTACAGTAGCCGTGGACTGACGGCCGTGGCTATTGACAGCCGGACTCCGGCCGCTGAGCGCAAACGGCTGGTGAGTGGTTTCCGGAAGGGGAGGACGGCGGTGTTGGTCAATGTCGATGTGTTCAGCGAGGGATTCGACTGTCCCGACGTTGAGTTCGTGCAGATGGCGCGTCCAACGCTCTCGCTCGCAAAATATCTCCAGCAGGTAGGGCGCGGACTGAGAATGTCGGAGGGGAAGACATCGTGCGTGCTTATTGACAATGTCGGGCTCTATCGTGTTTTCGGTCTGCCAACGGCCGCATGGGACTGGGAGGCTATGTTCCGTGGGGAATCGGCCGGTAAGGGCGTGCGCGCAATCAACAGACAGGCAAGTCTCATGATTGCCGGTACGTCTGCGTGTCCGGTGCGGCAGGACTGCGAAATGGAGCTGATTGTGTCCCACGACGCCCTGCTGTCGGCCATAGAAAAACAGGAAGAATGTCAAAGCCTGTCCCTCCCGGTGTCACAGAAAATGACGGCATGGCGGGACGACGCGACCGGACTATGGGGACTGAAGGTCGGAAGGCGGCGGACTACGGAGGCTGTGTTTGCCGCTGTGACGGACATCGGATACGGGATGGCCGTTGTGAGATATGGAGACAGTCAGTGCGGACTGGTTGACTCCTCGGGCCGTGAGATCGGGGAACGGCGGTATTGTCAGTCGATGAGGTTCTCGAAGGACCGCATTCTGACCGTTCTGATGCCGGATGGACGGAGCCGTTACGTCGATCTCTATAACATGAAGGAATATGCCGAGTGTCCGAAGGTGAAACGCTTCGGCGATGTTGAACTGCTGAAAATCCGGGATATGTATTACAGCCGTACCGTGAAACGATATGTGAACGGTCAGGGTCTCAGTGACGATGATGTCCGGAAATATAAGTCCTTCGTGCTGATTTTCGACTATCATGTGCCTTCCGACTGCCGCTCGGGGCGGTCTTTCAGCAGTGGCTACAGATGCGGCCATGCATGTCTGGTGGCCGGTGAGCATGAGACGTTCTACTGGTTGTATCGCCGTCTGGCCGACGGGAGCATAATCGTGACTGACGCCGCTACGGGAAGATACTATCATCTGGCTGATGGCAAGCCCCGCCGGAGTATAGGATGTTCCGGCACGGACTCCGGTTCGGCTACTGGCTTTGGTTCCGGCCCGGACGTCGGTTCATGTGTTAGGGCGGAAGTGGCGGAACGGAGCGCTGAGGCAGAACGGTGTGCCGTGGAGATTGAACGCTTGGCGAAACGGGCGGAATCCGAATGCCGCGTTAACGAGCAAAGGAAGAAGCGGGAAACATTGGGCATGTCTGACGCCGCCGTTCCGTTCCAGTCGGGAATGAAGTGGGGACTCCGGGTCGGCGAACGCATCACTGTCCCGCCGATCTACAGGCATGTGAAGTGGCCGGTAGGGAGATATTGTGCCGTGGAAAAGAACTATGGCCAGTGGGGAGTCATTGCAATAGACGGGACATTGATGGTCGAACCGCGCTATTCGGATATAGAAATAAACAGTCAGGGTATCGTAACGGGCACGAACTTCATGGGGCGTAAGACGTCCCTGAAGCTGCCTTAGGATAAGTCCGTTGCCGGTAGGTAGGGTGGATGGTGTTTCTGAACACAATATAGTTTATCTGACTTGCCGGGAGGACATGTTGCCTATGTAAATGGCTTTTCTCCTGTTGGAGGTTTAGAGTCTGTGTATGGCGTGAACCGTACGCGCTCCAGTGTCATTGACTGGAAGTCTGATGACGGCTATTCTCCAAACTCATAATAGAGGATATTTTTCATTCCCGGCACTCCCATGTATCTTGCTTTTATGCCAATGATATAGATAAGGCGGTGCCAGTGGCCGGGATTGTCAACGAGATTGAGTGCTCTTTTGTAATCGTTGTGGTCGTTCAGTGAGACGGGGAAGAGGTCGTCCTCGTAGAACGGGTCATATTCTCCTGGCGTGTCGCCGGCCTTGAAAATGCGGTCGGCCAATATCAGCGACGAACGGCTCTCGAACGGCGGGGCCATTATCGAGTTGTAGAGAGAGTGCGAGGCCGAGCCGAGGATGTAGCCGCGGATGCAGAACACCTCGCCGACGGGCACTTCCGCGGCTTCAGCAACAGTCAGATAGCCGACCGGCAGCTGTACGACAGTGATGCTGTCATGCCATCCGTAGTATGTGTCTTCCGGTGGTGACGCCTTTTCGTTGATGTTCTCTTCCTCAAATTTGCTGCAGTTAGTGAGGAGAATGGCTGATAGAAGAATGATGATGGTTGCGATGGTCCGTGTATTCATGGTTGCGGGGGATTGGATTTCGAACCGTGTGGTTCTTGTATGTTGATACTGTTGATGTGGATTTTTGATGAGGTCAGTCAGGCGTAGAGCGGTACATTGACATAGAGCTGTGCGTTGATAATAATCTGATTGATAACAAAAAGGTGGAGCAATGAAAGAAAATTCGCTGCTCCACCTTTTTTGTATTTGTTGTGTCCGTGATTCTCCTACTTGGCGTAAGCCACGCTGCGGGTTTCGCGGATGACTGTGATCTTGACCTGACCCGGATAGGTCATTTCATTCTGAATCTTGTTTGCTATCTCGCCCGACAGAGCTTCCGTCTGTGTGTCGTCCATCTTGTCGGCACCTACGATGACGCGGAGTTCGCGACCGGCCTGTATGGCGTATGTCTTGGTGACGCCGGGATAGCTCATTGCGATTGCTTCAAGGTCGTTGAGGCGCTTGATGTAGGCCTCGACAATCTCGCGGCGTGCACCTGGACGTGCGCCGCTGATGGCGTCGCACACCTGGACGATGGGGGCCAGCAGCGTGTTCATCTCACATTCGTCGTGGTGGGCTGCAATGGCGTTGCAGATGTCCGGCTTCTCACGATATTTCTCCGCAATCTTCGCTCCATAGAGTGCGTGCGGCAGTTCGCTCTCTTCGTCAGGCACCTTTCCGATATCGTGGAGCAGTCCGGCGCGCTTTGCCTTTTTCGGATTGAGACCCAGTTCCGATGCCATGACGGCACAGAGATTGGCTGTCTCGCGGGCGTGCTGCAGCAGGTTCTGGCCGTAGGAGCTACGATATTTCATCTTACCTATGATACGTGTCAGCTCCGGATGGAGTCCGTGTATGCCGAGGTCGATGCACGTGCGCTTTCCTGTTTCGATAACCTCGTTCTCCAGCTGTTTTTTCACCTTCTGAACAACTTCCTCGATGCGTGCCGGATGGATGCGTCCGTCGGCCACAAGCTGATGGAGGGCCAGACGGCAGACTTCGCGGCGGATGGGGTCGAAGGCGCTGATGACGATGGCTTCCGGCGTGTCGTCGACCACAATCTCAACTCCTGTCGCAGCCTCGAGAGCGCGGATGTTGCGTCCTTCGCGTCCGATGATGCGTCCCTTAACCTCGTCGTTGTCGATGTGGAAGACGCTGACGCTGTTCTCTATCGCTGTTTCTGTGGCCACGCGCTGTATGGTCTGGATGACGATCTTGCGGGCCTGAGCGTTGGCGTTGAGCTTTGCCTCGTCCATTATCTCGTTGATGTAGCTTTGGGCTTCTGTCTTAGCCTCGTCCTTTACGGTCTCGACGAGGCGCTGTTTTGCCTCATCGGCGCTGAGTCCTGATAGCTCCTCCAGCTTTGCCCGTTCCTGAAGCTGCATCTTCTCCAGCTCCTCATTCTTTATCTGGAGCAGTTTCTTCTCGTTGTCAATGCGTGTCTGCTGGTTGTCAAGCTCGTTCTTGCGGCGTCCCAGTTCTTCCTGACGCTGGTTGAGCGAGATTTCGCGCTGCTTGAGCTTGTTCTCTCCCTGCTGGATGTGCTGGTTGCGCATCTGCACTTCCTTTTCCAGTTCGCTCTTCTTGTTGAGGAACTTTTCTTTCACTTCCAGCAGTTTCTTCTCCTTGATAACTTCTGCCTCTTTTTCGGCAGAGGCAATCATCTCATTATATTTCCCCTTTATGACATGGAGGAACATATAATATCCGCCAAGTCCTCCGATAGCGAGGGCAACGACGGCTACGATTATTATTGTTAATTCCATAAATGTTATTTAAATATGATTGTTAATATTCTCATTTCTTTTCTCCGAGAGCATCTTCTATTTCGGCAGTCAGATTTGTGAGAATATCATTATATGGTGCCGTGTCGTTTTTGGCACGTTCCTTTGAGTATTGCAGCGCGATGTCGACAAGCGTCATCAGTGCTATTGTGTGGTCGCTCTTGTGGGCCTTGTATCTTTGTGCGTATATGTTGTAGCGGTCTGTAATGAGTTTGGCCGCTGCTCGATAATACTCTTCCTCGGTCCTGTCAGCCAGGACGACCTCTATCTCTTCATCGTAGACATGCAGATGTATACGAAATTCTTCTCTCCTCTGTTCTGCCATGGCTTAGTCCGTTTTTTGGTCTGTCAGTATCGCGATACATTTGTTTACGTCGCGTATCAGTTTCGACAGCCGTGTCCGTGCGGCATCCAGATCACCGTCGGTGATCTCAATCATCTTTGCCATCTTGAGTGAATTATAGTCTTTGACCTGCTGATCCATCTTCTCACGCAGTATCCTGATGTCATTCTCGTTTTTGTCCAGCATAGCATAGAGTTCATCGTTCTCCTGCTTCAGCTGACGGAACCGAAGAATCATCTGGCGGACACGGGTCTGAAACGTGGCTAAAGTCTGCTCATTGGAAGTCATAACCATAACTCTCTTTATCTTACAAAGGTATTACATTTTTTGCAGAATATGTTTGCCGTACCAGTCTCTTTAATGTTTTTTAAAACTTTTCTCTTTGTCGGCAAGTGTCAAAGATACCAAAACGGTTGTTTTGGCGTATCAGTCGTTGTTTTTCCGGCATTTGTATTGTAAAGTGTGCGGAAGATTAAAGGTTTTTCAGGTTGTGTATTGTTTGTTCCGGCGATTGGCTTTTGAATATATAACTGCCGCTCACGAGCACGTCCACACCGGCTTTGACAAGTCTTGGAGCTGTGGTGGCGTTAACCCCTCCGTCCACTTCTATAAGTGTCCGGGTTGAATTCTCGGCTATCATCCGGCGCAGCCGCCCTACCTTGGCGATTGTGTTTTCGATGAAGGTCTGTCCTCCGAAGCCCGGATTGACGCTCATGAGGAGCACCATGTCGATGTCGCCGATGATGTCCTCCAGCATTGATACGGGGGTGCTGGGGTTTAGCGTGACACCGGCTTTCATGCCGGCGGCGTGGATTTCCTGAATCGTGCGGTGCAGATGGGTGCATGCTTCAAGATGGACGTTCATCATCATTGCGCCGAGACGTGCCGTGCGCTCAATGTAGCGCTCCGGCTTCTCAATCATGAAATGGACGTCGAGCGGCTTACGGCAGACGCCGGCAAGGGCTTCGATGACAGGAAATCCGAATGAGATGTTGGGAACGAAAGAACCGTCCATCACGTCAAGGTGGAGCCAATCGGCCTCACTGCGGTTAATCATTTCAATCTCGCTGCCGATCCGGAGGAAGTCGGCGGCGAGAAGTGACGGTGATACTAATGCCATAGTTTTCTTCTGTTAGTTCTTTCAGTTGAGGCAGTAGGGCATTTTGGTGCCGTCCGCCAGTTTCATGACCCGGTAGGTGTAGGCTATCTGTTTGATGATTTCCAGTGTCCTTTCACTTGGGTTCAGTGTTTCTTGTGTAAAATACTTCATAGGCTGTTCGTGTTTAATACTTTATATATCAAACGCCGGCAGCCACGGTTTATTATACTGAAGTGCGCTTTTTTTATTCAACGGTGTGCTGCGCAGCGTCTTTCATGCCGTTGAGGAAGTCCGCTGCCGTCATCCGCTTCTTTCCTGCCAGCTGCAGTTCACAGACGCGGAGCAGTCCGTCGGTCGTGGCTATGAACATATCCTTGCGGTCTGTGACCACCGTTCCGGGCTTTTCCGTGCATCCGACGGCAGTCTTTTCCGTGCGGAAAATCTTCAGGACGGTCTCGCGGCCGTCGGGCGACTTGAGCATGGTCCACGCGCCGGGCACGGGGCTAAGGCCGCGTATGAAGTCGTAGATGCGCTTCTGCGGCAGGTTCCAGTCAATTCGGCAGGTATCCTTGAATATCTTCGGGGCTGCGTGAAGGACGCTTCCGGTGGCAATCATATCCTCCTGTGGAATGGATTCGGGATGTCCGCCGGCCTCGACGATGCGTTCAAGCGTGCGCAGACAGATGTCGGCTCCGAGATTCATCAGTCCGTCATAGACGTTTTCCACGTTGTAATCGTCGGCGATATCAAACGGCAGCTGCATTATCACGCGTCCTGTGTCTATGTCTCTGTCAAGGAAGAAAGTGGTCACGCCCGTGCGGGTCTCGCCGTTGATGACGGCCCAGTTGATAGGCGCCGCGCCGCGGTATTGGGGGAGCAGTGCCGCATGTACGTTGAACGTTCCGTATTCCGGCATGTCCCACACCACTTCGGGGAGCATCCGGAAAGCCACGACGACCTGAAGATTGGCGTTGTATGACCGCAGCTGACTGACGAAATCGGGGTCTTTCATCTTTTCCGGCTGCAACACCGGAATTTCCTGTTCCAAGGCATATTGTTTCACGGCTGATGCCTGAAGAACGCTGCCGTGGCGTCCTACGGGCTTGTCGGGCTGTGTGACCACGGCCACGACGTTATAACCGTTCTCCACCAGAGCCCGCAATGTGGCCACGGCAAACTCCGGTGTTCCCATGAATATGATTCTCAGATCTTCTTTCTTCATCGTTATGGTGTTCTTTTTTAATGTTCAAAGTGTTCTTTAAAACCATCATCGGGTGTCCGGCCGTCAGTCCTGACTCATGTCGGCCACCATCTTCCTGTACATGCCGTAGATGCGCTGGCGGTAGATATATCCTTTGAGACGGTTGTCGCTGTCCAGCACCGGAAGAGCGTCGGCGTGAGTCCTGTCGAACATCTTCATGACCATGGCCATAGTGGAGTCGTCACGGAGCGTGGCAGGGGGCGGCATCATGAGCTGATGGGCTTTGAAGTGATGGTACAGTTCGGTGCGGAAGACGATATGGCGTAGCTTGCTGATGTTTATCTCGCCAAGCAGATTTCCTGCTGCATCGAGCACGGGAAGAAGGTCATGGCGGCTCCGGCTGATTTTGTGGATTATGTTTCCGAGCTCCATGTCAGGTTCTACAGCGGTATAGTTGCGGTCTATCACGCTGTCGAGGCTCATCAGCGTGAGCACGGCATGGTCGGTGTGATGGGTTATGAGCTTGCCCTGTTTGGCCAGACGCATGCCATAGATGCTGTGCGGCTCGAAGATGCAGATGGTGAGATAGGAGCACACACTGACGATCATCAGAGGCAGGAAGAGATCGTAGCCGCCGGTTATCTCGGCAATGAGGAATATTCCTGTGAGTGGTGCGTGCATGACACCCGACATGACTCCGGCCATGCCTAACAGGGCGAAGTTTTTTTCCGGGACATGTATGCCTATGTCGTAGATATTCCAAAGGCGTGCGAAAAGGAATCCTCCGAAGCATCCCACGAACAGACTCGGGGCGAACGTACCGCCGCAGCCGCCACCGCCGTTGGTCGCCGACGTGGCTACAACCTTTGTCAGGAGCACCAGCGAGACGTAGAGGATGACGAGATTGCCCTGGCCGGAGAAGAGTGAATTGCGCAGGATACCGTCCCAGTCGGCCTGTGTCTGGCCGTTGAGGAGCAGATTTATGTCGCGGTAGCCTTCGCCGTAGAGTGACGGGAACAGGAATATCAGAAGGCTGAGGATTGCGCCTCCGATGAGCAGACGGACGAGCGGACGTTCCTTGAAGCGCCCGAATATGCCTTCACAGAACGTCATAGTCCGTATGAAATAGAGACTTATAAGTCCGCAGGTGGCTCCCAACAGAATACATGCCGGCACACGTTCTACGGTCCATCCGCTGTCTATATGAAACGAAAACAATACGGTGGAACCGCTGAAGATGTAGGTGAAGCATGTAGCGGTGACGCAGGAGACAAGCACTGGCAGCAGCGAGGTCATCGTCAGATCGATCATCAGTACCTCGAGCGTGAACACCAGGCCTGCTATCGGGGCCTTGAAGATGCCGGCAATGGCACCGGCGGCACCGCAGCCGACAAGCAGCATCAGCGTCTTGTTGTCCATTCTGAACAGCTTTCCGAGGTTCGAGCCTATGGCAGAGCCGGTCAGCACGATAGGGGCCTCTGCTCCCACGGAGCCTCCGAATCCGATGGTTATGGCCGAAGCGACCACCGACGTCCAGCAGTTGTGGCCGCGCAGGCGGCTTTGCTTGCTGCTGATGGCATAGAGGATTCGCGTGATTCCGTGACTGATGTTGTCCTTGACCACGTAGCGGACGAAGAGCGAGGTCAGGTAGATGCCGACAACGGGATAGACGAGATAGAGCCAGTTGGCCGTATGGCGGTTGAAAGAGCTGGTCAGGAGCGCGCCTATCTGATTGATGAGACCGTGGAGGACAAATGCCGCCACAGCCGCGAAAAAGCCCACGAGAAACGCGAGCACGAGTTTGAACGTGCGTTCACTGACATGTTCCTCGCGCCATTTCAGCAGCGCCAGGAAAGCCGTGGAGCCTTTTTCTTCTATGTGGGCTATATTCATTTACTTTCTGATTATCTCAACTTCGCCACCCATGCCGAGCTTGATTATGCTTGACGGTGTATGCGGCTTGTGTTCCTGCCGGCGGCTCCAGCAGACATAATCCACGGCGTCAATTATTTCCGGAGCTATGTCGCGGTAGTTCTGGGCTGTGGGTTCGCCGGAAATGTTGGCCGACGTAGATACGATGGCTTTCTGGAAACGGTAGCACAGTTCCTTTGAGAACGGCTCCGCTGTAATCCGCAGTGCGATGCTTCCGTCATCGGAGATGAGGTTGGGGGCCAGATTGACAGCTCCGTCAAGTATGACCGTGGTGGGTTTGTCGGCGCAGTCAAGCAGCTGCCATGCCACTTCAGGAACGTTACGGACGTAACGCTGCAGCCGTGCGTCGCTGTCAACGAGACATATCAGCGCCTTTGAATCGTCACGCTGTTTAATCTTATAGACTTTGGCCACGGCCTCGGCGTTGGTAGCATCACAGCCGATGCCCCATACCGTGTCCGTGGGGTAGAGTATCACGCCGCCATTGCGCATGGTCTCTACTGCTCTTCTTATATCTTCTTCTTGGGTCATGTTTTCTTATTATGAGTTATGAATTACCTGATTCGTAATTCAAAATTCGCTTGTGAAGTGGAAGCGGATTTTCTTGAAGTCCTCCTGCGCCATGCTCAGAACGTAGCCGCTGTCGGCGAGGAAGACGTCACGGCCTTCCTTGTCCTTGGCCATATACTGATACTTGCGCTTCTTGAAGTTCTCCAGTTCAGCCTCGTCGTCGCTCTCAATCCAGCATGCTTTATAGAGATGGACCGGTTCCCAGCGGCATTTCGCGTTGTATTCGTTCTCCAGACGATACTGGATTACCTCGAATTGGAGCTGTCCCACGGTTCCGATAATCTTGCGGCCGTTGAACTGATTGACGAACAACTGGGCCACACCCTCGTCCATCAGCTGGTCGATTCCCTTCTGGAGCTGCTTGGCTTTCATAGGATCGGCATTCTCGATATATTTGAACATCTCAGGCGAGAAACTCGGCAGACCGCGGAAATGGAGCTTTTCGCCTTCTGTCAGCGTGTCGCCAATCTTGAAGATGCCGTTGTCCGGAAGTCCGACGATGTCGCCGGGGTAGGCTTCGTCGATTGTGCTCTTGCGCTGGGCCATGAACTGTGTGGGTGACGAGAACCGCACCGTCTTACCCTGACGCACGTGGAGGTAGGGCTGATTGCGCACAAACCGTCCGCTGCAAATCTTGCAGAATGCTATGCAGGAACGGTGATTGGGATCGATGTTGGCTGTTATCTTGAATATGAATCCTGTGAATTTTGGCTCTTCCGGTGTTACAATACGTTCTTCCGCTTTGGTCGGGCGCGGGCTCGGGGCTATTTCCACGAAGCAGTTGAGCAGTTCCTGAACGCCGAAGTTGTTGAGTGCGGAGCCGAAGAAAACGGGTGCGACCTCGGCCGAACGGTAGTCTTCGACATTGAAGTCGGGATAGACTCCGTCCACCAATTCCAAATCTTCGCGCAGTTTGGCAGCATCAGTTTCACCCACGCGGGCGTCCAGCTCGTCGCTGTCGATGGCTACTTCAACCTTTTCCGTCACGCGCTGCTTGTCCGGCGTGAAGAGGTCGAGCTTCTTCTCATATATATTGTAGACACCCTTGAACTTTGCTCCTTGATTTATAGGCCAGCTCAGCGGGCGTACTTTGATTTCGAGTTCCTGTTCGAGCTCGTCCAGAAGGTCGAACGGGTCGCGGCCCTCGCGGTCCATCTTGTTGATGAAAATAATCACCGGGGTGTTGCGCATCCGACAGACTGTCATCAGCTTGCGCGTCTGCGTCTCCACGCCCTTGGCTCCGTCAACAACGATGATGGCCGAATCTACGGCGGTCAGCGTGCGGAACGTATCTTCGGCAAAGTCCTGGTGACCGGGGGTGTCGAGGATGTTCACCTTGTATCCTTCGTAGTCAAACTCCATGACCGACGTCGAAACGGAGATACCGCGCTGCTTTTCGATCTCCATCCAGTCTGACGTCGCCGTCTTTTTTATCTTGTTGCTTTTCACAGCTCCGGCCACCTGAATCTGGCCTCCGAAGAGCAGGAACTTCTCGGTAAGCGTCGTCTTACCGGCGTCGGGATGCGAAATGATCGCAAACGTACGTCTTCTTTCTATTTCTTTGTCCATTGTGTATTACATATTTTTTCGAGGAAAGAGGGTGGAGTGTGGGGAGAAGAAGTGAGAAAGATCTTTGTCCATCTTCTTGCTATCCCTTTATGCCGTTTATTGGTTTTCGCCCGGTTGCACCCCGTCTGCAAGGCAAGAACTCCTGAACGGTCTTTGCCCGCGACAAATCTTTCAACTCCTCTTGAGTTCCTGAAACCACGAGCAGAACTCACTCGAATTCGAGCGGTTCCTCCTTGTCTTTCAGATAATAGTCGTTGAGCATGCCCACGAGCGTCGTGATTTCCTTGACGGCATGGGCTGTGTCGGGACTGATTTCTTTCTTTTGCAGCCGCAGCATCATCACTCCGTAGAGAGAGTTGAAGCATGTCTCCACTTCGTTTTCCTCCTTGTTCGCTCCGCGGTTGCGCAGTTCCACGATGAAAGGCAGCACCTTATAATATTCGGCGTTGTAGAACGGGAATTTGCTGCTTTGCAACAGCCGTGCGTGAAGCTCGGCGAGCTGAATCATCGTCACCTTGTTTATTTGCAGATGGCCGCGCTCGCGACATCCCTCCTCGTTCATCATCCGGATCAGATAGCCATACCAGTCGGACATATCTTCCTTCTGTTCGTCCGTATAGTCAAACCGGTCTATATACTCCCGGCGTATGCGCGCCAGAGAGCATCCGAAAGCTCTGATGGTGTCTTCCACCTGCCACATGTAAAGCAGGTATTCCGCTATGTTCTTTTTCCTCAGTTCCTGTGATATATACATATATTAAATTCAGAATAATCAGAAAAAACGGTATAGGTTGGTCACCGTGCCGACGAACATAATCACTGAGCATATCACCACGATAGCCCCGATGACCTGATTGATGAGCTTTATGCCGTTGTCGTCGAACTTGCCCCGTATCTTGTCCACAAGCCATGTCAGCCCGAACCACCACAGCAACGCGCCGGCAACGATGCTCATGAAGCCCACCACCATCTCGAACGGATGGTCGGGAAGGACAAATGCGAACTGGGCGTAGCAGGCGAGGAAGAGCAGGATGATGAGCGGGTTTGACAGCGTCACGAGAAAGGCCGTCACGCCGTTGTGGACCAGTGTGCCCTTGTTTGTGCCCGGCTGGCGTATGTTGCGGGTAGGGTCGGTGCGGTAGGTGTATATGCCGAATATCATCAGCAACACGCTGCCGACAATCTGCAGATAGAACCGGTTCTGCTGATCGTTCACGAAGTTCATGACGAAGCTCATTCCGAATCCCGTGATGCCGGCATAGATTATGTCGCTCACGGCGGCACCGATGCCGGTGATGAACCCGTACCACCGGCCTTTGTTCAGCGTCCGTTGGACGCAGAGCACACCGACCGGTCCCATCGGTGCCGAAGCGATGACCCCGATGAGTATTCCCTTGAATATGAAATCAAGTATGCTTATATGTAATGGAAACGGCATAGCGAATGCAAAGTTGCTAAAATTATGTGAATTACACAAGTTTTTGCCCCTAAATGTTTCCTCCTCCGCCGTTTTTCGTGACTTTAAAACTTGTTGGTTTAGGCTTGCAACTTCAGACTTTGGTCGCCTTGTATGTCAGGGGTGTTTGTGTTACACGGCTCACGTAACGATGTTACACGGCTCATGTAACACCGTTACGCGGGCCGTGTCATAAAAAGAGTTCCATTTTGACACATCCTCGAATCCGAAGTGTGAGCCAATCGTTTCGTCTTCCTTATATTATATATAATGTGATATCCCGCAGCCAAAAACATGAAAGTCTGACAGCCGGAGCAAGTTTTTGACTCCAAATTCTTGCTCAGTTGCCGTTTTTTTCATAACTTTGCGAGACATTATACAATTATTTATTACCAGTAACAAAAAACATTCAGTATGAGTGAACAATCTATTATCAAGCCCTATGTGATAGGACTGGATTTGGGAGGAACCAACTCCGTCTTCGGCATTGTTGACAGCCGGGGAGAGATTAAGGCCACTACGGCCATAAAAACCCAAGGCTATGAAACGGCAGAAGCATACGTAGCTGCGGCTGTGGAGGCGCTGCAGATCATCATAGATCAGGTGGGCGGTATTGACAAAATCAAGGCAATGGGCATCGGAGCGCCCAACGCCAACTACTATAAAGGCACTATTGAGCATGCTCCAAACATCATTTGGGGACGCGGTGTCGTTCCATTGGCCGACATGTTCAGCACTGCGCTCGGCATACCCGTGGCCATGACGAACGACGCCAACGCCGCCGCCATCGGCGAGATGGCCTACGGTGCGGCACGCGGAATGAAGAATTTCATCGTCATAACGCTCGGAACGGGTGTCGGTTCGGGCATCGTTGTCAACGGACAGCTGCTCTACGGACATGACGGATATGCCGGTGAGCTGGGCCATGTGACGATGGTCCGTGAGGGCGGACGTACCTGCGGCTGCGGCCGTACGGGCTGTCTGGAGACCTACTGCTCGGCTACGGGTGTGGCCCGCACGGCCCGCGAGATGCTGTCTACAACCGAACGGCCGTCGCTTCTCCGCGAAATGAATCCGGAGGACATAACGTCGCTCGACGTCAGCATTGCCGCTGGGAAGGGCGACGAGCTGGCCAACGAGATTTTCCGTTTCACGGGAAAGATGCTCGGTGAGGCCTGTGCCGATTTCGCCGCGTTCTCCAGCCCCGAGGCTTTCATCTTCTTCGGTGGTCTCGTGAAGGCCGGTGAGCTTATCATGAAGCCTATCCGCGAGGCTTACGACGCCCATGTCATGCCGGTATTCCGCGGTAAGGCACAGTTCCTCGTCAGCGCTCTTGACGGTTCTTCGGCCGCTGTGCTCGGTGCGAGTGCCATCGGCTGGGACATCAGCGCGTCGGAATGAAGGAGGCGTAACGTACCCTTGTATATATAAAAAAGGTGCAAGGACATGAACGGCGGCAGTCGCCAGATTCATGTCCTTGCACCTTTTTTGTTATTGTTTGGCCGTGTCCAGACTACGTCCGTAAGCCTATCGCTCCATCATGGCCAGTTCGATGTCGTGTTCTTTGGCCATCCGGCGCAGATTGAGTATGGCGTAGCGCATCCGTCCGAGCGCAGTGTTTATGCTCACGCCGGTGATATTGGCAATTTCCTTGAACGACAGGTTCTGATAGAATCTCATGTAAACCACCTCCCGTTGTGGCGCGGGGAGATTGTCCATCATGCGCCTTACGTCGTCGAGCACCTGTTCGTTGACCATCTCGCATTCTCTGCTTGTGTCAACTACGGAATTGATTTTGAGGTTGCTCAGATCGTTGTCTTCGGTGGGTTCGATGATGTGTTCGTTGCGCTGGAGGCGATACCAGTCCATGATGACATTGTGGGCAATGCGTGTTATCCAATAGGAGAACTTTCCGCTATCGGTATATTTGCCTTCTTGCAGTCTTGTGATGACTTTGACAAAGGTGTCCTGAAAGATGTCGTTGGCCAGTTCCTGATCACGGACAACGAACATTATATATGTAAATAGCTTTGACTGATTTCTCGCCAATAACTCGTCAAAGGCTTTATTGTCCCCTCTGACATACCGTAAGGCCAACTCTTCGTCGGTCGTACTTTCGAAATTCTTCATACTTAATTGTCTTTTTTATTAAGTAAAATATTCGTCGATAGGCTTTACGGTTTTTGTTAATGAGTTATTGTTGGATTGCTTAACAATGCAAAAGTATATAAAATAATCTATACTGCCAAATTATTGTATGTTAAATTTTTAATGTTCACGCAAACGGGTCGGGCGGCCAGGCCGATCGTTTTTCATTCACATTATGGTTGGCTTTCGGAATCTTTGCTGCCGCAGATTTCTTCCGGTCGTCTTGGGCGGAAACTGCAGATTGTCGGAGGAGTGGGAGAACTGATAAATAAAAAGAGGTTGGCGCAGGACGCTGCCAACCTCGGAATCGATAAGGGTCATCGACAACATGGATGTAATCTTATCTGTGGCAAATATAGGATTTAACAACGTAAAATACAAATATTTTAAGTTAAAACATGAAAAATAATAACCTTTTTGTGGAATATCCTCTGTTTTCTCGCGACCATTGTGCCGGCCGTTGGAAAAATTACATGAAGAAACGGCTTGTATGGTCTTTCAATGGCTTTTTGAGTGTAAAATACACTATTTATGCATGTTTTTCTTTGTTGTTTTAGAATATTTTACTTAAATTTGTGCACTGATAAGTTCCATTGTTGATAAGTGACAGAAGGAACATGAATGGTTTGATACTAAATCTATTAACGAATAAAAGAAATGACAAAGCTATTTGTGCCCGGGCGATTGTGTCTCTTCGGAGAGCACACTGATTGGGCCGGCCGCTACCGTACGATGAACGCTGACATCCTTCCCGGAGCAGCCATCGTCACGGGTATTGAACAGGGAATACATGCCGAGGTGGAGAAATCGCCTATTTTCGAAATGACAAGCGAGGCTCCTGAGATAAGGGGCATGTGGCAGGACTTCTCCTGCAGAATGAATGATGTGGAACTGAAGCGGATTGCCAAGTCGGGCTCGTTCTTCAGCTATTGTGCCGGTGTGGCGTCGTATATGCTGGAGTGGTATAAGGTGGGAGGAGTGCGTATCCATCTGACAGGCATGACGTTGCCTATGAAGAGCGGACTGTCCAGCAGCGCGGCCATCTGCGTGTTGGTGGCGCGGGCGTTCAATATACTGTATAACCTCAATCTCAATACGATGGGTGAGATGAACATCGCCTATCTCGGTGAGCTTCGGACGGCTTCGCGCTGCGGACGTCTTGACCAGGCATGTGCGTTTGGTGTGAAGCCATGCCTGATGACTTTCGACGGCGATGAGGTCGGCGTGACCTCGCTCAATGTCAAGAAGCCGCTCCACTGGGTCTTCGGCGACCTTGTGGCACACAAGGACACTATCCGCATTCTTGCTGATCTGAACAAATCCTATCCCTTTGCATCGACGGACGGCGACCGTATGCTCCATCAGGCTCTCGGAGAGTGCAACCATGACATTGTCCGGCGGGCCGTCCGCTATATAGCCGAAGGTGAAATAGAAAAACTCGGCCGGCTGATGACCGAGGCGGAAGAACTGTTCGACCGGCAGATAGCGCCGATGTCGCCGGCTCTTTGGTCGCCGAAACTCCACCGTTTCCTTAACGACCCCGAGGTGAAACGGCTCACATACGGCGGTAAGGGGGTTGGTTCACATGGAGACGGCTCCGTACAGTTTCTTGCTCGTGATGCGGAAAGCCAGACCCGGTTGGTCGACTATCTCAATGGTCAGGGACTTCGCGTATGGTCGTTCACGATTCAGCCTGTACACACTGTGAGGCGCGCCGTCATACCTGTGGCCGGCTTCGGAACACGACTCTATCCGGCTACGCAGGTGCTCAAGAAGGATTTCTTTCCTATACCGTGCGCCGACGGACAGGTGCGTCCCGTTATACTCATTCTTTTGGAAGAACTTATCAAGAGCGGTATCGAGGATATTTGTCTCGTTCTCGGTTCTGAGGAGGAAAGGATTCTTTATTCGGAATTTTTCGAGCGGGCGTTGGACGAGGCACATCTTCAGAAACTCAGTCCGCAGGCACGCGAATACAGCAACAGGATATTGGACATCGGAAAACATCTCCACTACGTCTACCAGCATGATAAGCGTGGTTTCGGGCATGCTGTCTATCAGGCTGCGGAATTTGCCGGTAACGAGCCGGTATTGCTTCTGCTCGGTGACACGCTCTATCGGAGTCACTGTGGAAAGACTTGCACGTTGCAGCTTATTGAGGAATATGAACGTTACAACAAGCTGACCGTGAGCATCCATCCTATTCCGCTGCAGGAAGTGAGCCGCTATGGAGTGTTCAGCGGAGTGTGGGAAGACAAGGACCGTAGGATTCTTAATGTGTCCGTGATGGTTGAAAAACCAAAACTGAGTTACGCCGAAGAGTATCTAGCCGTACAGGAGCAGGATGGCGGCAAGGGCTACTATTCTGTTTTCGGGCAGTATATACTCACTCCGGATGTTTTTGAACAGTTGGCTGATGACATCCGTGCGGCCGATGCGGAGGGTGACATGTCGCGTGAAATCGAACTGACGACGGCACTTGAAGCCGTCCGGAAACGGAACGGCATGGTCGGAGTGCGTATCGACGGAGAAATGTTCGATATGGGCAATCCTGCGGCGTTGCGCAATACGGTCATCCGTTTTTCGGAATAACAGCGGGACTGCCAGTCGCGGGTCGGACGCATTGCGGCCGCTGATCAGGATGTTTTTTCAATACCAGCCTCAGGGATACGAAATACAGAATCTCGAGGTCGCGGCAACTCTCAGACGTAAAAAAAGAAACGCGAAAACATAAAGGCTTTCATTCACCTTTGTGTCTTCGCGTTTCTTTTTTACGTCTGAGAGTTGCTTCCCTCAGTATGTGTGTCATGGCTCTAAATCTGCCACCATTTCTTTTTCGGCCTGTCGGCAGGGGCGCAATATGCGGTTCCGGAAGAGCCGGCTTCAGCTTCTGCCAGCAGGTTGTGCCACGTGCGCTTCTTCGTTATCATCTCATAGATGACGCCCCATTCGGGCAGTCCCCCGACGTTTCTGTCATCGATGAAGAGATCGACTTTAAGCTTCCTGCTGTAATTCTGATTGCCTTCCCGGGTTTCTTCGGGATAGTCGCGGTTGACGGCGTAGAACTCCACACCGCGCTCGCGGCACCATTCCACGGCTTCGTCAAGCAGCTTGCCTTCGCGTACGCTCCACAGAATTAGTCTGTGGCGGTCACGTATGAGTGCCTTCAGCGTTTCTATGGCGAAAGGTCTTTCCTCGCCAATCTCCGGATAGCAGTGGGTGACGATTGTGCCGTCAAAGTCTACAGCGATTGTCATAGCTTGATGGATTTATCGTCCTTGTTGCCATAGTGGCTGTTGACATAAGTGCCGTATGTATATCCGCCGTAATGGTTCTTATACGTATATCGTCCGTATGATCCATATCCGTAATAGTAGCTGTGCTTTTTCTTGGACATGTCAATACCGTTAAGAACGTAGCACATGTTGGGCAACTTGTTCTCCGCATAGAGTCTGTTGAACAGTTCGAAGCTTGACTTCGGCGTGTAGTCGGCGCGGCAGACGATTACGGTTACGTCTGTCAGCTTGCCGATTTGCAGAGAGTCGCTGACCAATCCGACCGGTGCTGTATCCATAATGATATAGTCGTATTCCTTCTTGAGCATTTCGATGATGTCGCCCAGATGTTCGCGTGCAAGCAGCTCGGTGGGGTTCGGCGGTATGGGACCTGCGGCCATCACGTCAAGATTGGCGCTGATGCCTGACGGACAAATCTGTTTTCTGATTTCTTCCATAGACAGCTTGTCTTTCACGAGCAGGTTGGTGACGCCCACCTGAGAGCTTGGCAGATTGAAAATCTTGGCCAGACGCGGCTTGCGTATATCCAGACCCATGATGATAACCTTCTTTCCAAGAGTGGCGAAGCTGACCGCAAGGTTGACGGCATTGAAGGTTTTTCCTTCTCCGGAGGTCGATGATGTGAACATGACAACCTTCTGATCGCCGTCAAGCATGAACTGGATGTTGGTTCGCATTGACCTGAATATTTCGTCAATCTGGTTATTCTGATTCTCGCGGACAACAATACCGTTGCCGTCTCCCTCGCTTGACAGGGCGACATCTGCGATAATCGGCAGTTTTGTCAGCTTGTTCACGTCGTCATGTCCCTCGATGCGGAAGCGCATCAGCTGTAGCAGATAGATGACCATCAGCGGCAGACCGAAGCCGATGATTAACGCAACGAGCATGATCATGTTGCCTTTCGGGCTTACCTTTCCGCCGGAAAGCGGAATGTCGATGAGCTTGCCCTTGTCGGCTGTGGCTGACAGTGAGATTGAGTTTTCCTCGCGTTTCTGGAGCAACATCAGGTAAAGTCCCGACTTGATTTCCTGCTGACGGCCAATCTGGGTGAGGATACGCTCCTGCTCCGGAGTGCTGGCCACTTTGTTGCTGTATACCGAATACTGTTTCTCTATGCTCTGCAGCTGGATGTTGGCCTGCTGGCGTGCCTGTGAGAGGGCGGTGCGGATACTGTTTTCGAGGTCGTTGAGGGCCGACGTTATGGTCTGTACCTGCGGAGATATCTCGGAAACGGTGCGCAACATGCGGTTGCGGTCAAGCACCGACTGGTTGTATTTGTTGATGAGCGCCGTAGACGAAACGTCCGTCAGTCCGACGTTTGAGGGAATAATCTGATAGCGGTTTTCCGGATTGTCCACATATTCGCGGAGGAAGTCGAGCATCTGTATCTGAGAGCGGGCTTCCGAAAGCTTGGCCGAATACTGGCTTGTCTGTGCCAATGTTTCCGTAGCGTCGAGCTTGAGCTGGGTCAGATTGTTGCGCTTCTTATACTCTTCAAGCTCACTTTCGGTTGTTCCCAGTTCCGCGCTGATTTTCTCCAGACGTCCGTTGATGAACTCTTCCGTCTTGACTGCAATCTCATTCTTGTCGGCATTTGCCTGACGGTTGTAGCAGATGGCGAGCTGCTTGAGGTAGTCCATAGCTCTGGTCAGATTGTGATCCCGCAAGGTTATGAGGGCTATGGAGGTCATCTTTGAGGTTGGTTCGACGCTCATGGATCCGACGTATGCACTTGCCATGGCCATAGGCGGATAGATGCGGACGTAGATGTCCTTCTCCCATGGAGCTTTGCTTGTCTGATTTTTTGTGAATGTCAGCACTCCGGCCGGTGTCTTAAATGTGGCTGGCAGTGTCGTGAATGACGTTTCGAACGGAACTTCATTGCCGGTTTTTTCGTCATAAGTCTTACCGGTCACCTCGTATGTTCTTCCGTTTTTCGTTATTTTCATGTCAACCGGCAGCATGGTCTCGTCCATCCTGTCGAGACTTGCCGGGTCTATGTCCACGTTGATGGGCTGTGTCTTGTAAATGAGTTGTTTCTTGACAAGCCCTTTGAATTTGTATTCCACATAGAGACGAAGGTCCTTCACGGTCTCGCGGGCAAGAATACGGCTCTGGAGAATCTCCACTTCGTTCTCGATTCCGGCACTGTTGGAGATGAAACCAAGTTCCGACATGTTTGCCAGCATCTGATTGCCGGTGTTCCTGTGTGAACTGTTGTCGTCTTTGATAAGCATCTTGACGGATGCCTGATAGACGGGACTTTTGTAGCGCAGGTAAAGGAACGCTCCGCAAAGGAAAATGATGACCGATAGTACGAACCACTGCCAGTTGAGCAGAAACATGGTCAGAATGCTCTTGAAATCGAACGACGATTCTTCCTTCTGGGTCTCGACGGCTTCGAAATTAGCCAAAGTGTCAATCTTGTTCTTTTCTTCCATTAAAATATGATTGTTTATGTTCTTAAATGCTCATGAGATATTTTCCGTAATCATTCTTCACCATGGGTTCAGCCAGACGGTGAAGTTCTTCGCGTGTAATCCAGCCTTTGCGATAGGCTATTTCCTCCAGACATGCGACTTTCAGTCCCTGTCTTTTTTCGATTACTTCAATGAAAGTGCTGGCTTCGCTCAGGCTATCGTGTGTGCCTGTGTCCAGCCATGCGAAACCGCGTTGCAGCGTCTGCACCCTGAGCTGGCTTCGGCGGAGATACTCCTGATTGACGGACGTGATTTCCAGTTCGCCCCGTTCGCTTGGCTTTATGGAACGTGCAATCTCCACAACGCTGTTCGGATAGAAATAAAGCCCCACTACGGCATAGTTCGATTTGGGATGTCGGGGTTTCTCCTCGATGCTCAGACAGTTGCCTTCGGCGTCGAATTCGGCCACTCCATATCTCTCCGGGTCGTTGACATAATAGCCGAAGACCGTAGCCTTGTTTTCCGTTTCCACATTATCGACACTCTGACGGAGCATTCCGGAAAATCCGCTGCCGTAGAAGATATTGTCACCGAGCACGAGGCAGACGTTGTCCTTGCCGATGAAATCGGCTCCGATGATGAAAGCCTGGGCCAGACCGTCAGGCGACGGTTGTTCCGCATAGCTGAAACTGACTCCCATCGCTTTACCGTCACCAAGCAGCCGACGGAATCCCGGAAGATCGTCGGGAGTGCTGATGATGAGTATATCCCGTATTCCGGCCAGCATGAGGACGGATATGGGATAGTATATCATTGGCTTGTCAAAGATGGGTATCAGCTGCTTGCTGATGCCCTTTGTGATAGGGTACAGCCGCGTACCGCTGCCACCGGCCAGAACGATACCTTTCATTGAAATTGTATTTTAATATTAAAAAATCGTTGCAAAGGTAAGAATTTATTTTATTAATACCATTATTTATAATGGATTTT
Source organism: uncultured Prevotella sp. (assembly GCA_947177775.1). GTDB lineage: Bacteria > Bacteroidota > Bacteroidia > Bacteroidales > Bacteroidaceae > Prevotella. The sequence continues at coordinate 29,442 of CAMWVS010000004.1, forward strand.
AATTAGAATGTGCGGAATAATCCTTAACTTTGCACCCGTAAATACCAATCCATGTCCGTCAGTGGCATGTTTCCGCCGGCCTGTCAGTGCCGCGGGAATTGGCGTGAGGCGGCATGAATGAATTTAAAAATCAGAATTATGAGTATATTTTCAAAACTGTTCGGCAAGAAGGCCGAGGAAGAGTCGAAAACCGGTGGAATGGAAGACTTCATGACTCTCATACGCGTCTATTTTCAGGCTGCCATTGCGGCAGACCTCGGCATAACCAATCTGGCCATGCTGCCGGATCTGAGAGTGTTCAAGACAACATTGCGTGTTCCTACTGTAAACAACAAGCTGGGAGTGGGCGAGAAAGCCCGTTGCCGCAAGATGCTGAAGGAAATCTATTCCATGGACGATTCTTTTTTCAAGGAGATAGACCAAAGTCTGCGCCGTAACTGCCGCAAGATTCAGGATGTCCAGATTTATCTCGTCCAGTTCCAGAATTTCACTCAGGACCTCATGATGCTCATGGGCAATCTGATGAAGTTCAAGCTCCGGTTGCCGGGATTTTTCAAAAAAGCCATGTACACAATGACGGAGAAGACCGTCAACGACATCTTCACAAAGAACAACTACACCGATCCGGGCGTTATGAAGACCGTTGTGGCCATCCGCGAATATGACAAGCGGCTCGGTTTCTCCCAGCGTTGGGTGACGGATTTTGTCTATAAAGTGGTCATGCTGGCCAAGAAAGAACCGCGTCCGAAAGACGAAGAGGCTAAATAAAATACGCCCGTCTTTTCCCGCATATTTCCATAATTAGAAAAACAAAGGCTTCGGTCCGGACAAAACCACACAGTCCGGGCCGAAGCCTTTGTCTATGAAAGACTCTCTTGCCCGTTGTCCCGTTTTGACACGCCATCTGCATTTTTGACGCACACTCATGAGGCTCCACCTGTAGGGATATGCCCCGGAGGCATCCGCTCCATCATATGCCGTCAACCGACATTCTGACATTCCGGATGTGCCGGAGAACATCCCTGCACGAAGCTGAATTTCAATCATGTGAATAGATGAGTAGCCACCAGTTCCTTTCGTCAGAACATAAAAAACGTTAAACGCAATCATTATTCTTCCGCTGATAATCCGATGTTTGTCTTTTTGTGTTAATTTTGCATCTGTTAAGGTTCGCATAACAGCGATTAAAAGGGAATGGTGGTGGAAATCCCCAACTGTCCCGCAGCAGTGAGTTCCTTTTAAAGGCTCTGATAGCAAATCCACTGTTTTCACAGGAAGTGAAAATGGGAAGGAGTCAGAAGCCGGAACGAAGTCTGAAGACCTGCCTTGCTGATAAACAAAAGCTGAAATTCCTCGGAGTAAGGAAGCCTGAAGCGCTCATAAATTTACGATTAACGAACAGAAGTCCGCGTGTGCGGACAGAACTGGCGCTGGCTTCGTCTTAGGGAATGTTACGGTTTGTCACTGACATTTTCTGAACCGTACGTGTATTATTATATAAGTTTGTTTACTGGCAAGTCCCGGCCGTGAGGTCGGGACTTGTCTCTTATATCCCTTGCTTTTTCCGTAAACAATCTGTTGTCTGCTTTGTTTTCAAAAGTCCTGCTGCCCGTTCTCTGCGGATAGAGATGACATTTCTCCTGTATTTGAAAGCGATTGGTGGTATAAAAGTGAGCGTGTTCGGAAATTTTGATGTACTTTTGCAGGACTTATAAAAGAACAGGAAATATACCGTAAAATCAATCTGAAGTTATGGAAATATCAGAATTGTATAGCATTTATGCCGCCAATCCCGTGCTGACGACTGACAGCCGCGACTGTCCCGAGGGTTCTGTCTTCTTAGCTCTGAAGGGAGCGTCGTTCAATGGCAACCGTTTTGCCGCCGCGGCGTTGGAGAAAGGTTGCGCATGGGCGGTAGTGGACGAACCGGAGTTTGCCACAGATCCGCGCTGTATCCTCGTTGACAACTGTCTGAAAACGTTTCAGCAGCTGGCCCGCCATCATCGTCGCCGGTTCTCTATTCCCGTAATCGGTATCACCGGAACTAATGGAAAGACAACCACCAAGGAGCTTGTCTCGGCCGTGTTGGCCCGCCGCTATCGTGTTCTTTATACCGAAGGCAATTTCAACAACGATATCGGTGTGCCCAAGACGCTCCTGCGTATCACTCCCGACCACGAGATAGCTGTAGTGGAGATGGGGGCGAGCCATCCCGGAGACATCCGCACGCTGGTTGAAGTGGTAGAGCCCACATGCGGACTGATCACCAACGTCGGCCGTGCCCATCTTCAAGGTTTCGGCTCGTTGGAAGGCGTGATCCGCACAAAAGGTGAACTCTACGACTATCTGCGCGGGCGTGAGGATAGCGTCACGTTCATCAACACGGACAATTCCCATCTGATGTCCATTGCCGGCGGCCTGCCCCGCATGGTGACCTACGGCCGTGGAGAGTCGGCTTCCGTGAGGGGCGAGATTGTCGGTTGCGCTCCTTTTCTCCGTTTCCGCTGGCAGGCTGAGGCCGCAGGAACGGAATGGCACGAGGTCGCTACCCATCTCATCGGGGCTTACAATATGGACAACATGCTGGCGGCAATCACCGTAGGACTACATTTTGAGGTTGCTCCGGAAGACATTTGCCGTGCGCTGGAGGACTATGTTCCAGGCAACAACCGTTCGCAGCTCACCATTACCGAAAATAACCGTCTGATTGTAGATGCCTACAACGCCAATCCTACGAGTATGGCGGCCGCAATAGAGAATTTCCGTGATATGACGGCCGACGGAAAGATGGCTATCCTCGGCGATATGGGTGAGCTTGGCGACGTCAGCGCCGAGGAACACCGGCGTGTGGTGCGGCTGCTCATGGATGCCGGCCTGAAGGACGTGTGGCTCGTCGGAAGTGAATTCGGACGGACGGAATGTCCGTTCCGCAAGTTTGCCGATGTCGATGAGGTGAAGACAGTCTTGGCCGCTGAACGTCCCGAAGGCCGCTGTATACTCATCAAGGGAAGCCACAGCACGCGTCTCTGCGAACTTCCTGAATTGCTCTGACGGTCAGGCGGATATGCCGTATTTTTTTATCGGAGAAATCCGGTTCTCGCGTTTTCAGGCCCACAAAACGGTCTCCGGAAACGGCGGAAACCGGATCTCTCCGTTTTTAGGGTGGCTTCACGTCTTTTGAGGGTGACTCCAGATTGATGCCGTTCGTTTTCGTAAAGTGTTGATATTCCGTTATATACGCATCGGGTATTGGCCTCCGCCGCATCATTGCGTTCACTATGCCGAAGGCTCCGAAAAGGCTGTTTTTGTCTTTATTATTCTGAATTTCGGCTGTTCCAATCTGGAGAGCCGGCCCGCTTGATTTTTCATTTTCAGTCATGTTTTTCGCCGGAAAAATCGCTGCCGTTTTGCCGTAAGGCCCTCCCGGGGTTGCAACGGGGCCATTGTTGTCGTGCAACGGTAGCCCCGTTGCAATGCAACAATGGCCCCGTTGCAACCTCGGGAGAGCCTTACGGCTTGGAAAATCTTGCGTTTTCAGGTCTTTGGAATTGCACACTTGTTGCTGTTTCGGGCTAATCCGGCTGACAATCAGCTGGTTGCGTTTGCACGCGTAGAATTCGCGAATTTGAAAATAAAAATCCCGTGGTCCGAAATTCTCGAAATTTGAGACCTTTATGTCCGTGTTTTTCCGAATTTGGAAGAAGTGGCGGTGTTTTGCTCCGGGAATGGCGTTTTCCGGATGCTGCTCATAAAAAGTCCGGCCATTTTCGTATTCTCGCGCTTTTTGACTAACTTTGCAGACATATAAGCATCTTTATTTCTCTTATGAACGATACGGAAAGAATACTTCAGTTGCGTGCCGAACTGCACGAGCATAATCAAAGATATTACGTGCAGAACGCACCCGTTATAACCGACATGGAGTTCGACATGATGATGAAGGAACTTCAGGAACTCGAAGCGCGCCATCCGGAAATGGCCGACGACAATTCGCCGACACAGCGCGTGGGCAGTGACATCAGCAGGGAGTTCACGCAGGTGGAACACCGCTATCCGATGCTCTCGCTGGCCAATACATACAATGAACAGGAAGTAGCCGATTTCTATAACTCGGTGAAGAAAGGATTGGGCGGCGAGGAATTTGAAATCTGCTGCGAACTGAAATATGACGGTCTGTCCATAAGTCTGACCTACGAGGACGGACGGCTGGTGCGGGCGGTTACACGCGGCGACGGAGTGCGCGGTGACGACGTGACGGCAAATGTCAAGACCATAAGGACCATTCCGCTTGTTCTTCAGAATTCTTCATCCTCCACCCCCAACTCTTCACTTGATTTCGAGATTCGTGGCGAGATTCTCATGCCGTGGCGTGTCTTCGAGAAGCTCAATGCCGAACGTGAGGCTGCCGGGGAACCGTTGTTCGCCAATCCGCGCAATGCCGCCAGCGGCACGTTGAAGAGCCAAAGCTCGGCATTGGTGGCTGCAAGAAGGCTCGACGCATATCTCTATTACATGCTCGGTGACAATCTGTCCTCGGACGGACACTACGAAAACCTGGAGGTGGCGCGCCGGATGGGCTTCAAAGTCAGCGAAGCCATGCGCAAGGTGAAGACACTTGAGGAAATCTACGGCTTCATCCGCTATTGGGACACGGAGCGCAAGAATCTGCCCGTGGCCACCGACGGTATCGTCATCAAAGTCAATTCACTGCGCCAGCAGCGCATTCTGGGCTATACGGCCAAGAGTCCTCGCTGGGCAATAGCATACAAGTTCAAGGCCGAACGGGAACGCACCCGTCTGCGGGAAGTCACGTTTCAGGTAGGGCGCACGGGCCAGGTGACCCCCGTGGCCAATATGGAGCCGGTTCAGCTGGCCGGTACGACGGTCCGCCGCGCAACGCTCAACAACGAAGACTTCATCCGCTCGTTCAACCTCCACATCGGCGACTATGTCTATGTTGAGAAGGGTGGGGAAATAATCCCCAAGATCGTGGGTGTCGATGAAGACAGCCGTGAGGCCGGCGCCGAGCCGGTGCGCTTCATCACCCGCTGCCCCGAATGCGGTGCGGAGCTTGTCCGGCCGGAGGGCGAGGCAGCCCACTACTGTCCGAACGACAGCGGATGTCCGCCGCAAATCAAGGGGCGCATCGAGCACTACATATCGCGCAAGGCCATGAACATTGACAGTCTCGGACCGGAGACGGTCGACGACTATTTCCGTCAGGGGCTGATACGCAACGTGGCCGACCTCTACGATATTCGCGTCGGGCAGATCAACGGCGACGGAAACCGTGAGAAATCTGCGCGAAAGATTGTCCAAAGCATCGCCGCGTCAGTCTCCGTGCCGTTTGAACGTGTGGTCTTCGCCCTCGGCATACGCTTTGTCGGAGAGACATCGGCCAGACTCCTTGCCCGCCATTTCAAGACGATGGATGCCCTTGCCTCTGCCTCGCTTGAGGATTTGCAGCAGGTGGAGGGCGTGGGCGAGGTGATAGCCCGAAGTGTAATAACCTATTTCCACAATCCCGAGAATATCGCCATCATCGACCGCTTGCGCGCCTATGGTGTGAGAATGCAGTTGAGCGAGGAACAGATGACGGCCCATGGCGACAGTCTGTCCGGCCTTTCGATTGTCATCAGCGGTGTGTTCAGCCATCACAGCCGCGACGAATATAAGGCCATGATTGAGCGCAACGGCGGCAAGAACGTCGGTTCGATAAGTTCAAAGACGTCGTTCATACTTGCCGGTGAGAACATGGGACCGTCAAAACTGCAGAAGGCCGAGAAGCTGGGGATAAAGATAATGAGCGAAGACGAGTTTCTCGCGGCTTACGGGTTGTGAGGATTTCGGGTTGTGAGAATTTCGGGAAGGTGTGTCAAAATGCAGATGAAGCACATTGACACACCCTCCTGGAAATATATCAGGCATAAGAGTGCATACCGCCGAGAACATAGTTCACTCCGAAGTATGTCATCAGGACGGTGAGGAAAGCGGCGGTCATGAAGATATGGTATGTCAGCGGCCGGCGGAGCGACGGCAGTGAGCCGGCATGGACACCTACGGCATAGACCATCATCGTTATGAGCGCCCAGACCTCCTTGGGGTCCCATCCCCAGTATGTTCCCCATGAGACATTAGCCCATACGGCTCCGATGAAGATGCCGACGGCGAGCGTCGCGAGGGCGGGGTGGAGGAACAGCAGACTGAGCACGCGGAGCGCTTCCGGTGCGCCGGTCCGGCTGCTTCCGATGGTTTTCCGCGTAGCCGCCGCAACGACAAGGGCTGTCACACCGCAGATGAACGTCATGGCGAGCAGGGCGAATGAGAACATTATGGCGGAAACATGGAGACTGAGCAGAGGCGAGTTGAGCACAGGCATGACGTGGCTTATGTTCGGGTCCATCTGTCCGATGTGGGAAACGAGCAGGAAGAAGCCCGACATGAGGAAACCGAAGGCGAGCGCGATACGGAAGCGGCGGGCGGCTGCCAGCGATACGGCCATGACCACCCACGCCACGAACAGCATCGTCTCGTAGCCGTTTGACATCGGGATTGTGCCGCTGATGATCCACCGTAGGGCCTCACATACGGTCAGGGCGGCCAGCGACAGCGCCATCACGGCGCAGCAGAGCCGGAATGCGGCGCCCTTTGTTTTCCTGCCGCAGCCGGTCATCCGCCTTATTGCGACGGTCAGCATGACGACTCCGAACGTGAGATTGACCATGAAAAGGATTGTGGCGAACGGCACAGCGTTGTAAATCCGTTCGGCTTTCGTCTGTAAAGACGACGGCAACGACATTCCCCCGTTTTTCTCCTGATAGCGCTTCATCTTGCCTATGAGCATTGCGGCGCGCTCCGTGTTGCCGCCGCCGGCCGCCTCGGCGAGCAGCGGGATGGCGCCTGCGATATAAAGGGCGTCGGGCGTAGGCACTGTGGCTGCGGGCTTGTCCGTCGGGGCATTCCACGTCGTAGCGGCGTCGACAGTATATGGGAATATCTTCAGCAATGTTCCGCGTGTCACCTCCATGATCATCATCAGGCGGTCGTCTACGGCCGCCACGTCCTTGTGGAACTTATCCGACGCTCCCGCCATGGTTTCCTGGACGTACGGGCCGAGGATATAACCGCCCATGTCGCGGTTGAAGAACGTGTTGACGGAACAGTATTCCGGCAGCATCAGCGTCTCGCGCAGCGGTCCGTTCTTCATTTTTATTATCGGTTCGTCAAACCACCGGTCTCTCCACAGGATAAATCCCGTGAGCACCTGTTCGGCCGTCAGCCCCTCGTATGAAGTCTTTCCGCAGAGCTTCCGCGTGAAATCGACGGCCAGAGTCTGGACCGGACAGATGCGTCCGTTGTGAAGGACGTAGAGCCGGCCGAAATCCTCGGCCGTTTCCTTGGGCAGCACTGGCGGAGTTCTCTCACCGCCGTCAGCGCCCGATGCCGGAATGAAGCCGGCGGGAGCCATGAGAATGGTCATGACGAGCACGCTCTCCCTGACGGCCGGGCTTCTGAGAAGCCGCCGGAACGTTCCGGACGGATCCGCCAGCGACCAAAGAAACGAGATGAAGAGCAGCGCATAGCCCAGATATGTGACGGGAATACCCCACGGGTCGGCGTTGAGCGCGAGTATGCTGCCCTGCATGTCGGGGTCGTAGTCGCTCTGATAGAGCCTCACGCCGCGATGGGAGCAAATCCGGTTCATTGAGACGACAGCGCTTCGCGTGTCTCCGTCGGTGACGGTGATGTGGGAAATGTAGTCTGCGGCGGACGTCGTGCCTTCATGATACGCCACCTCGAAACGGTCGAGACGTATGCCGAACGGAAGCTGACGCTCACTCACGTCGTCACCGTCCTGAACCAGATATGTCACGACTGTTTCGCCCTGACGCAGATGGATCATGCCACGTGTGGCCGTGAGGTGTGTCAGCAGCGCCCCGGCGAGTATGATGACGAACGACAGATGGAGCAGAACCGTTGACGCGCGGCGCACCCTCCGCCTGATGAAATGGACGGCGGCAAAGGCTGTCAGCAGTGCCCACAACGCCGTGAACCACCACGCGCCGTAGATGTTTTCAGCCGTGAAGTGTGTGCCGTGGCTCTTCTCGACGAACGTTGCCGCGCCCATGCATATTATGGTAAGGACGTAGAGAAATTTCAGGTATGCCGTAAATGATATTCCGGATGTTGTCATATTTTAAATTTCAAGCATCTTGATTGGGCTCTTTTGACGCCCTGTTATTTGAAAGAATGAGGGTGTGTCAAAATGAAGATGAAGCATTTTGACACACCTTTTAAAATGACCGACAGAGCCTGTCTTATCCGCTAAAACAGGCTCTATTGTCTTTTATATGGCCTCGATGAAGGCTACGACAGCGTCACGGTCAGCCTTGCCCAGGCGGTAGAACTTCTCTGCAGTCCAGTAGGCATCAGACTCCTTGGAGTATCCGTGCCATAGAATAGCCTCGACGACGTTGCGTGCGCGGCAGTCGTGCAGACGGTCGTCGGCACCCGTGAGGCGCTTGGACAGACCGCGGCCCCAGAGCGGAGTCGTGCGGCACCAGCCCGTGCGGATGTCGTTCTTCATGAACAGACGGTGCTGGACCATATCCGTGTACGGCCATATCGTCTGATGGGGGAAGCGCGGCAGGACGTTCTGCGGGTCGAGACCGTTGGCTGCGGCATACGCCTTGATGCTGTTGTCCACCCAATAGTTGTCGGCGCCGGTGGTCCACGACGGACGGTGACACGTGGCGCATCCCATCTCGTTGAACAACTGCTTTCCGCGTTTCACCTTGGCGTCGTCAAGATTGCGTGCCGCCGGAACGGCCAGACCGCGGTGCCAGACCATGAGGTCATAGTAGTCCTTGTCGCTCATCTCCTCCTCGCCGTTGTATGGCGCACCATTGACGAAATAGCGCTCGAACGTCTCCGAGTCGGCGGCGGAGTTCAGACCGAGCAGCGTGTTGACCTTCTCGGCAATCTCCTCCTTTGTCTGTGCGAAATAAGGATAGAGTACCGACGTGTTGTCATCGCCGTTGCGGCTGATATAGTCAATCACCTCCTCATCCTCAGACATGGCCTTTGCCCATGCCTTGGTCGTGTAGAAGTAGTGACGGTCAGAGCGGGTAACGTTGGTGATGTTCCAGATGGCGTTCGCTCCGGCACCGTCCTGAAGCGACGCGCGCGTCATGGCGTAGGTGAACTTCTTGACCTTCAGTTGACCGTCGGCCAGCTTATAGTAGGCACCGTTGGCCGTTCCGAGACTCTTGTCGCCGGCCCAGTCGTTGGCAGCGGCGTCCCACATGGCCGGATTGAGCACGTCGCTGACGTTCTGTCCGCGGCTGGCGGCATCGCCGGCCTGCTTCCGGTATTCCTCGCGCATGTCGTCCTCGTCGATGGCGTCAAGCAATCCGGTTCCGTAGATACCTATGGTCGACTCCAGGCGCACCTCGTAGTCGTTCGGCCGCGGGTTGGTGTTGAACGCATCTTCGGGAATGGTCACCTCCGGATAGATGAGCGAATAGGTCTCGCCGTCGGCGAAAGCCATAGGCAGACCGCTCGGCATGGCGTCAACCGTTCGCCATTCAATGCGTATCTTGCTCTCGTCGATGGGTGCCTTGAAGGGGTGCATGGCCTGTGTCTGGGGCATGCCCGTCACTTCCGTCACGTAGGAGTTGGCGGCAAACGGATTGCCCGCGCGGTCGACACCGGCGTTGGGATGGTAGACAACGAGCAGATAGCCGTTGCCGACGGTGTTGGCCCGGTATTCCGTCTGGCGCTTGCCGTGGCCGTAGGCCGGGTGACAGTGGATACAGCTGTTGCGCGTCCATGACGGTCCGAGACCCTTGCGCGGGTTTTCGGTGATGGTGTAGACGTGCTCAAAGAAGTCTTCTCCCTTGTTGAAACTCGTCTCCATTCCGGCTACTCCGATCACGGCTGGAGCAGGTGCCGAGTAGCTGGCTTTCTCCGTCGTGCCGAGGAGTCCGCCCGGATACCACTCATCGGCTGTGAACGTGTCGTTGGCCTTGCCGAACTGGCTGTCGCCTGCGGCCAGCTCTCCGAGGCCGTTGGAGGTAACGGACTGCTGTGTCTCGTCGTCGTCAGAGCATGCCGTAGTCAGCTGGGTGGCCAAAATGGCTGCGAGGGTGAGTTTTGAAATGTCTGTAAATCTCATGGTGTTTAATGTTTCTGATGTCTTTTATTGCTGAAAATCACTGTGGCGTCCAGCCCGAACAGAGTCGGACGGGACGCCTTTGTGAGGTGAAAGAGAGACCGTGAAGCGCTACAGATCAGTCTTCTTCGGGGATTTCGGCGTCCTCGAATTGGATGTTCCATATCGTGCAGACATACTTCACGAACGGTGACGGCATGTTGCTGATACCTTCAATAGCGCTGACGTATGCGTTCTCGATGCTGTTGTTGATGTCGCCGCGGCTGACGCTCGCAAAGAACGTGTGGAAGCTGTAGCGTGCGGCCGTGCGGTCGGTAGAGCCCAGCCATACGTTGCGGATGGAGCGGATGTTGTCGCGGAAGTCGGTGATGGAGTTGTAGCTGTAGGGCGACTCCACGTAGGAGACGTCGCCGGCAGAGAACGGATTGGCAATCTTGGCTGTGCCGACCTCGTTGGCTATGCCGAGACAGCTGCCCTCATCGTCAGAGAGAACCTGAGATATGGCGGCCTGAATGTTGGGGTAGGAACTGCGCGAACCCTCCACGCCGGCCTTGGCGAGGTTGTCGCCGTAGGAAAGTCCGTCCTGAGTCTTGTAGTCGAGCCCGGCGTTGCGTACGACAGCCACACGTGAGGCGTTGGCTGTAGTCTCGCCCTCCCATGCCACCTGCAGCTGGAACGTGCGGTTCTTGAGCAGCGTGCAGATGTCCTGAGCATACTTCAGCTCTTGTGCTCCGCTGATGTTGCCGAAGCCCTTGTAGGTGTCATAACCTCTGAGCTCCTCCACACGGCGCGGCTGTCCGTCGCGGAAGAGGATGAACTCAAGGGCGTGGAAGCCGAGGATGCTCTCGTCGTTGAGGTCCTCGGGACGTCCGCCGCGGTTGAAATAGCCGAGGAGCATGGTGCGGTTGAGGGGCCAGGAGTCGATTGTGGGGTCGATGTTGAAGTCGGAAGCGGCACCGCCGAGGAACGCCTCGCTCATTTCCCAGTGGGAACGGGCCTTCTTGAAGTCCTCACAGGCGCTGTTGATCTGGGCCTGAGTGATGGTCGACGCGGTCAGACCGTGGAGCGTGGCTTCGAGGTGTTCAACGTCGTCGGCCAGACGTGTGTATGTCGGAACGATGACGTTGGAGACAAGATTTTCCAGCGTCTTGCGCAGGTAGGCCTCCTGTTCAGACGAGAGGCGGGCCTGGCCGATGACGGCATTGGCGTTCTCCAGTTCGTCGCAGAGGTCTTCACAGCCGTCGATGGCGTTCTGGCCGAACAGCCTGTTGGCGTAGGCTGCGGCGGTGGTGTTGGACGGATAGTTCTCCTGGTCGAGGATGGGAGCTGTCTCGACGATGCCGAACTCGTTGTCACCCAGTGTCGTTGTTTCTCCGTTGTCGTCATTTTCAGAACATGACGTGAAGGTTATGGCTCCCATGATGACTGTCATGGGAAGGAAAAGATACTTTTTCATTTGGTTTGTTTATTTGTGAATTGATTTATTCGTTGATTATATAGTCCATTCCAGAGCTGCAGGCGGGCTTCCGTCATGATGTCCGGGAGACCCGCTGTCGGTTCAGAGGAACCATCCCTCATATGCCACACCGATGCTGACGGACGGCTCGTCGTTGTAGACGCTCTTGAGGAAGCGGTGGGAATATTCAGCCTTGACGGCCACCTGCGGCAGCGGGTGGTAGTTGATGCCGGCGGCCATGCGCTTCACCTCGGTATAGTCGTATGACGTGTTGCGCGTCTTTGAGGCGTATGGATTGTACTGCTCGTAGCGTCCGAAGACATAGAGCCGCTGGGCGTCCCGGCGCAGGGCGGGAATCTGGGAGAACACGTCGTATCCCGCCTCGATGCCGACGGCATAGGCATTCTTGCTCACGGAAGCCGAGTGGTGGTAGGGTGACTTCTTGTTCGTGCGGTTGTAGATGTATTTCAGCTGGTCGGCGGCACCGAGATAGCCGTAGTCGGCCTGACCGCGTACAATCCAGTTGTGGCCTTTGTAGGTAAAGTCGATGGCACCGATGGCCACGATTCCCTTATACTGTGACTCTACTCCGTTGGCATTGCGCGGATAGCTGTTGCCGATGGAGTGGCCGTAGTAGCCGCTCAGACCGATGCGCAGCCCTGGGACGGAATAGTTGTCGAGGCGGAGCGACGCACCGTATTTGTTGGCTACCTCAAATTCCAGCGGTGTTGACGTTCCCCGGTTGATCCATCCCGTGTTGGTGAAGTTGTCGGCGTTGAGGCCGGCCAGCAGCTGTGCTTCATATCGGAAGTCGCCCGAACGTCCCCAGAAGCTGATACCGGTCTGATGCCATGTTGACGGCATAATGGTGTTTTCGCCTTCCGGACGGTAGACGGTGAAGAAGTTGAGCGGTTCGTGGCGGGCGTTTGTCAGGCCGACTGGTACGACGATATGGCCCATCCTGATGTTGGCCCAACGTCCGAACGACTTCTGAATCCAGAACTGTTCCAGCTCTACCTCGCCGCCTTTTTCGGTCTCATGTTCCCATTCGCCACCTTCTTCTTCCTCCTTTTCGTAGGCGGCTCCGGTTCCACCGTGTTCAAATTCAATTTCCGTTCCCATTGTCCAGCCCTTTCCGAAGTCGTAGCCGATATAGATAACGGCGTGGGGAATGTCGAAACGTCCGTGGCTCGGGTCGTTCTTGTGGCTTTCGGCCTGGCTGTAGCGGCTCAGGTGGTCGCTGAAGAAATTGCGTGTCAGAGCCACTTCGCCGTATCCGCCGATGCTGAGACGCTTGCCTCCGGCGTGCTCCATGACGCTGTCTGCGGCAGAAACCTGTGCCATGACGGGAGCCGCTGTGAGCGACATTCCGGCCATGATGGCGCAGGCTGATAGATGATGGTAGATTGTGTTCATTGTCGTTTTATTGTTTTTTTGTCGGTGCAAAGGTATGCCAAACCGTGGCACCGTGCAATACTTAAAAATAGTGAAATATCAATCAAACGCAGACAGAAAGCCCATTCTGATACCGATGAATAATTAGAAAACCACTGTGATACCTAAATCTTGCTAACGTCGCGGCTTTCTTCTGTATTAAATACCTATAAATTATTATTGCGACGGTATGCTTTTTTTTGTAATTTTGCACCTTGATATGGTATTATAATAAGGTGACGATGAAAAATCAGAAGATATACGAGGCCGGCGACAAGATGATTTCGCTCATCAAGGACAACTACGATCTGCTCCAGTCACTGGGCAGTTTCGGCATAAACCTTGGTTTCGGCGACAAGACAGTGCGTGAGATATGCGAGGACAACGGCGTGGATACATACACTTTTCTCGCCGTGGTCAATCTGACCATCAACGGATATTCCGACTATGACAATGACGAGCAGTTGTCTGTTCCAACGCTGATGCACTATCTTGAGGCCAGCCACATTTATTATCTCGATTTTCAGCTGCCCTACATACGCCGCGAGCTGGAGGAGTCCATCGACCGGAAGAGCAGTCTCGGTATGCTGATAATGAAACTCTATGACGACTACGCCAACGAAATCCATAAGCACATGGCGTTCGAGAAGAAGATTCTCTTCCCTTACGTCAACGCTCTTGTGGAGGGACGGCCCGGCGGCGACTACAGCATAGAGACTTTCTCACGCAACCACGAAGAGCCGGCAGCCAAGCTGAAAGAGCTGAAGATGCTTATTATCAAGTATATGCCGCAGGATTCACACCGAAATAATCTGCTCATGGCGACGCTCCACGACATATATAATAATGAGGAATGGCTCAATCTTCATGCCCAGGTGGAAGACAGGATATTCGTTCCGGCAATACGCCGGTTGGAACAGATGTCGCGCCAGACGGACGTTGCGAAGAACATTTCTACCATGGTTTTCAAGGGTGGGACGGACAATGGCGATCTCCTTTCCGAACGCGAACGTGACGTTGTGGTGGCTTTGGTTCAGGGTATGGCCAACAAGGAAATTGCCGACCATCTCTGCATCAGTATCAATACCGTAATAACCCACAGACGCAACATCGCCCGTAAGTTACAGATACACAGTCCGGCAGGTCTGACCATTTACGCAATAGTTAACGGACTGGTCGATATTTCGTCTGTCAAGCTCTGAGAAAATCTTTCTTTGGGGGATAAAAATTCTATGAAATCCGGTACAAGGTATCGGATTTTTATTGTATCTTTGCGACCGCTTTTATGTTTGGAAAAGGAAAACTGAAGGCCTTAAACTTAAACGATAAATTATCAAAAACGGAAAACTTTTTCTGAAAAGAACGACGAAAAGTTTTCCAAAATGGAAAAGAAAACATGAAGATGAATACCTTTACCATCACCAAACGCGACGGTTCTGTGGACCGTTTTTCGCTTGACAAGATAATGAACGCAGTCATCAAGGCGTTCCAGTCTGTGGACATTCCGGCCGATCTCGGACGCATATCAAAGATATTGAGTCATCTCGATATCCACGAGGGAATCACCGTCGAGGAGATACAGAATCAGGTTGAGGAGGCCCTGATGAAAGAAGAGTTCTACAGTGTGGCCAAATCGTTCATGCTATATCGCCAGCGCCACACGGAAGACCGTGAGACAATGGACAAGCTGAAGTTTCTGGCCGACTACTGCGATGCAGCCAATGCCGCTACAGGCTCGAAATATGATGCCAACGCCAACGTGGAGCACAAAAACATAGCCACGCTCATCGGCGAACTGCCGAAGTCGAGCTTCATCCGTCTGAACCGTCGTCTGCTCACTGACCGCATAAAGAAGATGTACGGAAAGGAACTTTCCGACCGCTACATAGATCTGCTCACCCACCACTTTATATATAAGAACGACGAGACAAGTCTTGCCAACTATTGTGCCTCGATAACAATGTATCCATGGCTTATCGGCGGAACAATGTCAATCGGAGGCAATTCCACGGCTCCAACAAACCTGAAGTCGTTCTGCGGCGGATTTGTCAATATGGTCTTCATGGTCTCAAGTATGCTCAGCGGAGCATGCGCTACACCGGAGTTCCTTATGTATCTCAACTATTTCATCGGACTGGAATACGGACAGGAATACTATAAGGAGGCTGACAAGGTGGTAGACATGTCAAACAAGAAGCGCACGATTGACAAGATGATCACCGACTGTTTTGAGCAGATTGTCTACTCAATCAACCAGCCGACCGGCGCACGCAACTATCAGGCCGTGTTCTGGAACATAGCCTACTATGACCGTCCTTACTTTGAAAGCCTCTTTGGGGAGTTCTATTTCCCGGATGGAAGTCGTCCGGACTGGAACGGACTGAGCTGGCTGCAGAAGCGGTTCATGAAATGGTTCAACAAGGAACGCACAAAGACCGTGCTCACTTTCCCCGTCGAGACAATGGCGCTTTTGAGCAAAGATGGCGAAATGGTTGACGAGGAATGGGCCGATTTCACGGCAGAGATGTATTCCGAAGGTCACTCGTTCTTCACTTATATGAGTGACAATGCGGATTCGCTGTCAAGCTGTTGCCGCCTGCGCAATGAAATACAGGACAATGGTTTCAGCTATACGCTGGGCGCAGGAGGAGTGTCGACAGGTTCCAAGAGCGTGCTGACGGTCAACCTCAACCGTTGCATACAGTATGCAGTGAACAACAAGATGGATTATTGTGAGTTCCTCACCGATATCATCGACGTGTGTCATAAGGTGCAACTGGCCTACAACGAAAACCTGAAGGAACTTTGGCAGCATGGCATGCTGCCGCTCTTCGACGCAGGATATATCAATATCGGACGGCAGTATCTGACCATCGGAGTGAACGGACTGGTAGAGGCGGCAGAGTTCATGGGACTCCGCATCAACGATAATCCTGACTACCTGAAGTTCGTTCAGACCATTCTGGGACTGGTGGAGAAGAAGAACAGGGAGTACAGAAGCAAGGATGTGATGTTCAACTGTGAGATGATTCCGGCCGAGAATGTCGGTGTAAAGCATGCCAAGTGGGACCGCGAGGATGGCTATTTCGTTCCGCGCGACTGCTATAACAGCTATTTCTATATCGTCGAGGACGACTCGCTGAACATCATAGACAAGTTCAAACTCCATGGCGCACCCTACATCCAGCACCTCACGGGAGGCTCTGCGCTCCACATGAACCTTGAAGAACATCTCTCGCAGGCACAATACCGTCAGCTGCTGAAGGTGGCGGCAAAGGAGGGATGCAACTATTTCACGTTCAACATACCGAACACACTATGCAACGACTGCGGAACGATAGACAAGCGTTATCTTCACGAGTGTCCTCATTGTCACTCGAAGAACATCGACTATATGACGCGTATAATCGGCTATCTCAAACGCGTGAGCAACTTCTCGGAAGCGCGTCAGCAGGAGGCGGAACGCAGATTCTACGCCGAGGCGACAAGAATGTGATGTAAATGGCGTGTTCGGATAAGATAATAGATTCTATTGTATGCTGAAATATGTCAATACGGGCATTGTCTTTCAGGAAATTCCTGATGAAGTGACGCTGTCCATAAATCTTTCCAACTGTCCGTGCCGATGCCCGGGCTGCCATAGCCAGTATCTCTGGCAGGATATCGGTGACCCGCTGACGCCAATGGCTCTGGAGTGTTTTATCCGTGACTACGGCGGCGATATAACCTGTATCTGTTTTATGGGTGGCGATGCGGAACCTGACTATATCAACACGCTTGCCTGTTATCTGCACCGTGAACATCCGGAACTGAAAGTAGCGTGGTATAGCGGGCGGACGAAAGTGCCTTCAACGGTGCGCAAAGCCGATTTCGACTACATAAAGCTCGGCCCTTACATTGAGCATTTGGGATGTCTGAAGGAGCGTACCACCAATCAAAGGCTTTACAAAAGGGCTTCCGGTGACGATTTTACAGACATAACATCCCGGTTCTGGAAGAAGTGAAAGGGTTTGTTTGACGTTGGAATCTGTTTGTTCTAACAAAATCAAGAGGCCATACCGACTCATTGATGAAGTGTCGGTATGGCCTCTTGATTTTGTTTTTTTAGGTCTGGTTGTCTTGCTGTCACTTTCTCGTTATATGCAGAAATCTTGTCGCTTTTCTCATGATGCTGTTGTCCTTGTTGTTTATGAAAGCATCAAGAAGTTTGACGTGTCCGTTCCCGTAGCTGCTGTCGGGCAGGGGAATGACGTCATAATCGGCTATGGCAGCAGGAATGAGACATGACCAGCCTTCTTTGAGAAGAACCTCGTCGCCCGTTGCGCGTATTTTTATCAGACAGTTGTTCTCCATACACATGGTTATGATGAACGAGTCATATTTGATCAGATTGCGGTGGAAAGGAGCGTCGATGTCAACCACCCGCACGTTGAAGAACTGGGAGTCGATGCAATGGTTGGCTTGTGCTTCCGCACTCTTATATATCGTCCGGTATTCATCATAGACGTTGAAGTCCAATGCCTGGGCTGCCAGTTGGGTGTGAAGTTCGCGTGGATGTCCGTCCATACCGGGGCGATTGTAGTCGAATATGCGATAGGTAACGTCGCTGCTCTGTTGTACTTCCGCCAGGAGTATGCCGCCGCAGATGGCATGCACGCGTCCTGCCGGAATATAGAACACGTCGCCGGCATGGACCTCGTGGCGTGCCAGTGCTTCGGTTATCGTTCCGTCGGAAATCTTCCGTATGTATTCGTCTTCCGAGAGTTTTTCTTTGAATCCGGCATAAAGGTAGGCTCCCGGCTTAGCATCGATGACATACCACATCTCGGTCTTTCCGAATTTCCCGTGTTCGCGCTGCGCCATCGTGTCGTTCGGGTGGACCTGGATTGATAAATCGCGCTCTGCATCGATGAACTTGACCAACAATGGAAGTTTGTTTCCGTAACGTTTGGCTACTGCGGAACCCAGGATTTCGGCCGGCATCTCGCTGATAACGTCCGGTAGCAGCCTGCCGGCATGTTTTCCGTTGGCTATTATTGACGGAGATGAGGCCACGGCGCTGACTTCCCAGCTTTCTCCGACAGGCGCTTCGGTCTCTGTCGCGTTGAGTTTTTTCCAGGGTGCGAGTCTTGTTCCACCCCAGATCACCTGATGCAGGTTGGGTTGGAACATCATTGGATATAGTCTTTGTTCTGTCATTATGCTGTTTTCTTATTATATAGATTATTATATAGATGATACGAAAAGAATGTGATAATAATACAAAAGTAATGAATTCCGGCGACAACGGCGTTCTGGCGCGTATTAAAAATATAAAAATAGAAAACTCTTTCAACAGCTTACAGGTTTTCTTTATATAATCAGCCATATCTTTTTCAAACAACTTGCAGGCATTTCTTGTGTATTCCGGCTGTTTGTTGATTGTGCGGGATGCTTTTGTTCGTGTTTCAGGCTATATCTTGTTAATATCAACGTAGCCGTTCATGACGGCATATATGGTCAATGCCGATACACTTTTGAGTCCGAGTTTGTCCATGACATTCTTTCTGTGGGTGACCACTGTGGTCAGACTGATGTTCAGACGGTCGGCTATTTCCTTGTTGATGAAACCGCGGACGATGAGTGCCATTACCTCCGTTTCGCGTTCGGTGAGACTTTTCCGAGTGCCGTTGTCGGTGGTTTGACGGTTATTTGTTGTGGCTGGAAGGTTGCGGCCGTGTGCATGTGCGCTTTGAACGAGTGTCAGCAAAGACTTTATCAGCTGTTTTTCGGGTACGTTGATACACAGACAGTGGAAACCGCCAGGCTGTGAAGTGTCGAACGATAGTGTGAGTACTATGGTTTTGTTGCGGCGCCGGCAGAAGAAGTCCCTGTTGGGAAGCAATATGTCCATTGACACAAAGTAGTGGAAATAGCTGTCCGGTTCATTGGCGTCGAGTTCTGCAAACGAACCGAAAGTGTCCACTTGTGCTATTGGCATGACGTCCTGCAATATATATTTCAACCCTAACACCGCAAGAGTGTTAGGGTTGATTATTGCTATTTTGGGCATGTCGTACATGCCTTTATGGTCTTTCAGGTTCAT
This sequence comes from uncultured Prevotella sp., assembly GCA_947177775.1. Lineage (GTDB taxonomy): Bacteria > Bacteroidota > Bacteroidia > Bacteroidales > Bacteroidaceae > Prevotella. The sequence continues at coordinate 48,591 of CAMWVS010000004.1, forward strand.
CCTTTTCTATGACAGGAATCCGAGCAGCGTTCCGGCTGCGACAGCCGAACCTATCACACCGGCCACGTTCGGACCCATGGCATGCATGAGGAGGAAGTTGCGGCGGTCATATTCCAATCCGAGATTGTTGCTGATGCGTGCGCTCATCGGTACGGCGGAAACGCCGGCGTTGCCGATCAGCGGGTTGAGTTTCTTGTCGGCAGGCAGGAAGAGGTTCATCAGTTTGACGAACATTACTCCACTGGCAGTGGCAACCATGAAGGCACAGGCACCTACAAGGAATATGAACAGCGTGTTGAGCGTCAGGAATTCGCTTGCCTGTGTGGAGCAGCCGACGGTCAGACCGAGCAGCATCACGACGATGTCGTTCAGAGCCGAGCCGGCTGTTTTTGCCAGACGAGTGGTTTTTCCAGATTCTTTCAGCAGATTACCGAAGAAGAGCATGCCCAGCAGGGGAAGACCGGAAGGCACGAGGAATGTCGTCAGCAGAAGTCCGATGATGGGGAAGAGTATGCGTTCGGTCTGACTGACCTGACGTGCCGGTTTCATGCGGATGACGCGCTCTTTCTTCGTTGTGAGCAGACGCATCAGCGGTGGCTGGATGAGCGGAACAAGGGCCATGTACGAATAGGCGCACACGGCAATGGCACCCATCAGGTTGGGGCTGAGCTTGGAAGACAGGAAGATGGCTGTAGGACCGTCGGCTCCGCCGATTATGGCTATGCCGGCAGCCTGATTCGGCTCGAATCCCAGTGCCAGTGCCACCATGTAGGCTCCGAAGATTCCGAACTGTGCTGCGGCTCCGATGAGCACCAGCTTCGGGTTTGCAATCAGTGCGGAGAAGTCTGTCATGGCTCCGATACCGAGGAAAACCAATGGCGGATACCATCCCATGCGCACACCCTGATAGAATATGTTGAGCACGGAGTTGTCTTCGTAGAGTCCTATTTCCAGTCCGGCATCGGCGCGGAACGGAATGTTGCCCAGGATGATGCCCAGTCCGATAGGTATGAGCAACAGGGGCTCGAAGTCTTTCTTTATCGCGAGGTAGATGAGCACGGCTCCCACCACGATCATAATGAGGTTTCCGGCAGAGGCGTTGACAAAGCCCGTGTAAGTCAGAAACTCGTTGAAGTTTTCTATCAGAAAGTCAGTAAATCCCATATCGATGTCATCCTATTGTGAGCAAAACGGCTCCTTCCATAACCGAGTCGCCCTGATTAACTACGATCGAAGTCACTGTGCCTGAGACTTCTGCCTCTATATTGTTCTGCATCTTCATGGCTTCAAGCACAACGACGGTGTCGCCGGTATTGACTTTGTCGCCCACCTTGACGCATACCGTTGTGATTGTGCCGGGCAGCGGAGCCTTGATGGCTGTTCCAGCACCGGCTGCTGCAGTGGGAGCCGGCTGCTGTGGCGCAACGGAGTGGGTTGTCGTTGTCTTCGACATGTTGGCTGCGGGTTTCGGAGCTTCCACCTTGTGGCGTGTGACGGCGTGTGACGGATTGATGGGTTGTTTGAGTTCCACCTCAAACGATATGCCGTTTACGTTCACTTTGGCGAGATTGCCTTCCATTTCTTCTATTTCAACGTCGTAGTCGACGCCCTGTACTTTATATTGAAATTTATTCTGGTTCATACCTGCGTGTCTTATTATATATGGTTAGTATTTCTTACTCATGGAACTGGGTCATCTGTATGTATTCGACGTTCCAGTCTGTCTCTTTGGGTTTGATTGTGATGACACCGCTTTCGATGTCGTGGACATTGTTCTGATACTGTTTGATGGCCATTGCGATGACGGCTATATAGATTTCCTTGTCTATACCTTTCGACTTGAGTCCGTCCTGCAGGATGACGCTTGTCTTGTTTCCTATTTCGGCTGCCGTCTCCACCATCTTCACACCGGCTTTCAGCGGTTGTATGCTGGCTACTTTCTTGGCTGCCGAGCGGTGGCTCATGATTAGTCCGAAGACCGTGAAGAAGATGAAGAGCATGGCCAGACAGGAGAACACAATCCCCATTGCGAGCACCGAGATGCCGAATCCGTGAGGGTCTTCACGCTTGAGTTTGGCAACTTTCGATTCGCTGACCGTAGTGTGGTTTGCGATTCCCGGTGTGACGGTGTCAACCGTTTTGACCTGCCATTGTGCCGCGCCGTCGTGAAGACGTGCGTACGACTGGTTGGGGCCGAGAACCGGAATGGTGACCGAGTCGATCAGCTGGGTTGCATTTCCGTTGTAGAGAGCAATCCACGTCGGGCGTTCCGGGTCGATGTTCACAGAGAGATGCAAAGCTCCTTTTGCTGGCTCGCTGTTGCAAAAGAAGAGCAGATGCTGGCGTGCACCCAGATTGGTGCGTGGTTCCCCGTTGGGGATGATGCTCATGCGCTTGATGCGTTCCGGCACGCTCATGTCCGGGTCGAGCACGGAGCGGTCAGTGGTGAGGAACATGCCGCGTATGTTATACGTAGTGTATGAAACATTGGCAATCTCCACCCAGGCCTTGCACCGTCCGTATTCGTCCTGCATACTGGCCGTGTTGGCGGTCATGACCTCGTTCAGTTTGATGCTCTTCTCCATTTGTCCGAACATCATTGAATGGCCGGCCACCATTAGAAGCCCTAACAGTAATCCGAATTTTTTCATTTGGTGTAGTCAGTTTATTATATAAGTTTATTTAAAAAGAGTTTCCCTCATGTCTCAGTCGTCATCCTCCGCAGCAGAAGAGGATGATCAGCTGTGCCGTCAGGATTCTGAGGAACATGCTCAGCGGATAGACAGTGGAGTATCCCACGGCAGGTGCTTCTTTTGAGCAAATCTGATTGGCGTAGGCCAATGCTGGCGGATCCGTGTATGTTCCGGCGATCATACCCATGATGGTGAAGTAGTTGAACCGGAATTTCAGACGGGCGATTGTGCCTATGATGAGAATAGGAATGATGGTGATGAGAAATCCTGTGTAGACATATTTCAGACCGTCTCCCTGAACGACCGTGTCCCAGAATCCCGCACCGGCCTTGATGCCCACGCTGGCGAGGAAGAGCACGAGGCCAATCTCGCGCAGCATCATGTTGGCGCTGGTCGTCGTGTAGGTCACGAGGTGGAACTTGTAGCCGTAGCGTCCGATGAGGATTGCTATGATCAGCGGTCCTCCGGCGATACCGAGTTTCAGCGGAACGGGCATTCCCGGGATAGCTATCGGCAGGCTGCCGAAAATGATACCTATGATTATTCCGAGGAAAATCGTCGCGATGTTTGGTGCGTCGAGGCGCTTTATGGAGTTGCCGAGCACTTTGGCCACGTGGTTGACGGCGTCTTCCGGTCCTACGACCATCACGCGGTCACCCACCTGCAGCGACAGGTCGAGGCTGGCGAAGAGGTCCATGCCCTGACGTGTGACGCGCGTCACGTTGACACCGTGTACGGAAGAGAAGTGCATCTGTCCGAGTGTCTTTCCGTTGATGGACGGCTGTGTGACGAGAATCCGTTTGGAGACGAGCGGCTGGTCCTGTTTTTCCCATGCCACTTCCGTTTCCGGTCCGATGAAGGCTATGATGGCTTCGGCGTCGGCTTTGGCGCAGACGATGAATACCTGGTCGCCGAGTTCGAAAACGGTATCACGGTTGGGGATGCTGACGTGGCCTTCGTGGAGGATGCGCGAGCAGACGAAATCGCGGTTGAGGAAGTCGTGAATCTGCTTCAGTGTGCGTCCGGCCAGATAGGTGTTCGTCACCTTCAGGTGCATCATGTGGGGCTTGACGTGTGCGTTTTCGGCCGCGTCGTCGTTGAGCCGCTTTTCCTCCTTCTCAAGTCGGATTCTGCAGATGTATCTTATGGCTATAGTGGCGCTGATGATACCGAGCACGCCGAGCGGGTAGGCGCAGGCATAGCCCGAGGCAATCTGTGGCTTGGGGGCGCCCGTGAAGACACTTCCGAGGGCTTCGTTGGCCGCTCCGAGTCCCGGGGTGTTGGTAACGGCACCATACATCGTGCCGACCATCATGGGGAGGTTGGAACTGATGCTTGTGTCGAAAAAGAGGAAGTAGCATCCGAACATGACCGCCACGTTCAGCAGTACGGTGGCCGTGGACAGGGCGTTGAGTGTCACTCCTCCCTTACGGAAACTCTCAAAGAATCCGGGGCCGACCTGCAGGCCGATCATGAAGACGAATAGAATAAGACCGAAGTCCTGGATGAATGTGAGAATGTTTGTGGGTCCTGTCATTCCGACGTGACCGGCAACGATGCCGGCGAACAGCACAAATGTTACTCCGAGGGATATTCCCCCAAACTTCACCTTGCCAAGCAACACGCCCACAGCTATGACCAAAGCATAGAGCAAGGCTATATGTGCTACCGAGTCGGTGGTAGAAAACAGATTAATAAGCCAATCCATAAATTACGTTGATAATATACAAACCATTTATATCCGTATTGTGAATGTCGTGCAAAATTAGGTAAAATATTGCGCAAAAGCTAATTTTTGTGCTGTTATTTTTAGTACTGTGATTAACTTTTTGCTTTTTTTTACCAATGGTGTTGCAAAGTGATGAGCAAATGCTGTCCGTTTCTTCCGGATTTCAACGCAAATACGCGGTTTTTTCAATTCGAGGCTGCCACGTCTTCGAGTTGGGATTGTCGTGCCTCTGAGTTGAAGTAGCGGAGTGTTAAAAACTCGGAAGAAAGCGGACAAAAGCCTTCAAATCCTTGCGATATTTTGAAATAAAAATCCTGTGGGCGCAAATTCGCGAGTTTTGCGCGTGCATCTTTTATTGTCTGAGCAACAGTATGTTACGGGTAAAAACGGTGAAAGTGTGCAACTTTTTGGGCGCTTTTGTTTTGCCGTAAGGCCCTTACGGCATTGCAACGGGGCTGCCGCGGTGTTGCAACGGAGCCACCGTTGCAGTCCGATAGTGGCCCCGTTGCAGGGTCGGGAGGCCTTTATTGCAAAACAATTTGCAGTCCGACGTCGGAAAACGGAGCCGCAATGTCAAAATTTCAGCTTTGCCGCTCTCCAGAATTGAATTTTTCAAGTGTTAAATTCCGTGATATTATTATTACTTTATTTCTCCGCCGCATCATATCGTGTTACATTTGTGTCATACAGTTTTGTTTCTGTCTGCAAACTGTTTTCGGATCTTTGGGAAACCGATGGCATTGGGACGGAGAAAAACAAGCGTTTGGCGGGACGAAGATTAAATAATCTTTTATTTTTAGTAATTATAAAAAAAATACGTTATCTTTGCATGTTGATATATCGTCACGATGCAGTCGTAACTATATTAGTTTAAGGTATAACTTATATAATAAACATAAAAAAGGACTATGTCAAACAACAGAGAAAGACTCTTTAGCGAGTTTGCTGCTCCCACAACTCAGGAGTGGCTGGACAAGATTGAGGTCGACCTGAAAGGTGCCGATTTCAACAAGAAGCTCGTGTGGAGGACAAACGAGGGGTTCAACGTGCAGCCCTTCTATCGTAGAGAAGACGTTCTGAAGCTGAAGACTCCCGAGGCTCTGCCCGGCGAGTTCCCCTTCGTGCGTGGTAACAAGAAGGACAACAACGAGTGGTACGTGCGTCAGAATATCGTTGCCGAAGATGCCGCTGAGGCCAACGCCAAGGCTCTTGACATCCTCAACAAGGGTATCGACTCGCTCGGCTTCCGCATCCCCGGCGACAAGGTGAGCGCCGAGTTCATCGACGTGTTGCTCAAGGACATCCGCTGCGACATCGTTGAGGTGAGCTTCCGCACATGTCCCTGCCACGTTCTCGAACTGACCGACATACTGACGGCCTACTTCGAGAAGCAGGGTTACGACAAGGAGAAGATTGTGGGCGGAATCGGTTTCGACCCCATCGAGAAGATGCTCATGAAGGGAAAGGACACGTCGAAGCTGCTTGCCGACGCCCCCGTGCTCGTTGAGAAGCTGAAGGACTATCCGGGCATGCGCTGCATCATGGTCCACTCGGAAACTCTCAACAACTCCGGTGCATACATCGTTCAGGAACTCGGATATGCCCTTGCCTGGGGTAACGAATATCTCCACCAGCTCGTCGAGGCCGGGGTTGACGTCGACCTGGCTGCCCGCAGCATCAAGTTCTACATGGGCGTGAGCGAAAACTACTTCATGGAGATTGCCAAGTTCCGCGCCGCCCGTCTGCTCTGGGCTGAGATTGTCAAGCAGTATGAGCCAAAGTGCGACTGCTCATGCAAGATGATTGTCAACGCTCAGACGACAACATACAACAAGACCATGTTCGACAGCTATGTCAACCTGTTGCGCACGCAGACCGAGACCATGAGCGCCGCTCTGGCCGGTGTCCACTCTATCGTTGTCACTCCGTTCAATGCCGTCTACGAGCAGCCCACGGAATTCTCCGAGCGCATAGCCCGCAACCAGCAGCTGCTGCTCAAGGAAGAGAGCCACTTCGACAAGGTTGTAGACCCGTCGGCCGGTTCTTATTATATAGAGGAATTGACCCACTCACTGGCCGACGTGGCCTGGAAACTATTCCTCAAGATTGAGGAGGAGGGCGGATTCCTTGCTGCCGTCAAGGCCGGCACCGTTCAGGATGACATCAACGCCACCAACGACAAGCGTCATGCCGACGCCGCCAAGCGCAAGGAGTTCATTCTCGGAACCAACCAGTTCCCCAACTTCACCGAGACATCCGAGGGAAAGGAGCCGAAGGCATGCTCTTGTGCCTGCGGTCACAAACACGAGTCCACGCTCAAGGCCATCTCCACAACACGTCTGGCCGCCGATTTCGAGCAGCTGCGCCTCGCAACGGAGAAGAGCGGAAAGACGCCCGTAGCCTTCATGCTGACCATCGGAAACCTCGCATGGCGTCAGGCGCGCGCGCAGTTCTCGTCGAACTTCCTCGCCTGCGCCGGATATAAGATTATCGACAACCTCGGTTTCGAGACAGTAGAGGAAGGTGTGGACGCAGCTTTGAAGGCCGGTGCCGACATCGTCGTGCTCTGCTCAAGCGATGACGAATACGCCACCTACGCCATCCCGGCATACCAGTATCTCGACAACCGCGCCATGTTCATCGTTGCCGGTGCTCCCGCCTGCACGGAAGATCTGAAGGCTGCCGGAATTGAGAACTTCGTTCACGTGAAATGTAATGTGCTTGAAACACTGAAGGAGTATAATGCGAAGTTAGGAATATAATTTTAATTTAAACGCAAAGACACGGTATAGAATATATCCAAGGAGTGAGTTGGAAAACTCAGAGTCTCTGTGTTACAGAATTAAATAAAATAAAATGAGAAAGAATTTTAAAGACATAGATATATATGCCGGTATAAAGGCTGCCGACGGCGCCGACTGGCAGAAGGCTAACGGCATTGCTCCCAACTGGAAGACTCCGGAGCACATTGAGGTTAAGCCCGTTTACACTAAAGAGGACCTTGAGGGCATGGAGCACCTCGACTTCACGGCCGGTATCCCGCCGTTCCTGCGTGGTCCGTACTCGATGATGTATCCGTTCCGCCCGTGGACCATCCGACAGTATGCCGGATTCTCCACGGCCGAGGAATCCAACGCGTTCTACCGCCGCAACCTCGCTTCGGGACAGAAGGGTCTGTCCGTTGCGTTCGACCTGCCGACACACCGTGGCTACGACCCCGACAACGAGCGTGTGGTCGGTGACGTGGGCAAGGCCGGAGTGTCCATCTGCAACGAGGAGAACATGAAGGTGCTCTTTGACGGCATCCCATTGAACAAGATGTCAGTATCGATGACCATGAACGGAGCCGTGCTCCCCATCCTTGCCTTCTATATCGTGGCCGGACTGGAGCAGGGAGCCAAACTCGAAGAGATGGCCGGAACGATTCAGAACGACATTCTGAAGGAGTTCATGGTGCGCAACACCTATATCTATCCGCCAGCCTTCTCAATGAAGATAATCGCCGACATCTTCGAGTACACATCGCAGAACATGCCTAAGTTCAACTCGATTTCAATCTCCGGTTATCACATGCAGGAGGCCGGTGCCACTGCCGACATAGAGTTGGCATACACCTTGGCCGACGGTATGGACTACATCCGTGCCGGTGTGAACGCCGGAATCGACATCGACGCCTTCGCTCCGCGTCTGTCGTTCTTCTGGGCCATCGGCGTGAACCACTTCATGGAGATTGCCAAGATGCGCGCCGGCCGTCTGCTGTGGGCAAAGATTGTGAAGAGCTTCGGCGCAAAGAACCCGAAGTCGCTCGCTCTGCGCACACACTCGCAGACATCGGGATGGTCGCTCACCGAGCAGGACCCGTTCAACAACGTGGGACGTACCTGTATCGAGGCCATGGCAGCAGTGCTCGGACACACCCAGTCGCTGCACACCAACGCGCTTGATGAAGCCATCGCCCTTCCTACCGACTTCTCCGCGCGTATTGCCCGCAACACCCAGATCTATATCCAGAACGAGACCAAAGTCTGCAAGCAGATTGACCCGTGGGCAGGTTCCTACTATGTGGAGACGCTGACCAACGAGCTGGTTCACAAGGCATGGGAGCACATCCAGGAGATTGAGAAGCTCGGCGGTATGGCCAAGGCCATCGAGACCGGCGTGCCCAAGATGCGCATCGAGGAGGCTGCTGCCCGCACTCAGGCCCGCATTGACTCCGGCGTACAGACAATCGTCGGTACGAACAAGTATCGTCTTGACCACGAGGACCCCATCGACATCCTCGAAGTGGACAACACCGCCGTGCGCAAGCAGCAGGAGGAGAGTCTTGCCGCCGTTCGCGCGTCGCGTGACGAGGAGGCTTGCCGCAAGGCGCTGTCCGGCTTGACGGAGTGCGTCCGCACAGGCGAAGGCAACTTGCTGGCTCACGCCATCGAGTGCGCCAAGCTGCGTTGTACATTGGGAGAGATAAGTGACGCCTGCGAGGAAATCGTGGGACGTTATAAGGCTGTAATCAGAACTATTTCAGGCGTGTATTCATCAGAAAGCAAGAATGACAAGGACTTCGAGCTGGCATGCCAGCTGACGGAGGAGTTCGCCAAGAAGGAGGGCCGTCGCCCGCGTATCTTCGTGGCAAAGATGGGACAGGACGGTCACGACCGCGGCGCAAAGGTTGTCGCAACGGGTTATGCCGACTGCGGTTTCGACGTGGACATGGGTCCGCTCTTCCAGACTCCTGCCGAAGCAGCGCGTGAGGCAGTGGAGAACGATGTCCATGTAGTGGGCGTTTCTTCGCTTGCCGCAGGTCACAAGACGCTCGTTCCGCAACTCATCGAAGAGCTGAAGAAAGCCGGCCGCGAGGACATCATGGTCATTGCCGGCGGTGTAATTCCCGCTCAGGACTACGACTTCCTCTATCAGGCAGGCGTTGCGGCAATCTTCGGTCCCGGCACATCGGTTGCCAAGGCTGCCGTAGAGATGATGAAGATATTGCTCGACAAGGAGTAATTCTATTTCAAGGAGATAGAAGAAGATAAAAGGAGAAAGAGGGAGATAGAGGACAACGGTCTTAGTTCTTGCAACAAGACATAGGTCCTTTATCTCCCTCTTTCTCCTTTTATCTTCTTCTTTTTTCTTCTTTCTCCCTTTTTCTCCTTCTATCTTCTTTATTATCAAATAACGTTGAAATGGCGCAGGGCGTTCATGACGCCGTCGTCATCGACCGCCGTCGTCACATAGTCGGCCACGGCTTTCACGTCGTCGCCGCCATTTCCCATGGCCACACCAATGCCGGCACGGCGGATTATGGATATGTCGTTGCCGCCGTCACCGAAGGCCATCGTCTCCGAGATGTCGAGACCGAGATGACGGGTCATTGCCACGAGCCCCTTGCCCTTGTCCGCCCCGTCGGCCGTAATGTCAGTGAAAGCCGGATGCCACCGTCCGGAGACGCAGCCGCCGACACGTGACATGAGTTTCTGCTCCTGTTCCGGAGAGCAGAACGACGTCACCTGCAGGACCTTTCCGGCCAGCACTTCGTCTGCCGGGCGGTCAATGTCGAGGTTGCTCACGTTGAGTTCGCCGCGGAAGACGCGGTCTACAATCTCGCGGGCGTTGCCATAGACGGCTATGCCACGGTCGCCGGCCACGATACATGGGTAGCCTTCAGCGATGGCGTCGGCCGTCAGTGTCAGCACATCGGCCGTCGGGATAGGGGTGCTGCATACTTCTTTGTCACCCACGAAACAGTAGGCCCCGTTGGTCGTGATGTATCCGTCGACGAGGTGTTCAATGGCCCCGATGTTGTTGATAATCTGTATTGGACGTCCGGTTGAGATGAATATCTTCACTCCTTGCGCCTTGGCTGCTTCGAGCGCTTCTACGGTTGACAGCGGAATCTCATGGGTCTTGAGGCTGCACAGCGTGCCGTCGATGTCGAAAAACAAACTTTTAATCATCGTCATTACAATTAAATTTCGTCGTGCAAAGGTACATAAAAAACCGTATCTTCTGCCATGCCGGACCGCCAAAGACGCCGTTTCTGTTCACGTCCGGACCATTCGGAACCGCTTTTTATGCTGAAAAAGATTTAAATAACGCCCCCCATTGGCAATATTCCGCGCACTCCTTGCGTTATATAATAAAGCGGCGGTGCGCTTGCATCCCTCCCGCAACCATTTCGTAAAAACCGACAAAAGAACCCGCAATCATGAACATTCCGTCTTTAGCCGAACTAACCGGCATCGTCAAGGAAGCCTCCGGGCTTATGCTGACCGACAGTTTTGATATTTCCAGGAAAGAAGGCTATTCAAACATAGTCACCTCATCGGACGTTGCCGTACAGGATTTCCTTTGCGGACGGCTGGCTTCATTGCTCCCAGGCAGCGGCTTCCTCTGCGAAGAGGAAGATATCCACGACACGTCCCACGCCCTGACATGGATTATCGACCCCATCGACGGAACGGCCAACTACAGCCGCGGCATAGCCCAGTGCGCCATCAGTGTGGCGTTGAAGCGTGACCGTGACATTGTGCTTGGCGTTGTCTATCTGCCGCGCACGGGCGAACTCTTCACCGCCGAACGTGGCGGCGGAGCGTTTCTCAACGGCCGGCGCATAAGCGTGTCCGCCCGTCCGTTCGCCGACGCGGTGATGTGTACGGCCCTACCGGTCTATCATAAGGAACATGCCGGTGTCTGTTCATCTGTCATCCTCGATACGTTCATGGAGTGCAACGACATCCGCCGTTTCGGCGCAGCCGCTCCCGAACTGTGCTATCTGGCCCTTGGACACTGCGAACTTTACTTCGAATACCTGCTCAGCCCGTGGGATTTTGCCGCTGCGTCGCTAATCCTGACTGAGGCCGGCGGGACTCTGACTGACCTTGCCGGCCGGCCGCTCACATACACGAAGCCGTCGGGAGTGATAGCCGGCAACAGCCGTGAGAATCATGGAAAATTGCTGGAGATAGTGAAGCGGTATATCGGCTGAGGCAGCTTGATATATTTTTTTTGATTTCTGCAATTCTTTTTGATTTCCGTAAATGTATAAAATAGAAAAACGACCGGAACAGATATCCGGCCGTTTTTTTTATGCGTGTCATATATAGTGTGGTCATTGGATAGTATTATCCTGGAAAAGAACCATACGTAGCTCTTTAATATAGGTATGGACTGATACCGATGACTTTCTTATATATGTTTCTTATGTGTGTTTGAGGCATCCTCATCTCTTGTTTCTTCCACCGTGTCATCCGTCATATTCAGAACGGAAAGAGGAGCGGTAGCAGGAAAGTCATGACTACGCCCATTATGATTTGGAGCGGCAGACCGACCTTGACATAGTCGCTGAACGTATATTCGCCGGCGTGCATGACGAGCGCGTTGGGCGGTGTGGAGAATGGAGAGGCGAAGCACATGCTTGCTCCCAGCGTCACGGCAAACAGAAGCGGGTAGGGGCTTACACCGATTTCAACGGCCGACGACATCGCTATGGGAGCCATGAGGACGGCGGTGGCGGTGTTGCTGATGAACATCGTGAGCAGTGAGGTGGTGAAATAGATTCCGGCCAGGAGCACCGTGGGACCGACGCTGCCAAGCGACGCCACGAGCGAGTGGGAAATCATGGCCGATGTTCCGGTCTTCTCCAGTGCTACGGACATGGGCATCATGGCTGCAATCAAGACTATGCTCTCCCAGTTGATGGTCTTATAGGCCGCCTCGACATTTCGGAAACAGCCGCAGAGAACCATCAGCAGGCCGGCTGCCATTACGGCTGTAACGGGAGCTATGGGTATGAAGTCAAACACCATCATGGCTATCATGGCCAGCATGATGACGGCGGCCAGCGGTGCGCGGTAGTTCAGCGTCACCTGCTGGGCCTGTTGCTCTGGCTGTCCAAGCACCACCCAGTCGCTCTCCTGCTCGTCAAGCCGCGAGATGTTGGTCCACTTTCCCTGCACGAGCAGGACGTCGCCCGACTGGAGTTTCTCTTCCGGCAGCCCGGTCATGATGTAGTTTCCGGAACGCTTGATGCCGAGAACGTTGATGTCGTAGCGCTCGCGGAAGCCCGAGTTGCGCAGCGTCGTGCCGAGTAGGCGCGATGTCGGTATGAGGACAATCTCGGCAATGCCGATGTCATAGAAGTCGATGTTGTTGTTGTCGAGCCGCTTCAGGCCGTTGCTTTTGGCAAACTTGTCCATGACGGTGGTGTCGCCGGTGAGATAGACGATGTCTCCGGCCGAAAGAATACTGTCCGGGCCGGCAAGGCTTTGGCGCACGTTGCGTATCAGTCCGCTGCGGTCGGTGCTCTCGCTGCGTATCTCTATGATGGACAGTCCGTACCGGCCGCGGAGGTTCAGTTCCGCAACGGTTTTGTTCTTTATGGCCGACTGCTCCTTGATCTGATACCGCCGCAGACCGTTGACGAGCTGATATTCCTCCACCAGCTCGTCGAGTGTCTTGCTTCCGCCAGTCCTGCCGACGCCGCTTCCTTTCTTCTTGTAGAGAAACATCCGTGTGAGCGGAAGCATGACGACGATTCCCACGGCGATACATATCAGGCCCACAGGCAGGAACGAAAAGAATTTCAGCGGGGCATGGCCGGCCGCTGTCAGGGCGTCCTGTATGACGAGGTTTGGCGGTGTACCGATGAGCGTCAGCATTCCGCCCATGCTGCTGGCAAAGGCCAGAGGCATGAGAAGACGTCCGGGGCGCATGTTGGCCTGTGCCGCCATGCTCACTACGATTGGCATCATCAATGCCACCGTTCCCGTATTGCTGATGAAGGCCCCTATCACGGCCGTCACGATGATGACGAGCAGGAATATGCGTGTCTCGCTTCCGGCTGCCAGTTTCATTATCCGTTGGCTGGCCGCCTTGGCCAGACCGGTCTGGAGTATGGCTCCTCCCACTACGAAGAGCCCCACCATCATGATCACTACCGTAGATGAGAAGCCGGAAAGTGCCTCCTCGGGCGTTAGTATGCCGAGCAGGAGCATGGCTGTCAGGGCGCAAAGGGCAACGATGTCTGCACGGATGCGTCCGCTGATGAAAAGTATTACGGTTATGGCGAGGATGATGATTGTCGCTGTCATATATATTATATGCTTATTGGTTTTCTGTTTTGTAAGCGGACACAATCAGTCTATATAGCGTAAACGCAAAGACGCGAGAAATTCGGAGTGCCATTGCAATGGAACAGATATCACAAGCGGCGGCTTGACGCCTTTTTGTATCTGCGTTTACGTCATACGGATTGGTTGTGGCGTTATGATTGATGATATTTACGTTGCTGTGGATACTGTCAGCGTTCTATCATGTTGCGCCCTTCCTGTGTCAGGTATGGCCAGACTTTGTCGTACGGGATTGTGAACGATGGCTGTCCGGCAGCATACGGTGCTATCTCGTATTGCTGATAGACGAACTTGACGCCATCTTTAGTCAGATACGGGTCATACTGCGGCAGCGGCAGGAAGTCTAATCCGCTTTCTGTCATCAGCATTTCCGCCAGATTGTCGTCGGTCGTTACCTCTTCACCGTTTTCCTTGAAGTACGTCCGCAGTCCTTCCTTTATCATGGTGCGGAACTCGTCGGTGTTGACGTTGCACATCATTTCAACACAGAAACGCCGTCCGTCCGACTTGCGGAATGTTGTTCCTGTGCTTGTGCCCATGCCGTGGGCACCGCCCATATAGCTGTAGCTTGAGGCCGTGAATGTCACTGCGCGGTCTGTATCATACATCTTTCTGATGTCCATGCTGCATGAATACGGAGGTCTGCTCTCGTCGCCGACGTCGCCATATTCTTCTTTCAGTTTTCCATCGATAGTGTTTCCGTAGTATGCCAGAAGCGAATCGCTTTTCTGCAGGTCGCCATAATATGTGCCACCGAGGTTCTCGTTCACATATTCTGCGATGGCGTTGACCAGCACCTGATTGCCGGCTGTGGGGTAGTCGACAATAATTTTGACCTCGCTCGCCTTTGTATTCTGTTCAAACTTGACAGAGTCTGTTTTCAGTCCTTTGGACTCCGTTCCGCTTCCGGAACCACATCCCATCATGGCAATGGCCATGATGGAGGCGCATAGAAATGTCTTTTTCATAATTCCATTTGTTTTTTTAATGTGTTTAAATCTGATGTGTCATCGTGCCTCTTAAGGTTCGTTCCGCCGTCGCCGTGAAGTGACACGGGCTGTCTTGCCAGGCAATATGGGCCATGTTACTTTCCAACTATGACTCATATTACAGAATAAAAAGAGTCATATTACAGAATAAAATGACTTATATAACTTTTATAACTTTTCCGGTTCTGCACCATTGAGCTCATGCCGTGGGCGGACGGGTTCTTGCATACCGGCGTCTGGAAAACAAAGAGGGCGGCTCAGTGTTGTCATTGGGCCGCCCTCGGATTGTTGCTTATCAGTAAGTGTATTTCTTATTCACCCTTGATGGCTGCTACGCCGGGCAGAATCTTACCCTCGATAGCCTCAAGCAGCGCGCCTCCACCGGTAGAGATGTAGCTCACTTTGTCGGCCATGCCGAATTTGTTGATGCAAGCAACGGAGTCGCCACCGCCTATGAGTGAGAAAGCTCCGTTTGCAGTTGCCTTTGCGATGGCTTCGGCAATCACCTTTGAACCGCCGGCGAAGTTGTCGAATTCGAATACACCGGCCGGACCGTTCCATAAGATTGTCTTTGCGTCCTCGATGGCTGCGGCAAATTTCTGACTTGTTTCAGGACCTGCATCCAGACCTTCCCAGCCTTCAGGGATGTCGTTAACCTGACAAACCTTCGTATTGCAGTCGTTCTTGAAGTCGTCGCCGGCGATGCAGTCTGTGCCGAGCACAAGATTCACACCGTTTTCCTTAGCCTTCTTGATGATATCGAGAGCCAGGTCGAGCTTGTCGTTCTCGCAGATTGAGTTGCCGACGTTGCCGCCCAGAGCCTTTGCGAATGTGTATGTCATACCGCCGCAGAGGATGAGATTGTCAACCTTTCCCAGCAAATTCTCGATGATACCGATCTTTGTAGATACCTTTGAACCGCCCATGATAGCTGTAAACGGACGTTTGATGTTGCTCAATACGTTGTCAACGGCCTGCACTTCCTTCTCCATCAGATAGCCCAGCATCTTGTTGTCAGCATCGAAGTAGTCGGCGATGACAGCGGTAGAGGCGTGCTTGCGGTGAGCCGTACCGAAGGCATCCATCACGTAGCAGTCGGCGTAGCTTGCCAGTTTCTTTGCAAAGTCCTTCTGACGACCTTTCATTTCCTTCTTTGCCTCGTCATATTCGGGAGTGCCTTTCTCTACACCAACAGGTTTGCCTTCCTCCTCTGCGTAGTAGCGCAGGTTTTCGAGCAGCAGGGCCTCGCCCGGTTTCAGAGCTGCGGCAGCCTCGTCGGCATTTGCGCAGTCATCGGCAAATTTCACTTCAACACCAAGGGCTGCAGAAACGTTCTTCACAATCTGGGAGAGTGAAAGTTCGGGCTTTTTCTTTCCTTTGGGTTTGCCCATGTGGCTCATCATGATGAGAGCACCGCCATCGTTGAGCACTTTCTTGAGTGTAGGGAGAGCGCCGCGGATACGTGTCTCGTCGGTTACATTACCATTTTCGTCCAAGGGTACGTTGAAGTCCACGCGAACGATTGCCTTCTTACCGGCAAAGTTGAATTGTTCGATAGTCATAATTGCTATATATTTTTTAAGTTTATGTGATACCTCGAATATATTTTATATATGTTAGCGAACGCAAAGTTAGTAAATTAAATCAATAAAGCCGGTACCATGGTGGCGTTTTTATATATTTTTTACGGCATTGTTATGGAAATGCAATATAGACTTTACAATATTCGGACATTCTGACGCCTTTGTTTGGTCTTTACCGTTAAAATGATTAATTTTGCGTGAACTAAAACATACATATATCTTAGAATGAAAGACTCTGTAATAATAGTCAGTGGAGGTATGGACAGTACAACCATGCTGTATGAGTATCGTGATCGCATAGCGATAGCTCTGTCGTTTGACTACGGCAGCAACCATAATGCCAGGGAAATTCCTTTTGCCCGTCTTCATTGCGAGCGGCTCGGAATACGCCACATTGTCATTAATCTCGACTTCATGCACCAATACTTCAAGAGCTCGCTGCTTTCCGGTGCCGATGCCATCCCCGATGGCCATTATGCCGACGAAAACATGAAGTCCACTGTTGTTCCGTTCCGCAACGGTATCATGCTTTCCATAGCTACAGGCATAGCCGAAAGTAACGGTCTGAAGCATGTCATGATGGCTAATCATGGTGGCGACCACACCATCTATCCTGATTGTCGTCCCGGGTTTGTATCGGCGTTCAGTGCGGCAACGGCCGCCGGAACCTACGATGGTGTGACTGTGGAGGCTCCTTATACTGGTATAACCAAAACCGACATAGCCCGTCGCGGCCATGCCTTGGGCATAGACTACAGCGAAACCTGGTCGTGCTATAAGGGCGGTGAACATCATTGCGGCCGTTGCGGCACTTGTGTCGAGCGACGCGAGGCACTTGCCGGTGCCGGGATTGACGACACAACGGTCTATAATCTTTAGAAATTGAAAACCTGTGAGCAGTCCGGCCGTTATGCCATCCTGCCCACAGGCGTCCAAAAGGACTCGACGTGGAATGTCGGGCGGTGTGAAAGTGCATATTGTGTCATCGTATAGAGCCGGTATTCCTTGCTCTAAGCCGCCCGTCATTCTTTAGTCTTTACGTGCCGGTGATGTATCAGCAAACGTCACCCTCCATAGGGTCTCCGGTAGGACGACTCTTTGTGTGGCAGTTCTTTCCTTTCTTCTTTTCGTCCTGACATTTCTTGTCATCCTTGCACTGCTTCTCGTCCTGACACTTCTTGTCATCCTTGCATTGCTTTTCGTCCTGACACTTCTTGTCGTCCTTGCACTGCTTCTCGTCCTGACACATTGTTTCTGTTTTCTTCTCGTTGCATCCTCCCTTTGAGGCTGTTTTTGTGCAACACTTCTCTTTCTTTTCCATAGTAGTACTTTATTTGAATGGTTAAACATATCGGTCTCCATGTTATCCTTTTATAGACATTGCGCGGGAGACCTTTCGCGCACTATCCGGAGTTGTCTTTCTGATTCCGCTTGTCTGCGATTGTGATGCAAATGTAGTGAGAAAGAATTCCAGAACCAAATAAAATACGGTTTGTTCAGTTCTATTAAGTCCTGTTATGCAAACTAATCTTTATATTCCGCAGATTCTCATAATATTCTTTTAAATCAGGTCGTATGTCCTCTATTCATCACTGTTGACGGTAAGAAGAACCGTTCTTTCTCATCCGAACAGCTCTCTCAAGGCTTCTTCTACTTTGCGTACGGGATGCAGTTCTATCTTAAACTTCTTCGTGTTAAGCCCGGACATATTATATTTTGGGATTATAATATGGCTGAAACCGAGTTTCTCAGCCTCCGCAATGCGTTGCTCAATACGATTGACGGGTCTAACTTCGCCGCTCAGTCCAACCTCTCCGGCCATACACCAGCCGGTCTCGATGGCTGTGTCGACATTGCTCGACAGCACGGCCGCTATCACGCTGAGGTCCATGGCAAGGTCCGTTACGCGCAGTCCGCCGGCGATATTGATGAACACGTCCTTCTGCATCAGTTTGAATCCCACACGCTTTTCCAGCACGGCCAGCAGCATGTTCAGGCGTCGTTGGTCAAATCCCGTAGCCGAACGTTGCGGCGTTCCGTAAGCTGCCGATGACACGAGAGCCTGCGTCTCGACGAGGAACGGGCGTACACCCTCGATGGCGGAGCTGATGGCAATGCCCGACAGACCCTCGTGGTCTTGCGTGAGGAGCAGTTCCGACGGGTTGCTGACCTGCCGCAGTCCCGACTGTCGCATCTCGTAGATACCAAGTTCCGATGTGCTTCCGAAGCGGTTTTTTATGCTGCGCAGTATGCGGTACATGTAGTGCTGGTCGCCTTCAAACTGTATCACCGTGTCCACGATGTGTTCCAGAATCTTCGGTCCGGCCAGTGTTCCCTCCTTATTTATATGTCCGATGAGTATCACCGGCACGCCGCTTGTCTTCGCGAAGCGCAGCAGGGCCGATGCACACTCGCGCACCTGTGTCACGCTGCCCGGACTTGTCTCAACCTCTTCTGTGGCAATCGTCTGTATGGAGTCAATGATGACAAGCTCGGGTTTGACGTCGCGTATGTGTGCGAAGATATTTTCGAGCGATGTCTCGCATAGAATCTGACATGTCTCGTTCGGTTCATGGGCAATGCGCTCGGAGCGCATCTTCAGCTGGTGGGCGCTCTCTTCACCGCTTACATACAGTATGCGGCGGTCCTTCAGCCGCAGTATGGTCTGTAGTGTGAGCGTACTCTTGCCTATGCCCGGTTCTCCACCGAGCAACACAATGGACCCTGGAACGAGACCGCCGCCAAGCACGCGGTTCAGCTCGTCGTCGTTCATGTCCATGCGCGGTTCGTCGTGTGCGCTTATTTCGCGGAGAAACAGCGGCCTGTTCTTGCCCTTGTCCATAGCCGAACGCACCGATACGGCCGCCTGACGTGCCGCCTGAGTGCCTGTGTCTGCCGCTATTCGTATTTCCTTGAACGTGTTCCACTGTCCGCAGCTGGGGCATTTGCCAATCCACTTGGCCGACTCCTGTCCGCAGTTGCTGCATACGTATGCTATCTTGTCTTTTGCCATAATAATATTCTTTTATTGTTTGTTTTTTGGGGGGATTACTAAATGAATATACTTATAATGTCAATTACTATAAATTAATTTTGCGAGACAGCATCCCGCATTTAGGAAAAGAACTTCCGGTAATGGTCTTTATTGATTTAGAAGTTTGAAGTTTTCGCGGGTAATCTTCAATGTCTGATACAAAATTAGCAACTTTATTCGAAATAGCGTACATTCGGAAGTAAATAATTAGCTCTGCCGGCAAAAAGATGGCGGGCCGTGGCGTTAGGATTCTTTTTTAATACTGAAGACGATTTTTATTAAACGCAAATCAGCAGAGCCGCAAAGGTTTTATGTGAGACATGAAGTCTTGATATAAAACCTTTGCGGCTCTGCTGATTTGCGTTTAGAAGCGTCTTGGCGTTAAAAAATCGTTTTAGTGTTCAAATAGAATCGTCTTTGCGTTTAAAGCGCTTCCTATTTCGTCCTCAGCGTCTTTCGTTTCGCGAGCTTTCCCGCCTTCACTTTCACGTCCACCGTTCCTGCCTCATGCTTGCTGCGCAAGATAACCTGCATGCGGCCGCCCTTCATCGGCTTTGTTGTCACGCCTTGAAAGAGGGTGGGAGTGTAGTGGTCGCCGTTGTCCATGGCTACGAATGAGGCAGAGCCGGTGACGTCGACGGTCAGCTCTTCGTCGAATGTCGGGACTACGCGGCCGCGACTGTCCACAGCCGTGATGTTGAGGTACATGAGGTCCATGCCGTCGGCTGTCCACGTGGAGGTTTCCGGAGACACGACGAGTGAAACGGCCCGGCCTGCGGTCTCGATGCGGTGGCGTGCAGTCTCGCGTCCGTCGGCGTCGCGGGCGATGGCTTCGATGGAGCCGCCGCTCGCGTATGGTACGTTTTTCCACAAGATTGTGTTGCGCTGTGACTTGTCCTTGACGGTAGTGTCGTTTGTTTGTGTGCCGAAGCGCTTGCCGTTGACAATGAGTTCGACGGACCGCGCGTTGGTGTACGTCACGACATCCTGCGTCGTTCCCGCAGCGAAATTCCAGTGGTCAAGGATGTCAGGACGGCCCACGATGACGTCGTTCCAGCTGACGCTCTCGCCGCCCTTGCGGTCAATAACGCCGATGCGCACCAGCGGCTCGTCGGCCTTGAAGGCGGAGCGTATGAGATAAGCCTGCGGGTAGGGGCGCATGGTGTGGCTGAAGAAAGAATAGTTCCAGCCCTTCTTCGGCCATGAGTTCGACTCGCCCCAATATTCCACGGCGCCCCAGTAGGCCATGCCGACGCTGCTCTTGTGGTCCATGTTGTAGTAGGCCTCGAGCATGTTTGACGTCTCTGCTTCGCTTTGGAAGATGATCAGATGGGGTGCATGTTCCTTGTAATCGGCATAGCGGGAAGACTGATAGTTGAACGAGGCAATCTCGGTGGCGCAGCTCAGTTCCGGCGGCGCGAGATAGCTGTTGAACTCGCTGTGTTTCCGGGTGATGGCTCCGGCGCGGGCCGGAAACATAGCCACTGTTGTCGGGCGTGTTTTGTCAAAGCGTTTCACCAGTTCGTCGAATATCCTGTATGTTGTCACGCCCCAGTCGTTCAGTCCGGCAAAACCGGCCCAGTCTTCACGTATCTGCAACTCGTTGCCCAGACTCCATAGTATGACGCTCGGCCGGTTCCGGTCTCGCTTAATCCATTCGGGTATGAGCCGATACCACAGATTGGTGAACGGCTGGCGGCCGCCCCAGTAGTCACTGTCGCTCCACTTGTCTATCAGTTCGTCGACAATAATCATTCCCACACGGTCGGCAATCCTCGCAAAGCTGTCACTGTATGGATTGTGCGAACAGCGGATTGTGTTATAGCCGAACTCTTTCAGCCGCAGCATCATCCGTTCTATGGCCCGGTCGTGTGCGGCAGCGCCGAGGGCGCCAAGGTCGTGGTGGCCTGAGTTTCCTTTAAGGAACAGTTTTTCGCCGTTGAGGCGAAAGCCGAATTCGGGTGAGAATTCCAGTTTGCGTATGCCGAAGGTTTCTTTCAGGCTGTCTACGGGTGTGTTTCCTGCATAGACAACAACCTCGGCACTATACAGATAAGGTGTGTCCGGCGACCACAGCGACGGCTTGACGATGCTGATTTCGGGCAGGGCTACCTCCGTGATGCTCTGGCGTGTGTTGTCGGGCATACTGCTTTCTGCCGAACCAATTTCTTTTCCGGCGGCATCGCGCAGACGCGTCCGGACTGTCACGTTGTTCTTCTGCCAGCCTTCAACCTCCACCTGAACTTTCACTGTGGCTCTGTCGCGTCCGACGTCAGGTGTCGTGATGAACACGCCGTGGCGGGCGATGTGCGTCGGGTTGGTCACTTTCAGATGGACGTCGCGGAAGAGTCCTCCTCCGGTATACCAGCGTGAACCTTTCTTAGGACCTGTCGATGCGTAGACGGCAACTACATTTTCGGTGTCGTAGCGCAGATGGCGGCTGAGATCGGCCTCAAGACCAATGTAGCCGTAGTCGGTCGATGCCACCTTGTGGCCGTTGATGTAGACATCACCCAAATAGATGATGCCTCCGAAATCGAGCGAAACCTGCATTCCCCGCCAAAGTGAGTCGGCCCGGAACGTCTTCCGATACCACCCCTCGCACATCGGCTTGAAGCCGCGCGCGCCTCCGCCGTTCTTTGTCCAAGGCTGCTCGAACTGAAAGTCATGTGGCAGGTCGAGCGTGCGCCACGAGCTGTCGTCGAGTGCGGGTGAGGCGAAATCCGTATTTTGGTTCTCTTTCGTCACGAGACAGAACTTCCATCCGAAGTTGAACAGCGTGTGCTGTTGCGTGGCAAATTCGGCCAGCGGGCGGTTGCCTTTTCTGGTCTCGTCTTTCACGTTCTGATATTGTGCCGCTGCCGGTATGCCGCCTCCGGCATAAAGAGCCATGACGAATGCCGTGGCGTATTGCAGCAGGTGTGGTTTGATGTAGTGTAGCATTGCTTGTTATTTTAGGTTGTTATCTGCAAAGATAGTACATAAAATCATGTCTGAACCGGTGTTTTTGTACGGAAACCGGTGTTTTCGTACGGAATCAGGGTATTTTGTTGTGTGGTGGCAGTCGCGGCTGTTCGGAAGATAATCTCATGTTTATATGTTGAGGTGTTGCAGAACCATGAACATTGTAGGGCCGTGCCTCTTTGACACCGGTCGGTATTGAATAGAAAAGTCCCCGTATTTTTTTCGTTAAATTCAGAATTAAACTGCCACATGGCTTCTGGCGTATCCACGGCTGTCTCATTTAGGCAATAGAATAGACAAAACAGCTTTTATTACATGGCCCGCGTAACAGTGTAACACGGGCCATGTAACGATGTTACGCGGCTCATGTAACACTGTTACACGGCTCATGTAACACTGTTACACGGCCCGTGTAACATTTATGGTAAATAAAAGGCCGTGTGGCGTATCAAAAAAGGCGTATAAATATTTGCCGGATATACATAATTATTATATATTTGCAGAAGAATATATAACGTTTAACTACTCACCCATATACTATGGCTAACGGAAAACAAATCGTAGAGTGCGTGCCCAATTTCAGCGAGGGGCGCGACATGGGAATAATAAAGCAGATAACCGATGAGATTGAGAGCGTCAAGGGTGTCCGGCTGCTCGACGTCGACCCCGGCGAAGCGACCAACCGTACGGTTGTCACGTTCGTCGGCGAGCCATCGGACGTTGTTGAGGCTGCATTCAGAAGCGTGCGTTGCGCTGCCCGACTCATAGACATGCGCCGTCATCAAGGTGCCCATCCCCGCATGGGAGCGACCGATGTCCTGCCGCTCATCCCCGTGGCTGGCATCACTTTGGAGGAGTGTGCGGAACTGGCCCGCGCGCTGGCCCGCCGCATAGCCGACGAGCTGGGCGTGCCGTGCTACTGTTACGAAGCCGCTGCGTTCACTCCCGAGAGAAAAAATCTGGCCGTGTGCCGCGAGGGAGAATATGAGGCTTTGGCCGAAAAGCTCACCACCGAGGGCCGCCAGCCGGACTTTGGAGCGCGTCCCGTTGACGAGGCCGTGGAGCGGACGGGCATGACGGCCGTAGGAGCAAGGGACTTCCTGATAGCTGTCAACTATAATCTGAACACGACGTCAACGCGCCGTGCCAATGCCATCGCTTTCGACGTCCGCGAGAAAGGACGCCCCGTTCGCGAGGGCAACCCGATCGTTGGAAAGATTGTGCGTGGCGAAGACGGTGAGCCGCTGATGCGGCCGGGCACGCTGAAGTGTACCAAGGCCATCGGATGGTATATCGACGAATACGGCATCGCACAGGTGTCGATGAACATGACCAACCTCAGCGTCACACCGCTCCATGTCGCTTTCGACGAGGTGTGCCGTTGCGCCCGGAACCGCGGCATACGCGTAACGGGCACGGAGATAGTCGGGCTCATCCCAAAGAAAACCCTCATTGACGCCGGCCGCTATTTTCTCGAAAAGCAGCAGCGCTCGACCGGCATTCCCGAGGAGGACATAATCAGGATTGCCGTCAAGAGCATGGGCCTCGACGACCTGAAGCCTTTCAATCCGCGGGAGAAGATAATCGAATATCTTCTCGAAGACGCCGGACAGGCGGACGCCCGCCGGCTCGTCGACATGACGGTGAAGGGCTTTGCCGAGGAGACCTCGCGCGAAAGCCCGGCGCCCGGCGGCGGAACTATCTCGGCATATATGGGTGCTCTCGGTGCCGCACTCGCCGCGATGGTGGCCAATCTCTCCGCTCATAAGGCCGGATGGGACGACCGCTGGCGGGAGTTTGCCGCATGGGCCGACCGGGGACAGACGCTTATGACCGAACTGCTCCATCTCGTTGACGAGGACACCGAGGCCTTCAACCGCATCATGGCTGCTTTCGGCCTGCCGAAGAAGACGGACGACGACCGCAAGGCGCGTGCCGCGGCCATCGAAGAGGCCACTCTCTATGCCGCACAGGTTCCGCTGCGCACGATGAAGGCCTCCATGCAGGTCTTTGATATATGCCGCGCTATGGTCACCTCGGGCAATCCCAACAGCGTTTCCGACGCCGGCGTGGGTGCGCTTGCCGCCCGTGCCGCAGTGCTCGGGGCGGGGCTGAACGTGAAAATCAATGCCGCCGGACTTAAGGACCGCGCTGCCGCCGACGCCCTCACGGCCGAGGCAACCGCCCTCATGGCCGAAGCCGACAGGACGGAGCGTGAGATAATGAAGATGACGGAGGAGGTTATAAAGTAAGGAGTTACCGCTCCCATTATCCCCATCGTTCCCATCCCTCTCATAACTCTCATCCCTCCCACACCATCATTCGATAAAAAACCATCAACGATATGACCCAAGAAGAATTCATAGCCGACATCCGTGCCGGCATCCCCGACACCCTGCCCGAAGCGCAGGCGTATGACCCGGAGATAAACCATGCCCCCAAGCGCAAGGATATACTCACTCCGGAAGAGAAGCGGCTTGCGTTGCGCAATGCCCTGCGCTATTTCCCGAAGCATCTGCACGCCCCGCTGGCACCTGAGTTTGCCGAAGAACTGCGCCGCTACGGCCGTATATATATGTACCGCTACCGTCCCCGCTACGAGATGTATGCCCGTCCGATTGACGAATATCCCCATCGCTCGGAACAGGCGGCCGCCATCATGATGATGATACAGAACAATCTCGACAAAGCCGTGGCCCAGCATCCGCACGAGCTGATAACCTACGGCGGCAACGGAGCGGTATTCCAGAACTGGGCGCAGTATCGTCTGACGATGAAGTATCTGAGCGAGATGACCGACGAACAGACGCTCGTGATGTATTCCGGACATCCTCTCGGCCTCTTCCCGTCACACAAGGGGGCACCGCGGGTGGTCGTCACCAACGGCATGGTCATCCCCAACTACTCCCGGCCCGACGACTGGGAGCGGATGAACGCCCTCGGCGTGAGCCAGTACGGACAGATGACGGCCGGATCTTATATGTATATCGGACCGCAGGGAATCGTCCACGGAACGACAATCACCGTGCTCAATGCCGCACGCAAGCGGCTCACTGAGGGACGGAATGACGTCCATGGCATGCTCTTCGTGACGTCCGGACTGGGTGGAATGTCGGGCGCGCAACCCAAGGCGGGCAATATAGCCGGCGTCGTCAGCGTCACGGCGGAAATCAATCCCAAGGCGGCGCAGAAGCGATATGACCAGGGTTGGGTGGACGAGATTCACACCGACCTCGACGAACTCATCCCCGCCGTGCGCCGTGCCGTCAGCGAGAAGCGCACCGTCTCGATGGCCTACGTCGGCAATGTGGTGGACCTATGGGAGCGGCTGGCCGCCGAGGACATACGTGTCGACCTCGGCAGCGACCAGACTTCGCTGCACAATCCGTATGCCGGAGGCTACTATCCCGTGGGCATGACGCTCGAAGAGTCGAAACAGATGATGGCCGAACGGCCCGACGAGTTCCGAGAGCGTGTGTTTGAGTCACTCCGCCGTCAGGTGGCGGCCATCAACAGGCTTACCGCCCGCGGCATGTATTTCTTCGACTACGGCAATGCGTTTCTCCTGATGGCGAGCCGCGCCGGTGCCGACATCATGCTCGATGACAATCGTTTCCGCTATCCGTCCTACGTTCAGGACATCATGGGCCCAATGTTCTTCGACTACGGCTTCGGTCCGTTCCGCTGGGTTTGTTCCTCCGGGAAGCCCGAAGACCTCGCCGAGACAGACCGTCTGGCAGCCGAAGTGCTTGAAGACATGCTGCGGACGGCACCCGACGACATCCGCGGACAGCTGGCCGACAATCTCCATTGGATTCGTGAGGCCGGCCGTAACAATCTCGTCGTTGGTTCACAGGCCCGAATCCTGTATGCCGACGCCGAGGGCCGCGCACGCATAGCGCTGGCGTTCAACGACGCCATACGCAGTGGCCGGATAAGCCGTCCCGTCGTTCTCGGACGCGACCATCATGACGTTTCTGGCACGGACTCACCCTTCCGCGAGACTTCCAACGTCTACGACGGTTCCCAGTTCTGTGCCGACATGGCCGTTCAGAACGTCATCGGTGATGCTTTCCGCGGTGCGACGTGGGTCAGTCTGCACAATGGCGGCGGTGTTGGCTGGGGCGAAGTGATCAACGGAGGCTTCGGAATGGTTATCGACGGCAGCGAAGATGCAGGGCGCCGCATCCGCGAAATGCTCTTCTGGGACGTCAACAACGGTATAGCCCGGCGCTCATGGGCGCGCAACAGCGGCTCTATGGACGCTATACGCCGCGAGATGGAACGCACACCGGAGCTTCAGGTAACAATGCCGAACATGGTGGAGGAGAACATCATTGATGGAATAGAGTTTTAGAAGTTTGCGTTTGGGAGTCAATAACTCCTCTGATTCCCAAAAAATAAAAAAAAGAATATGATTCACAAGATATCAGCCGACCATCTTACGATAGAAAGAATCGGTGAAATAATATACGGAGGACTCAAAATCGAGCTTAGCGACGATGCCGTGAAGCGTATAGAGCGTTGCCGCGAATACCTCGATGAGAAAATACGCACGAGCAGCCAGCCCGTCTACGGCGTGACAACAGGTTTCGGGTCGCTCTGCAACGTGTCCATAGGCAAGGACCAGCTCACGCAGTTGCAGATCAATCTGATAAAGTCGCATGCCTGCGGAACGGGCGAACGTGTGCCTAACGACATCGTCAAGATAATGATGCTGCTGAAGATACAGTCTCTCAGCTACGGCTATTCGGGCTGCAAAGTCAATACCGTGGAGCAGCTCGTGAGGTTCTTCAACGACGATGTCTATCCCGTTGTCTACCGTCAGGGCTCGCTCGGAGCTTCCGGCGACCTCGTGCCGCTGGCTCATCTCAGTCTGCCGCTCGTCGGACTTGGCGAGGTTGAGTATCAGGGAAAGGTTATGTCGGGTGCCGAACTGCTCCGTAAGAAGCGCTGGAAACCAATCGAACTGGCTTCCAAAGAGGGCTTGGCACTGCTCAACGGTACGCAGAACATGAGCTCGTTTGCCGTCTGGGCGCTGCTTCAGGCACGCCGGTTGAGCGATTGGGCCGATACGATTGCGGCCGTCTCACTCGATGCCTACGACGGACTGATAGAGCCGTTCACCCACGCCGTCCATGCCGTCCGTCCCCATCAGGGTCAGATTGAGACGGCTGCCCGTATGCGCGAACTGCTCGAAGGAAGTGAGATAATAAACCGTTCGAAGGCTCATGTGCAGGACCCGTATTCCTTCCGTTGCGTCCCGCAGGTCCATGGAGCTGTGAAAGACACAATCCGTTATGTGCGTTCGGTGATTGACACGGAGATTAATTCGGCCACCGACAACCCCACCGTATGCCCTGACGACGACCTGATTATTTCCGCCGGAAACTTCCACGGCGAACCGATTGCCCTTCCGATAGACTTCCTTTCCATAGCCCTCAGCGAGCTGGCCAATATCTCCGAGCGACGGATCTACCGCCTCGTTTCCGGCACGCGCGGCCTGCCGAGCTTCCTCGTGGCTACGCCGGGCGTCAACAGCGGCTTCATGATAACCCAATATACGGCTGCGTCGGTGGTCAGTCTCAACAAATCGCTGGCCATGCCGTCGTCCACCGACAGCATCCCGTCATGTCAGGACCAGGAAGATCACGTCAGCATGGGAGCCAACGCCGCCATCAAACTCTATAAAGTGGTGCTCAACACCGAGCGCGTCTTGGCCATCGAACTGTTCAACGCCATGCAGGCGCTCGATTTCCGGCAGCCGCTCAAGTCGTCGTCGAAGATTATGGAGATATATGAAGACTACCGCAAGGTGGTGCCGTTCATTCTCAACGACGAACTGATGTACCCGCACATAGAAAGCTCAATCAACTTCATCCGCACGGCAGTGCGTCGCTGAAGGGCTTCAACATATAATACATTGTATTCGGATGACAGCATTGTTGGTTAAGAACATATCCCGTCTTGCAGGCATAGAGCGTCATGGACGCTTGCGGCTTGCGGGGCGGGATATGTCCGTTATGGGGAGTATTGAAGACGCCTTCCTTTATGTTGAGGGCGGAGTGATAGCCGGCTTCGGGCCGATGAGTGACCTCGTGTCACGCGGATACGACCTCGCGTCACGCGATTGCAGCCGTGTTTCACCGGACAACGGCCGCGATGGCGATGTAGTGGTGGTCGATGCCGGTGGCGGAATGGTGCTGCCGTCGTTTTGCGACAGCCATACACACATTGTATATGCCGGCAGCCGTGAGCATGAGTTTGTCGACAAGATACGCGGACTGAGCTATGCCGAGATTGCGCGGCGCGGTGGCGGCATACTCAATTCGGCTGACCGCCTTCACGAAATGACCGAAGAGGAGCTTTATGCGCAGGCCATGGAGCGTGTTCGCGAAATAATATCAAAGGGTACGGGAGCAGTAGAGATAAAGAGCGGCTACGGTCTTAACACCGCCGACGAGCTGAAAATGCTGCGCGTCATACGCCGCATCCGTGACACTGCGCCGCTCCGCGTGGTGTCGACGTTTCTCGGGGCGCATGCCGTCGGCCGCGAATATGCCGGCCGTCAGAGCGAATATGTCGACCTCGTGGTCAACGAAATGATTCCCGCCGTGGGCCGGGAGAGGCTTGCCGACTACGTTGACGTTTTCTGTGACGAAGGTTTCTTCACGCCGGAAGAGACGGCGCGCATCCTCGAAGCCGGTGCACGCTGGGGCCTGCGACCGAAGATTCACGGTCAGGAACTGGCCGATTCTGGCGGCGTGCGCGTCGCCGTGGAGCACGACGCGCTCTCCGTGGACCATTTGGAGAGCATGACCGACGCCGACATTGAGCTGTTGGGAGATTCTTCCACCATCCCTACAGCACTGCCCGGGACATCGTTTTTCCTCAATATGCCGTTCGCGCCGGGCCGGCGTATCATTGACAGCGGGCTGCCGTTGGCCATCGCGAGCGACTACAATCCTGGCTCGACGCCGTCGGGCGACATGAAGTTTGCCGTCTCGCTGGCCTGCATCAAGATGCGTCTGCTGCCCGAAGAGGCGCTCAACGCCGCCACAATCAACTCCGCTTGTGCCATGGGATTGAGCCGCGACTACGGTTCGATAAGCGTCGGGAAGGTAGCCAATTTCTACATTACGCGCCCAATTCCGTCACTCGACTTCATCCCATACGCCTATACCACGCCCGTCATCAGCCGCATATTCCTGCGCGGTGAAGAGTGGAACGGGTGATATAGAAGAGCCGGGCCGGCTCAGAAGAACTCGTTTAGCGGCCTCGGGCGGTTGTGGTCGTCAAGATAGAGCCGCGGCGCGGGGACGTAATCGGGTGAGGCCACGGACAGAGTGTCGTTGCGGTAGGGCGTTGAAATGCCGGCGATGTGGAGCATCGTGTGGAACACCGACGCACTCGTGGCAACGGGCCGGCGGCTGTTTCTGTCGAGCGACTGCGTCACCTGTGGATGGCGTGCGGCATATTCATCCGACGTCCAGACCAGCAGCGGCACCTCGAGCTGATGGAATGTCGGTCTCGGGGAGGCGTGGAGGAACGCATTGCCGTCGTCGAAAATATCCTCGCCGTGGTCAGATGTGTAGACCATGGCGGCCGGACAACCGCACTGTTTCAGCATTGTGATGAGGTCGGCGAGCAGCCGGTCTGTCTGTCTGATGGTGTTGTCGTAGGCGTTGACGAGGCTTTTGCGGTTCTCCCGCCGTGCGCTCATGTCCCTGTCGGGACGGAAGTGGGAGCCGTCGGCGGCATAACGCTCGTTGTAGGTGAAGTGGGAACCGTAGGTGTGGAGCACAATCAGGAGTCTGCCGTAACCGCCGTCAAGCTCCTTTCTCACGTATCCGAGCAGTTCGCGGTCCATCACGTTGCGTCCATCGGGAACGCTGTCCTTGATAAATATGCACCTGTCGGCTTCTTCGCCGAAGAAATCAATGAACGAATGATTGCGCTTCTGATTTGACAGAAACGCCGTATGGAAGCCCGCTTCACGGAAAGCGGCGGCTATTCCCTTGCGGTAGTATATGCTGTCATAGTCCGTAGCAGAGACCGGCGACAGCAGCATGGGGACACTCTTGTGGGTTGTGTTCGACTGCGAAAGGACGTCGCTGAACACCGTCAGCCCGTCCATCACGGCGAGCCGTGGCGTCGTCTCACGGCTATAACCGTAGATTCCGAACTGGCTTGCGCGTGCCGTCTCGCCGATGACGAGCACATAGACCTCGCGTCCGTCGCCGTCGTGAGCCGTCTTTGCATTGAAACTGAAACCGGCCGACGTCTCCGCATAATGGTCCGTAGCGTATGCCCGTTCTGCGGCCAAGGCGAGATTGTAGCAGGCGTTGACAGGAAAAATGTCGTTCTTCAGGCTGAACGATGGAACTGCCGCGGCACATACAGCCGTCGCCGCGCATGCTGTTGCAAAGGCTACGCCGGCCATCCGCCGCTGACGGCGGACGAAACCGCAGTCCAGCTGCAGTCCGCGTCTCACGGCCACCGTGGCCGCCACGAGCAGCGGGATATAGAGAACGACAACGGTGGCGATGGCCGTCATCAGATTGCCGAGCAGTTCGAACGCTTCACCGGCGTTGGTGGTGATTATATTGAGGAACATATCGACCGCTATCGGGCCGCAGCCGAAAAGATAGAGCAGCACAATCTGAAATGCTGAAAGGAAGATGAAGAAGAACAGCAGCCATATTGTCCGGCCTGTGTTGCGGCTCAGCGAGAGCATGAGCCAATAGGCCGTGACTGGCAACAGGACGCCACACAGCCGTGACGCCACGGGAAGATAGGTCTCGGTGAAGAGCAATGCCACGCATGGAACGGCCAGTACGGCCAGCGCTGCGTAGAACAGGGTGGGGAGGAATGTTCCTGATTTTATTGTCATAATATTGTTGTGGAAGGACATTTCCGGGATTATTTGAGATTAATTGGAAGGCTA
Organism: uncultured Prevotella sp.; assembly: GCA_947177775.1. Classification (GTDB taxonomy): domain Bacteria; phylum Bacteroidota; class Bacteroidia; order Bacteroidales; family Bacteroidaceae; genus Prevotella. The sequence goes on from CAMWVS010000004.1 coordinate 79,658, forward strand.
TGGGAGGGTGACGGTAATGCATTCGTATTGCCGGACAAAGCTTTCCGTTCCTTGGAATGGGCGCGAGGTCAGTAGACAAGGCGGACGTTGTCCACCCATAGCGTGTTGCCCGGCGAACCGATGTATGCTCCGCCATGGCTCGATGAGAACTGCAGAATCAGATGTGTCGGCGTCTCGTCCGCCGCGGCCCATCCGGTTTCGACTACCGGAACGCTCTTGCCCTTGCTGTTGCGGGCGTAGTCGGTGGAGCGCAGACCCATCGTGGCGGCTTCATAGTGATGGTTCTTTCTTATGTCGCCGTAGAGAATCTCGTATGTCGCGTTGTCCTTCCATCCGCCGGTCGTCTTTCCGTATTTCACGACCATTGTGCCCACGCGCCGTGCCGTGATGTTTCCCTTGGCGTCCTCCGAGCGCTTCTGGAGCAGGAGGATGGCAATGGCGTAGTCGCGTCCCGGCACGGTTGACTTGCTGCTGAAGCCTGTCATCTTTATCCGGCTGTCCCCGCCAGCCGCCTCCATCTTGTAGTCGAAGCGCAGGGCCTTTGGCCGGCGTGTGAACGGGATGCCCCAGTTGAGGGCTTTCGGTCCGTCCTTCGTTCCCGTGATGGGTTCTTTCATGTCACCGAGAAATATCGAGCCGGCCGCCAGGACACTTATATTGACAAGTCCCAGCACCTTCACGCTCTCCACGTGGGTGGTCATCTTGACACAGTGGCCGCCATTGTGGCTGTCCCGATAGACACAGTTGTTTGTCTTGACGATGCCCGCCACCTTTGCCATCACGTTCGACGTTCCCCAGGGCGAGCCTCCAGCGTTGACGTAGGGTGTGTTGCCGTCGATGGTTTTTGTCGGTCCGATTTCATAGAGTGTCTTGTCGTTGCCGCCTATGATGGCCGACTCGTGGATGTGGCGTGTCACCCAATGCTCCATGTCACCGTATTTTATCAGCTCTTCCCGCTCACCGGCGGTTTGGCCCTTCATGCCGATACAGCACAAGAGTAGCGTACAGATAGTCAGAAAATGCTTTTTCATAGGCATATCTTTTTAGTTGATATATAAAATCCTGACGATGCGTCCTGACGTCCTACGGTGCTGCCTGTCAGGCGAACTGCCGTCATCTACTTTGCAAAGATATTGTTTTTTCCGGTAGGGAGGGTATTGGAAATGTATGAAAAGTTGGTCTGATTTACTTATTTTAGTACAACAGAGTGGTTTGCCGCATGTCTTTTCCTTTATTTAGCATTTACGGGAGGATGGAAAATCTCTTATGGAGGAGCGTGGAATATTATGTAAACGCAAAGGCAGCAAAGATGCAAAGTTTATGTTCGGGTATTTGTCCCTTACTATAATACTTTGTGTCTTTGCGGCCTTTGCGTTTGTGTTACATGAAATTAGTGTGTTGCAGTCAGAAGCGACACATCAGTTCGACAACAATCTTGTCCCTTTCAGAGACGTTTGGCGTAGCGCCGCTGCCGTAGAAGTATTTTTCATAGTTCAGGCGGATGTCCGTTTTCGGTGATTTACCGCCGAGATGGAATGTCGCTCCGGCCGTAATCCTGTGTCGTTGCGGGTCGTCTATGGTGAGACGGCCGTTGCTGTCGGGCTTTCCGTCGCTGTGGTCGTCCATGTAGTCATAGCGTCCGAGCAGCGAGACAGCCTCGAAAACCTTGTGCAACGGCAACCGTTTGACCACGAAAGCGTCGATGGCATTGACAGCCTTGAAAGCTCCGCCGGAATACTCCTTGTGCAGATATTCACCCTCGACGTGCCATCCGCGTGCGTGCCAATATGCCCCGCAGTTCCACATCATTATGCCCGTTTCGGCCGGACGTGTGTGCTGGCAGCTGAGGACGACGCCCGTATGGCCGCAAATAAGCGCCTCCGCTTTCAGCGAATAGTTGTAGCTTTTGGTCCAATAGTGCTTCTGCTCCGTCAGTCCGGAGCCGTTGAAGATACCGCCTTCGAGCGTCAGTGACGACATCTCACCGTTGGTTTTATATTCTTTTCCGGTTTTATCTTGTTCATTTCCGTTGGTATATTGTCCGTCTCTGCCGCTATATCGTTTGTTCCTACAGTTTGTTTCGTTGCCTCCGAACACGAACGTATATCCAGCCGTTGCACCGACATCGCGCACGTTGCCCACCTGTTTGGCTATGAACGAGCGGTTGGCAAAATACTGCTGATGGGGCGAGCGGTGGGCGTCGATGGTGAACGGAACGCGCATCTGTCCAGCAGTCAGACGGAGATTTTCCACCGGTAGCAGTCTCACGTAGGCGTCGAGCATCCTTATCTGACCTTCGTCGGATAGATCAATCTCTGCCTTATAGGCCACCGTGGGCATAACCTGACCGGAAACCGATATGCGGCAGTTGCGCACCTCAAAACGCCCCACACCTTCCTCCGGCTGGTATTCATATTTCGCCCTGACCGTTCCGTTGAACTTCAGGATGTCCGTCACAGTCGGTTTTTTGCCCTTGGCTGACTGCACATCGGCTGTTGTTGGCTGCACATCGGCTGTTGTTGGCCGCGCCTTGACGGCCGTTGCTTGCGCTTGAACTATTGTTTGCTGCGCTTGGGCGACCGTTGGTTGTGTTTGGGCGACCGCGAAGCAGAAAACAACTGTCGTGATGAGAGACTTCATATATGTTATTAAAGTATTGACTCAATCATTTCATTGATGTTGCAAAGTTAGCGATGTTATGTTTCAAAAATGTTTCGTCTGTGTTAATTAAAGAATAAATCGGAGCGTGAGGACATAAAATAAGCTAAGCAATTTGAATTTTTTGATATTTTGACGAGTGCGTCATGAAATGGTAAGAGCTTGACTTGTATATATATAGGCATGGGTACGCCATTATATGACGTTTCTACAAGTTTATTCACTTAAAGGTTTTCGGATATCAGTTTGTATAATCCAAACGCAAAAACGCCAAAATAAAAAGTATTGTTACGGCAGAATGAATACCGCAAACATAATACTTTTTGTTTTGGCGTTTTTGCGTTTGGATTATATAAACTGATTGTATCCGCTTATTTATAACCTCTTTAAGGTTCTTATGGTGGTTTCCTGTTATGCCGCATCTCAGCGCTTGTCCGTCGTTGAGGCTTCGACGGCGCGTCCGAGGCCTCCCATCTGGTTGGCAGCGCGGACGGCCCAGCGGTCGGAGGGTGTGTTGTCCTTCAGGCGGAAAGACGTCTTGGTGGTGAAGTCTATGACCTTTCCGTTGCGGCAGATGGCGTAGAGCAGGGCGTCGGGAGAGCCTTTCCACGTCAGTTTTTTCTTGTTGATGCGGACGTCGGCGGGTGCTGTCGCTTCGCGGGCGAGTTCCTCCGGATGCCAGTCGCCCATGACGTTGGCGAGAGTGTATTCTGCCGCTTCGCTGTCGGTGAGAACCGGATGGTTGGGGTGTTCGTTGCCCTCCTTGTCGACATACATGGCGCGGCGGCCGCTGAGGTCGAGCATTTCGCCCGTGGTCAGGTGTGTCCGGTATTCGGTGAACAGAGCCGGCCAGCCACCGCTCATGTCCGCCCATCCGTTGTAGCCGCGTTTGTCGCGCGTGATGGGGCTGCGGTCGACCTGCGTGTCAATCCATACGGCGCGCGGAGTGCCCTTGCCCCATGGTCGACCGAGATAGTAGGTGACGTCGGGCGTTTCGTTTTTGATGTGGCATGAGAGCATTACGTATCCGTAGCGGCGCGCCACCGAGGGCACGGCGAGATAGCCGCCGCGGCCGCATTGCTGGAATGTCACTCCATCATATACGACGTCGCCCTTGCCGCAGATATAGTCCGTGCGTCCGCGGATTATACCGCCGTCGAAATAGAAACGGCCGTTCTGATTGTTGCTCACGTAAGTGTCCTGATATGCCCAGATGCAGATGTTCCGGGCGACGGTAAGGTCGGACCGGTCGTGGAGCACGATGTTGCGGCCCGTGTTGTCACCCATTCCGCTGCGCATGGTCAGGTCCTGAAGATAGGTGCTGTGGCTCTGACGCTCGATGATGAGCACGTCGCCGCGGCCGATGCCCTCCAGCGGATTGGCCCGGCCGAAGCCGTTGTCCCATGTAGGTTCGGGAACGGTGTTGGTGAGTACGGTCAGGTCGCGGTCCTCACCGACAATCGACGTGCACGGTGCCTTCAGCCAGGAGCGCGGGTCGCCGTATTCCTTGCCGTCACCGCCGGTCGTCGTGCCTTCTGTGGGTATGGTGTAGTCGCCCTGCATGATGAAGATGCGGTAGCGGCGGGTTGTGTCTTTGCGGCCGTTGGCGGAGTCGAGCGCCTGGCGGAACGTGCCGTCGCGCGGCACAACGAAGTCGTAGAGCCGCTTTTCCTGTGCGCTGGCGGTCATGCCGAGCACGGCGGCGAAAAACAATAGTACTGGTTTCTTCATGTCTTTTGATTTTTGTTTCAGTAGTATTTCGGTTCGTTCTCAGTGGCGTCAGGACTGCGCGTAAGAGCGATATGGAAGACAAAAGTACGAAAAAACGGCGGAAAGGAAGAAGGAAAAGTGGAGAGAAGTAAGCGAATGTTATCAAATTGAGTGCAATACACGTATATTTTCAACGCAAAGACCGCAAAGACGCAAAGTTTTATAGCGCGGGAAAAATATCCGGACATAAACTTTGTGGCCTTTGCGGTCTTTGCGTTGAACAGCTCTCCGTCTATTTCTCAATCCACGCGTTCTGCCGTTCCTTCACGGCGAGCGACTCGTTGAGCATCCGGATGAATTCAAGCATTGATTTCTTGTGATACGTGTCCTTTAGTGTATGGACGCAGCCGCTCATCTCGTTGTCAGGAATGTCGAGCGGGATGGCCTTTACGCCCGTCTCGTTGTGGATTGTGGCCTCGGCAAGCACGGAGACGAACTTGCTTTGGCGTATGAGTTTCAGGAGAATGTTGACTTCGTTCAGCTCGATGCGTATTCGGAACTTGTTGTATGGAGTTATGATATGCTCGAAGGCGTTGCGCGCCTGAAGGCCTTTTGACGGCAGGGCAAGGTCGTAGTTCTCCAGCTCCGCGATGGTCACGCGGTCGTGGCTGGCCAGTGGATGGCTTGTGCTGACGATGGCCGAAAGACAGTTCTGGAAGATTATGTGAGACTCGACGCCGTCGATGTGGCGCGTGGGGCGGAAGGCGAGCGCAAAGTCGACCTCGCGTTCGCGGAGCAGTTCCATGAGCTCGGTCATGGGCTTATAGAAGATGTTCAGCTTGATTTTGGGGTACATCCGCACGAAGGTGATGAGCGTTTCGGTCAGTATCGGGCTGAACGAATAGGTCACGCCGATGTTGAGCGTGCCGGCTGCAAGGCTGTTGAGGTCGCTGATCCGCGTCTTGCAGAGTTCCGCCTCGCACAGTGTCTTTTGGGCGTAGGGCAGGAGCTCGCGCCCGGCTTCGGTCATGGCTACGCTATGGCTGCTCCTCACGAGCAGCGTGGTTCCGAGTTCGTTTTCGAGCTGTTTCACCTGCTGTGACAGCGTGCTTTGGGTTATGCACAGCACTTTGGCCGCCTCTGAGAAGTTGAGCGTCTCGGCCACTTTCACGAAATATCTTAGTTGACGCAATTCCATCTTGATAAATAGGTGTTGCTGTTCAGGATTGTTACTTGACTGCAAAGATAGCCATTTGGCGGCTATCTCGTTGCCTGGAAGGCGATTTTTTTGAATATGAAGATGGGCAGTGTCGCGCCCGTCACCATGCAGAGGACTATTCCGGTGGCGGTGAGGGCGTTGTTGACGAAGAGATAGAAGTATGTTCCGAACGCCTCCTCGCCCTCCTGAAGCATGCATGCCGCCAGCGACCCGAACGCCCGGTAGGCATAGATGCCTGGTATCATCGGCAGCAGCGCCGGAAAGAGATAGGCCTCGGCCGGTGTCTTGGCCATCGGTGCCATGAAGACGGCAAGCGTTCCGATGAGCAGCGAAGCCGGAAAGGTGGCCGCGACGATGTGGATATGGGCTATGTCGCCGTTGATGAGCATGTATCTGAGCGAGTGGCCGATGGCCGCAATGAGGGCACAGTAGATGTAGGCCCGTCGCGGCGGATTGCTTATCGCCGCAAAACCGATGGCTGCAATCGCCGCGAACAATGCGTCCTGAATAGAATTGCTACACATTTATATATATATTATAGTTATATTTCTCAGTTTCCTTATTCTCATTGTTCAGAACATCCCCACGTCCATCAGCAGCATTGCACAGCACAGTCCGGCCGAGAGACAGGCTGTCAGCACGAGGGCGTCGGCAAAGCGGCAGATGGCACAGATGTAGTGGCGGCAGAGCATGTCGCTGAACGAATTGAGGAACGGTATGCCCGGAACGAGATAGAGTACACTCGTTCCGAGAGCCACCCCCGGTGTTGTGCCGATGGCGAACAGACGCCCCGTAGCACCGAGAACGGCCGAGACGAACGCGCAGGCGATGAACACAATCCGCAGGTCGAGCCCGTGGGAAAGGAGCAGCTGCTTGATGTAATAGCCTGCCATGGTCGCCGCGGCTACTATCGCCATGGCTGCGGCATCACCGCCGAAGAGACGGCAGAACGAAGCGTTGGCGATGGCGACGAGCAGGAGCACCGTCCACCGGTTCTGGCTGTCACTGGATGTGATGCTGTCGAAACGGCTGACGGCCTCGTTGAAGCTGATTCTACCGTCGGCCACCTCCCAGCTCAGCTCGCTCAGCCGGCTGTTCATGTTGAAACTGGTGGGGCAGTGGTGCATCGACGCAATTGACGTGACGGTGTCGGCCGCGCCTTTCTCCCAGACCGAGATATGGACGTGGCGGGGCATAATCGTCATGTCGGTCTCCTTGCCGTAGGCCCGGGCCATGCGCGTCACGTTCTTTTCAAGCCTTATGCAAGTGGCGCCGCATCCGAGAAGCCACGAGCAATAGCGTGAAAGGAAGAAGCACAGTTCCTGCGATGTAGGCAGGCGGTTGTCAGTCTTCGTCGTCATAGTCGTCACAGTTGACCGGATCTCCCGGAACGAAAAACTCTTCACGCTCGCTTCCAATCTCCACCAAAGGATGGCGGTTCCGGCGTCCGATGCCTGAGGCAATGAAGAAACGCACCATGACAATCACGGTTATCATGCCAACGACGCAGATCCATGTAATTAAAGGATAGTTCATTTTCTGATGTTTTTAAATTTGCGCTGCAAAGGAACGGAATTTTATGAACACATGGGGCCGCCGGTTAGTGAATGTTTCGATAGCAGCTATAAGTCCGGCCGCACGATATGGCGGAAATGTGATTTAAAAGTGGCGCGGGAGTTTCTCCGTATCATCGTTTTTTCGTCATTCCGCAATGACATTAACTGCAAATATCCGTCACTTGGTAACGATATTACCAATAAATATTCGTAATTTTGCAATTACATTAACAGCAATTATGGACAGAATGACTACTATCCGACTCTTCCTTGCCGTCGCGGCATTGTTCATGGCGGCCGTTCCGGCATCGGCGCAGAAGCGCGCCAATCATGAGTTCTACAAGGATTTTCCCGTCTACGCCGACATGCTTCAGGCGCAGCTGACCTATCCCATGGCGTGGGGCAACAGCAAGACTCGCAACTTCGCGAAGTGGAAGCGCCAGGCGCGGGAGAAAGTGCTGGAGTGCATGATGACACCTCCGCCGGCGCCCGGGAGCTATGACATGACGGTGCTGGGCGAGGAGCGGCGCGACGGCTACGTGGCACGCAAGATAGAGTTCAATCTTTCCGCTTTCTACCGCGTGAGGGCCTACGTGCTCATCCCCGACGGCGATGGCCCGTTTCCGGCCATCAACCTGCTTCACGACCACGGCGCACATCTTTTTATAGGCAAGGAGAAGATGATAAGGCCTTTCGGCGAAGATTCCACGGTGATAAAGGACGCCGACGAGTGGCAACCGAAAGTCTACGGCGGACAGTATATGGGTGACTATCTGGCGCGTCAGGGCTACCTCGTCTTCTCCACCGACGCCCCGATGTGGGGCGAGCGCGGGCGTGCCGAGGGCGTGGACCGCAACAAGTATGACATCATCGCCGGCAACATGATGATGTACGGACGCGACCTCAGTGCCTTCATGACCTACGACGACATTGCCTCTACAGAGTTTCTCGCCACGCTGCCCGAAGTGGACAAAGAGCGCATCGGCTGCGCCGGCTGCTCTATGGGAGCCTACCGTGCGTGGATGCTCTCGGCGCTGTCCGACAGGATAAAGGTAGGGGCGGCCGTGTGCTGGATGGTTACGACCGACGTTCAGATGACGTGGAAGTACGGACGGAAGGAAAACGGAGGCTTCGCCAACTGCATACCCGCGTTGCGTCAGTATCTCGACTATCCCCACATAGCGAGTCTCGCCTGTCCCAAACCGATGCTTTTCATCAACGGGCGTACAGACAAACTCTTCCCCGTGCCGGGCGTAGAGAAGGCCTTCTCCATAATGCGCGGCGTGTGGGACAGCCAGAAGGCCGGCGGCAGTCTTGTCACCGAGATATGGGACATGGGACATGAGTGCGGCCCGAAGGCGCAGGAACGCGTGGCCGGGTTCTTTAAAGAAAACCTCTGAGGAGATTTCAAATTCCTTCAAAGAAAGTCTCTTGGAATAGAGACATACGTACAATTCTCTAAAGGAAAGTCTCTTGGAATAAGTATATTCATTTAAGGAAAGTTTCTTGAAATAGCGACATACGGACTTCATATACGACAATCAATGATATTAATTGCAGATAGCGGAAGCACAAAGACGGACTGGTGCGTTGTCGACGGCGGCAACGTCATCTGTCGTGTCAGTACACAGGGCATCAATCCTTTCCATCAGGACGGACGGACAATATCGGGAATACTCCGTGACGAACTCCTGACGGCGGATGATTGCGTTAGAAACAGTACCGGTATAAGCCAAGTGTATTTCTACGGCAGCGGGTGTCGCGAGGAATATGTGCCTATGATGACTGCCGCGCTCGCCGGAGCATTTCCTCATGCAACCCGCGTTGAGGCCTACAGCGACCTGCTCGGTGCGGCACGTGCCGTCTGCGGGGCGGGGGAGGGCGTGGCCTGCATCCTCGGCACCGGCGCAAACTCATGTCTTTACGACGGACGCCATATCGTGATGAACACTCCGCCGCTTGGCTACATTCTCGGCGACGAGGGCAGCGGTGCCGTGCTTGGCCGCCTTTTCGTCAACGCAATGTATAAAGGCAGTCTGCCCGCCGCCGTGTTGTCGGACTTTGAGCGTGAAACCGGTTTGACTATGGCCGATGTCATCCGTCGCGTCTATCGCGAGCCGCTGGCCAACCGTTTTCTCGCCTCGTTCGCTCCGTTCATCCACCGCCATCTCTCCATGCCCGCCGTCCGTACCATCGTCGTCGACAATTTCCGTCAGTTCTTCCGCCGCAACGTCGTGCAGTACGGCCGCCCCGACCTTCCCGTCGGTGCCGTGGGCAGCATCGCCTGCCATTTCTCCGCCGAGCTTTCCGAAGCCGCCCGCGCCGAGGGTTTCACGATGGGACGCGTGATAAAAAGTCCGATGGCGGGGCTTTGGGAGTATCATGCGCGTGAATGAAATAATCTTAGTATATAGAATTATTCCTTTATTACAGCAATATTATATGCAAGAAAAACGGCAAAGGTACGGAATGAATAATTGGTATTGTCATTCATTCTGCACCTTTGCCGTTTCAGGCATTATGATGTACTGAATCCTATTTCTTCAGTTCCACATCCTGTGTCTTAAGCCATTGCTTGTAAGATTCAGAAAACTCCAGTATCGTTTGTACAGAACCGCTAATCAAGCTTTGCGTATCAATAGAATATGATGGCAGGGCGCTGAGTTTTTTGCTGAATTCAATATCCTGATCAGTGATAGTTCCGTAGGCACTGTTGGCTGCAACCACGACATAGTATTTCTTTATGTAGTCCATCACGGCCAGTATATTGTTCTTCTCAACCTGAGATTCGCTCATCATGGCGCTCATTTCAAGAGTCTTTAGTGTGGCATCTATACCTTTCTTCATCGAACTGTTCTCATAGAAGACATCGAATCTCTTGGCGAAATCTTTGGGACAAGTATATTCCACCGGCTTCAGTTTACTGGGATTTTCCGTTACATCATCTCCCATAAATTTATCCATCTCTGCTTCCATTTTCGTTTCCATGACCTTGGTATGCTTGATGTACGTCTGACCTTCCTCGCTTTTCATTGTCTCCGTGATTTTGCGGATGTCTTCGATGGAGAGCTGGTCTTTCAGCATGTTGACAAGCATTGGGCGCAATAGCTTCTGTTCGGCGTTTTCCTTGATGTATTTTTCAGCCAGCATTTTGCCTTTCCCTTTGCTTGATGGTGCAAGGAGCTCTTCGTTGATGGCGTTAAGGAACTGCGGTAAGTGTTCTGTCGCCTGGCTGATTCCTTCGTCCTCGTGCGTTACGGCCATGAGTTCCATTACGGCGTCACCGTAATTGTCGTTACTCTGTGCTTTTGCGCACACGCATAAAGTGAAAAGTGCAACAATGGTCATTGTGCAGCATTTCGAAACAAAATTGATACGTTTCATTGTTCTCGTAATTTTAAATTTAATTTAAGTTTATCACTGCAAAGTTATATAATTTAGAACAGAATATAGTCGGATGCCTATAAAAAAATAATCGGGGCATTAAAATAAATCCTTAAAGTATCGCGAGAATGGAAGCGTTGAAATCACCAGCAAAGGACGTTTAAGGTCAGAAAGGGATGTCCGGTCTGTGCCCTTGTACAAGTATTTATCAGCAAAAGAAGTTTGCCGGAAATGTTACACGGCCCGTGTAATGGTGTTACGTGGGCCGCGTAACGTTGTTACAAGGGCCGTGTAACACTGTTACATGAGCCGTGTAACACTGTTACATGAGCCGTGTAGCAACGGCGATTTTTTGATGCGGTATCATCCAAAATCTCTACTCAATGGAGAGTATCTTAAGAAATTCTTCAAAGTGACATGATTATGTTTTGAGAGTAGCATCTTGTTCGTGAAAAGAGTTGTAATTAAAAGAACCGGTTCATCAGGAACGACGTAGCTTCCAGATGAACCGGTTCTTTTGATTACATACTAATTCTTATCCAGCAGTCCGTCAGAAGTCATATTGTTTTTCGTATTTGTCGAAGACAACGTCTTCCGGATAACCGTAATCGGCAAAAATATTGCGTATGTATTGCTGCTGGTCGGGCGTGAGCCCGCGCTTGCCGTGTTTGTAGCTGTAGTACATGCCGTTGTTGCCGAGATAGGTCGTAAGGCGTGTGCGCATCTCGGTGTAGTGTTTGCGGAGGACTTTGTCGTAGATGTGTTCAAAGCCGTAGGCATACACCATCACTTGCTTCTTCTTGAAATACTTGCACTGCCCGTCTCGGCATGCCGGTGGCAGCACGGCTTGTCCCACACAGATGTCGTCCGGTATTTGCCGGCTCACGGCATAGCGTATGCACTCTTCTTTCTTCGGGCATTCGGCGTTGAAGCAAAACAGGTAGCCCGCACCAATCTTCTTAAAATCAAATTTGTTTTCCATGTTTATTTTATTAATATGGTTTTCCATGATGTGGCAAAGGTAATATAAAGATTATTAATAAC
>CAMWVS010000005.1 GCA_947177775.1 uncultured Prevotella sp.
ATATATAATAATGTGTCACTGCGTCAGAGAACGCGTGCGCAAAGGTACATTAAAAATATGAAATAGAGAAACAATCAAAACGCAAAGCCGCTAAGACTTTATTATAAAGCAGAATCATTTGCGTCTCTGAGATTTTTACGCTTCCGTTTTTTTTCATACCTCTGCGGTTTTGCGCCTTCAGATTTTGATTGAAATCTTGTGTAAAAATAAAACTGTTAAAAACTCAGAATAAAGCGGACAAACGCCTCAAATTCCTTGCAATATTCTGAAATTAAAATCATTTGGCCGCAAATTTACGAGTTTTGCGCGTGCATTTTTTTATTCCTGAACCTCAACATGTTAACACGAATCCAACAAAAGTGTGCAATAAAACCGGACCGAAAATTCTGCAATAAGGGCCTTACGACATTGCAGTAAGGCCCTTATTGCATTGCAACGGGGCTACCGCCGCCCTCCAATAACGCCCCCGTTGTAAAGCCGTAAGGCCCTCCCGGATCAGAAACGACGGAAAAACGATATGGCGACAATGGTAAATTGTCAATATTCCGGCTTTACGCCGTTCTATTTTGAGAATTTTCAAATGTTAAATTCCGTGATATTTTCACAACACGAATACCCACACCACCGTTAGTCCAACAAGCGCGACACCGTAGCACTGGAAATGTTTACTACCGGACGGCAGCGTCAGCCGATAACAGAAAGCTGACGTAAACCTTTGCGTAAGTTCTTCCGTTTTTATTTGCCGCTTATTTGTTGCTTTTGAAAAAAAACATTATCTTTGCGCTATGATTACGATGAAACGACAAATCTGAATCAAATCAAAGAATTAAAGATATTATAATTTACTATTATGAAACCATTAAACAAAAACTTTGCGCCTAAGAGCGTAATGCCTGAAAAAGTCATTCAGTTCGGAGAAGGCAACTTCCTCCGCGCTTTCGTAGATTGGATTATCTGGAACATGGACCAGAAAACCGACTTCAACGGTTCTGTGGTTGTCGTACAGCCCATCGACCGCGGTATGGCAGAATGGCTCAACGGCCAGGACTGCCTCTATCACGTCAATCTGCAGGGACGTGAGAACGGACAGCCCGTGAACACACTCCAGCGTATTGATGTAATCAGCCGCGCACTGAATCCCTATACACAGAATCAGGCTTTCATGGCTTTGGCCGACCAGCCTGAAATCCGCTTCGTCATCTCTAACACGACAGAAGCCGGTATCGCTTTCGACCCGAGCTGCAAGCTGGAGGACGCTCCCGCTTCTTCCTATCCCGGAAAGCTCGTTCAGCTTCTCTATCGTCGCTGGCAGACATTCAACGGCGATCCCTCAAAGGGACTTATCATTTTCCCCTGCGAGCTCATTTTCCTCAACGGCCACGTGCTGAAGGACTGCATCAACAAGTATATCGAGTTGTGGAAGCTGCCAAAGGAGTTCAAGGAGTGGTTCGACAACAGCTGCGGCGTATATGCCACACTCGTTGACCGTATCGTTCCGGGATTCCCCCGCAACGAGATCAAAGAAATTCAGGAGAAGGTATGCTATCGCGACAACCTCGTCGTACAGGCCGAGACATTCCACCTTTGGGTAATCGAGGCTCCGAAAGAAATAGCCAAAGAGTTCCCCGCAGACAAGGCCGGCCTGAACGTTTTGTTCGTTCCATCAGAGGAGCCCTACCACAAGCGCAAGGTGACGCTTCTCAACGGCCCGCACACTGTGCTTTCACCTGTTGCTTTCCTCAGCGGCGTGAATATCGTACGCGACGCCTGCAACCATGAGGTAATCGGAAAGTACATCCATAAGGTTCAATTCGAGGAGCTTATGCAGACTCTCGACCTCCCGATGGAGGAGCTGGAGAAGTTCGCAGCCGACGTGCTGGAGCGCTTCGACAACCCGTTCGTAGACCATCAGGTAACGAGCATCATGCTCAACTCCTTCCCGAAGTTCTGCGCACGCGACCTGCCCGGAGTAAAGACATATCTGGAGCGCAAGGGCGAGCTGCCCAAGGGTCTCGTGTTCGGTTTGGCCGCCATCATCACATACTACAAGGGTGGCAAGCGCGAGGACGGAACGGAGATCGTTCCGAACGACGCACAGGACATCATGGACCTGCTGAAAAACCTCTGGGCTACGGGCGACACACAGGCTGTTGCCGACGGCGTTCTGGGTGCTACATCAATCTGGGCCGAGGATCTCAACAACGTTGCCGGCCTCAACGCTCTCGTAAAGCAATATCTTGACCTGATTCAGGAGAAGGGTATGCTGGAGGCTGTCAAGACAATCCTCTAACAGAAGACAACGACACGGCTATGCCCACGACTGTCTGCCGAGCATTCACAGGCAGCTATATGAACGGCATATCTACGTCATCATAAAAACGCAGGGACGCAAAGACACAAGAGGAACATCGGTTTCCTTGTGGCTTTGCGTCTTTTTTAAACAAAATTCTCAAAGCAATATCCCTGCACATATCTCCTACACAGAGTTGAATTTCAATCATGTAAATAGCCTGAGTAGTTACAAAAAAAAGAGCGGCCTCTTACAATAAATAATAAAGTAATGGATAACAACAGCAAAAACCTGCTGAAAGAATACGCAGAGCGATACGAGACACCGGATTTTCTTCCGGCTGACCCGAGTTGGTTCATGCATCAGGTCAACGGACAACTCAATCAGGAAACAATGGCTTTCATTGCCTCGTGCCTGAGCTATGGCAACCGTAAACAGTTTTTCCCTAAGATACAATACATTCTTGACTGCTCCGGCGGCAATGTCCACGAATGGGTGAACAGTGGGCGGTTTGACGCGGATATCCCCGCCGACGACCAGTGTTACTATAGGCTCTATACACGCCGTACGATGAATACATTCCTCCATGCCCTGCGCGACATGATCGCTGAATATGGCTCCATCGGAGAATTCGTCCGCAGCAATGCCTCCGACGGCTATTCCGCCGTGGCCGCCGTCTGCAACTTCTTCGCGGCCAAAGGAATTGAGGTCATTATCCCCAAAAACACGCAATCGGCCTGCAAGCGCGTCTGCATGTTCCTGCGCTGGATGGTCCGCGACAACTCACCTGTTGATCTGGGGCTGTGGGACAGTTTCATCGACAAGCGGACATTGATTATGCCGATGGACACTCACGTTGTCCAGCAAGCCTGCCGTCTCGGCCTCCTCACCAGCCGCTCCGGCTCAATGGCCTCCGCCCGCAAACTGACCGCCCGCATGTCTGAGATATTCCCGGACGACCCGCTCAAAGGAGACTTCGCGCTGTTCGGATACGGAGTGAACAAAGGCGAAGAATGAGGCGAACTGGAGATTGTCAGTAGTCGCTGAATTTCTGGATGACACATGTGCAATAAAAACTAGTAACCGTAGGTTTGAATAAGCCTCTATTATGTCAATACAACTTGTTAGGGGATTAGGTATCCGCCAAAATTACGAATAGTACCATGCAAGAAGATTGCCATTACCATTATTTAGGTTTAGCATGACCGTTCTGAATACAGCCACATTATCCAGCCGAATATTTTGAGTTTCCCACATTTTGCAGTACCTTTGCCATTTCAAAATCGGAATATACATATTTATATATGATTGATTATATTGAGATAAAGGGAGCAAGGGTCAACAACCTGAAGAATATTGACATAAAAATACCGCGCAACAAGTTCATAACCATAGCCGGTGTAAGCGGTTCGGGAAAATCTTCGCTGGCCTTCGACACTCTTTATGCCGAGGGACAACGCCGGTATGTGGAGAGCCTTTCTTCGTATGCGCGCCAGTTTCTCGGACGGAAGAACAAGCCGGAGTGCGATTTCATTAAAGGAATTCCACCGGCAATAGCCATTGAACAGAAGGTCATAAGCCGCAATCCGCGTTCAACAGTAGGTACGACAACCGAGATATATGAATATCTGCGGTTGCTCTTTGCACGTATCGGACGCACCTACTCGCCAATAAGCGGCGAAGAGGTAAAGAAACACTCAACGGAAGACATCATCGAATGTGTCGGTAATTATTCCGAAGGAACAAAATTTGTAATCATGGCGCCTCTCCATCCTGTAGAGGGCAGAAGCATTGAACAGCAGCTGAAGATGTATATCCTGCAAGGCTATGCACGCCTGTTCTGTCGCGGGGAATTCGCACGCATAGAGGACTTCATGGCGGACGAGAGCAAAAAGGATATTGAGGCAGGAGAAATTTATCTCGTCATCGACCGCATGTCGGTGAGCCGGGATAAAGACGCCATTTCACGCCTGACGGACTCTGCCGAAACGGCTCTGTATGAAGGGAACGGGGAGTGCCGGATGATGTTCCTGCCGTCGATGATCAGCTATGACTTCTCCACGCGCTTCGAGGCCGACGGCATGGTGTTCGAAGAGCCGAACGACAATATGTTTTCCTTTAACTCACCGGCCGGAGCATGCCCTGAATGCCAGGGTTTCGGCAAGATTATCGGCATTGACGAAAAACTCGTCATACCAAACACGTCACTCAGCGTATATGACGGATGCGTAGTGTGCTGGCACGGCGAGAAAATGGTACAATGGAAAGATGAGTTCTGTCGTAGGGCAGCAAAGGACAATTTCCCGATATTCGAACCATACTATAATCTGACACAGAAGCAGAAGGACCAGCTTTGGCACGGACTTCCATGCGACAAGCGCAAAAGCATGGAGAACAAGGTGTGCATTGACGCGTTCTTCCAGATGGTGAAAGACAATCAATATAAAATACAGTACCGGGTGATGATGGCGCGCTATCGCGGCAAGACAACCTGCCCGACTTGTCACGGTTCACGTCTGAAAAAGGAGGCAGACTATGTGAAAATCGGAGGGAGAAGCATATCCAACCTCGTGGAAATGCCTATCGTCAGACTGAAAGAATGGTTTGACAATCTGCCGCTTGACGAACATGAGACACAAATCGGGCGCAGGCTGCTCACAGAAATCAACAGCCGCCTGCAGTTCCTGCTGGACGTAGGGTTGGGTTATCTCACCCTGAATCGTATGTCAAACACCCTAAGCGGCGGAGAAAGCCAGCGCATTAATCTTACGACATCACTCGGAAGCAGCCTTGTCGGCTCGCTGTATATTCTTGACGAGCCGAGCATCGGACTCCATAGCCGCGATACGGACCGTCTGATACACGTTCTGAAAGAACTCCAATCGTTGGGCAACACTGTGATAGTGGTTGAACATGATGAGGAAATAATGCGCGCCGCCGACCATCTGATTGACGTAGGACCGGATGCAGGAAGACTCGGAGGCGAAATCGTATTTAATGGAAACATCTCACAAATAGACAACAATACGCTGAAAGACAATCCTAACAGCCACACTATAATGTATCTGTTGGGAGAGGAGACAATCGAGACACCGAAGAGCAGACGACGCTGGAACCGCAGCCTGACAATAAAAGGAGCGAGGATGAACAACCTGAAAGGCGTTGACGTCACGATACCACTAAATGTCTTCACCGTAGTCACTGGTGTAAGCGGCTCGGGAAAATCAAGCCTTATCAAAGGCATACTTTATCCCGCTGTCAAACGGCTGATGGGAGATGTCTGCGACGCACCTGGAGAACACAACGGAATTGAAGGCGACATCAAAGCTATTGAGCATATCGAGTTTGTAGACCAGAACCCGATAGGAAAGAGCACACGTTCAAATCCGGCCACATACGTCAAGGCATACGACGCCATACGCGACCTATTCGCGCAGCAGCCACTCGCACAGCAGATGGGCTTCACGTCACAGTACTTCTCGTTCAACGCTGACGGCGGACGATGTGAGGAATGTAAGGGTGCCGGCGTCATCACCGTAGAAATGCAGTTCATGGCCGACCTCGTGCTGGAATGTGAATGTTGTCACGGCCACAGGTTTAAGAAAGACATTCTTGACGTAAGATTCGAAGGCAAGAACATCGACGACGTGCTGAACATGACCATCAGCGAAGCCATCGCTTTCTTTGGAGAGCACAAACAGAACACGATTGTCCGCCGTTTGCAACCGCTGGAGGACGTAGGGCTGGGATATATAAAACTTGGCCAAAACTCATCTTCACTGTCCGGTGGAGAAAACCAGCGCGTGAAACTGGCCTACTTCATCGGCCAGGAGAAACAATCTCCCACCCTCTTCATTTTTGATGAGCCAACGACAGGTCTGCACTTCCACGACATAAAACGGCTATTGAAGACTTTCGACGCGCTCATTGACCGCGGCCATACTATCGTGGTTATAGAACACAACCTTGACGTCATCAAATGTGCTGACCATGTCGTCGATATGGGACCGGACGGTGGCGATCGCGGTGGAAATGTCGTCGTGACAGGAACTCCCGAAGACGTATGCAAATGCAATACGAGTTTCACAGGGAAATACCTCAAGGAAAAGCTGTCACTACAAAAAGCGGAAAAGAAAACGAAAGATAACGAAACTTTCTGCTAAAAAAGTTTGTGGAATAAAAAAAAAGTATTACCTTTGCACTCGCAAAACAGGAAAGAGATCCTTGAAAGCCGACATGGCTCAGTTGGTAGAGCAATTCATTCGTAATGAATAGGTCCCCGGTTCGAGTCCGGGTGTCGGCTCTCTTTTCGTTCTAAAGTACAATTCCCCACACTTTTTTCAAGCGGTAATAGCTCAGTTGGTAGAGCATTGGCTTCCCAAGCCGAGGGTCGCGGGTTCGAGTCCCGTTTACCGCTCTCAATCGTATCCAGCATATTTTAATTGCATAACAGAAAATGACGCACCAAATTCTTTTCAATTTGATGCGCCATTTTCTATATCAGTTTTCGGAATTTGCAAAGAAGAGATTATTTTGTCACACGAATCCAGTCTATATCCATGAAACCAGTGACACCCTTTCCTGCAGGTTCTTCGGCAACGAAACCGAACTTGGCTCCAATCCATTTGCCTTCACGCATCTGGAACTCATCACCAACTTCCTCGAACTTCTTGCCGTTCTTGCTATAAGAAAACTTCAGCTTTGCCCCTTCCTTTACGGTGAGACGAAGATAAATTTCTTCATAAATGGCCGGTTCGTAATTTACCTTATCCTTGTCCGTAGGATTGAGTTCGGCAAGCACCTTGACTGTCTCGGGCTTGTTCTTGTCTGCCTTTTTACATGTTATCTGCTGAAGCTGGAACTTATCTCCCACTCTCTTCACGACAAGGGCGCTGTAATCAAGTCCCATCATGATTATTCCGCCATACTGATTCTCCTTCTTTGCCGCAAACTTTATCTTTGCCGTAGCCGTGAAAGCGTCGGCCGGAGTTTTCTGCAGCAGCAGGTTTGGAGCCTCCCAAAGATTAACGAAATTCTCACTCAGCTTATGCGTGTAGAGACGGAAGAAGCCGTAAGGTGTTGGCTGACCATAGAACTGGTTATAGTTTGAATGCCATTGCCACTGCTTTCCAAGTACAGGCGTATTAAACTCATCGCTCTCCACCGGATTCTGAACAGGATAATCCTGACCTACATTAGGCTTCTTATAACGCAAAACAGGATCACCGCAAAGATCACCATCCTTATCAACTCCCATGACAGGCCATCCTTTCACCCAGTTTACAGGCTGGAGATGTACGACACGACCGTATGCGCCTTTATCCTGGAAGTGAAGGAACCAGTCTTCTCCCTGAGCGGTATGAACCCAACCACCCTGATGAGGACCATTCACGTTGGTCTTTCCCTGAGCCAACACAATCTTATGTTCGTATGGACCGTAAGGACTCTTTGAGCGCATGGCAAGTTGCCAGCCAGTGGGAACACCGCCAGCCGGACACATTATCCAATACCATCCGTCACGCTTATAGAACTTCGGACCTTCAGCCGTACGGTGCTCGTTGTTGCCATCAAACACTATAACCGGGTCGCTGATTGCGCGTGTTCCGTCAGCAGAAAGCTCACGAACGGAAAGCACGCTCTTAAATCCAGCACGACTACCGGCCCATCCGTTGACAAGATAGCAACGGCCGTCTTCGTCCCAAAGAGGAGACGTGTCTATCATTCCTTTTCCCGGTATGACACACACTGGTTCTTCCCACTGACCGGCAGGATCTTTCGTCTTAACCATGAAGACACCGTAGTCGGGATCGCCCCAATAAATATAATACTCACCGTTGTGATAACGGATGCAGGGAGCCCACACTCCCATTCCATGTGCCGTTTGGTCAAAAACCTCTTTCGGCTTCAATTCTTTGAGGGCATGACCGACAATCTCCCAGTTTACAAGATCCTTTGAGTGCAAAATCGGAAGCCCAGGGATACAATTGAAAGAACTGGCCGTCATGTAGAAGTCCGTCCCGGATGCACCGACACAGACATCAGGGTCGCTGTAGTCGGCATTGATAACAGGATTGATGTAGGTTCCGTCCCCTTGATCCGGACACCAAGCCTCGGAACGGTACTGAGCCTGTGACATCAAAGGCAATGCCGCCAAGGCTAACAATAATGGTAATTTCATAAAAAGTTTACTTTTAATAGATAATAGTTGTTGATATTTTCAATTCTCATTAGACCGTGCTGGTTTTTATCGGAAGGAGACATCATAATGGCAGCATGTCCCATTGTACGCCTGAGATTTATCTCCACACAAGGATGAAGAAGAAAACCATGCTTCACTTCATCCTCAACCACCATCATGTCCACACCGAACACACCACGATAACGGCCGGAATAAACAGAGCCAAGATATGAGCATATTGCTCCTTTCACTGTATCAATCAAATCCAAAGATATATAATCTGCCAGTATGTTTGTTTTATATGACTCTGAGGCCAAAATGCTCCCTGTATACATCCAGTTGTCCGTATCGAACAATGACAGTCCACAGTATTCAACGTTTCCATCGCCGTCGCTATAGAACTCCATTCCGAAATCTTTTACCTTTTTATAATACGGCTCTACGATAACGCTTCCCTGAGCTTTTAACATGTTTTTTATCCAACCAGACTGATGTTGCGTTGGACAGCCATCAAGGTATCTTATCCCTCTGCCACTACAACTCCATGGTGCCTTTACTACAATGTGACGATAAAAACGTAGCAATTTGTCTATTTCCTCATAATCACAGCAGACAAAGCTCTCACCGACAAGCCCATCACCCCTTAAACGACCAAGCAAATCAACCGCATGACGACGATGTGATAACTCACGGATGGAAACAATCGCATTTTTATCCGGCAGCAGTTCGCCAGGAACACCATGCTTCAAAAGTTTATAGCGTATGGCACTGTCCCACCCCCACACATCAACCGTAGTAATAGACAATGAAGGAATATCAGCAAGTGTAACAAACTCTACATTCTTCCCTAACCAATTTTCACATCCCGGATTTTCTGCTATCTGGCTATGCAGGTTCCGCCATGCGTCCAACGCCAGCATCCGGTCCTCCACCACCACCACATCACCATCATCAGACCACAATGCAGGCATAAAACCCAAATCTGAATATAATTTCCAGGCCGCAGCAGGAGGAGTGAAGTTTTCCATATCACATGCCAAAGCCAAATCATGCTCAGGATTAAATATATGTAATGTCATTATACTATAATATTGCATAAGAAATATTAAGACCAACCGACTTGCAACAAACTGCAATCAAACTTTATGACCGAACTAATTGTAAGGAGGTTCGTTTGAAATACAAAATTACTCTTTTTTTTTAGATTTTGCAATACAGACTTTGCAAATTAAGAATAAAGTATTATCTTTGCAACATTAATATTAACTGGAATGGAAGTTTTTTTCAGAACTCATACTAATCTTGTAGAGCACACTCATGCGTCTGTCCGTCGCACCCTTATGGATGAGATAGATTGGAATGACCGTATGATTGGTATAAAGGGTACAAGAGGTGTCGGGAAAACCACATTCCTTCTGCAATATGCGAAAGAGCACTTTGATATTCAAGATCGCCAATGTCTATATGTAAACATGAACAATTTCTATTTTCAAGGACGTGGCATATCTGACTTCGCCGGCGAGTTCTACCGCAACGGCGGACGTGTATTGCTGATAGATCAAGTATTCAAACAGCAGGATTGGTGTCTGGAATTGCGCAAATGCTATGACGAATATCCCAATCTGAACATTGTGTTCACCGGTTCTAGCGTCATGCGCCTAAAAGAAGAGAACACGGAATTAAACGGAATTGTCAAAAGCTATAATCTACGAGGATTTTCTTTCCGCGAATTTCTAAATCTTCAGACAGGAAACAACTTTTCTCCATACACTCTTGATGAAATCTTGGAAAACCATGAACAGATCATCAAGCAAATCCTACCGAAAGTTTCACCCAACAAATACTTTCTTGATTACATCCATCACGGCTTCTATCCTTTCTATCAGGAGCACAGGAATTATTCCGAAAACCTCCAGAAGACAATGAATATGATGACCGAGGTTGATATCCTTCTCATCAAACAGATAGAGCTGAAATATCTGACAAAAATCAAAAAGCTTTTTTATCTTTTGGCAGTGGATGGTCCGAAAGCGCCAAACATCAGCCAACTGGCAAATGACATAGAGACAAGTCGGGCTACGGTTATGAACTATATCAAGTATCTGGCTGATGCAAGACTAATAAACATAATTTATCCTTTCGGACAGGAATTCCCCAAAAAGCCAACCAAGGTCATGATGCACAATTCCAACCTCATGTTTGCAATATACCCTATCAAGATTGAGCAACAGGACACAATGGAGACATTCTTCGTCAATTCGCTTTGGAAAGACCACAAAGTAAATCAAGGTAGCAGGGAGACATATTATACGGTAGATGGAAAGTTAAAATTCAAAATATGCAATGCCAACAACAACGGCAAGACAAGATGCACTCCAGACATGATATATGCACGCTATAATACAGAAGTAGGTCATGGAAATCAAATTCCTTTGTGGCTGTTCGGATTCCTATATTGATTCAAATGAAGGATATTCACTAAATAAGAAAGAGTATATGGCATGCAAATAAGATAATCAATCTGATAAAACAAATTGAAAACAAAAAGAAAACATTAGTTTATTCATTTAAATATTTTATCTATTAAAATGGCAAAAGAAAAGAAATTTATCACTTGTGATGGTAACCAAGCCGCAGCGCATATCTCGTATATGTTCTCGGAGGTGGCAGCCATCTACCCCATCACCCCGTCTTCTACAATGGCGGAGTATGTGGACGAATGGGCAGCACAAGGTCGCAAGAACATCTTCGGCGAAACTGTCCTCGTACAGGAAATGCAGTCTGAAGGCGGAGCAGCCGGAGCTGTTCACGGTTCTCTTCAGGCCGGAGCCCTGACTTCAACCTATACAGCATCACAGGGTCTGTTGCTGATGATTCCCAACATGTACAAAATTGCCGGCGAGTTCCTTCCTTGCGTATTCCACGTATCGGCTCGTACACTCGCTTCTCATTCACTGTGCATCTTCGGTGACCATCAGGACGTAATGTCTTGCCGTCAGACCGGATTTGCCATGTTGGCTGAAGGCTCTGTACAGGAAGTTATGGATTTGGCCGGTGTTGCTCACCTCGCAACCATTAAAAGCCGTGTTCCGTTCCTCAACTTCTTCGACGGATTCCGCACATCTCACGAAATTCAGAAGATTGAGATGCTCGAGAACGACGACCTTGCTCCGCTGGTAGACCAGCAGGCACTGGCCGAGTTCCGCAGCCGCGCCCTTACTCCCGAGCATCCCGTTGCACGCGGTATGGCAGAGAACCCCGACACATTCTTCACTCACCGTGAGTCCTGCAACCCTTACTACGATGCCGTTCCCGCTATCGTTGAGGAGTACATGGAGAAGATTTCCGAGATTACCGGCCGCAAATACGGTCTGTTCAACTACTACGGAGCAGAGGATGCTGACCGCGTAATCATTCTTATGGGTTCTGCAAGCGAGGCCGCACGCGAGGCCATCGACCACCTGACAGCTCAGGGCGAGAAGGTTGGTTTGGTTTCTGTTCACCTCTACCGTCCGTTCTCAGTTAAGCACCTGCTTGCAGCTGTGCCAAAGACGACAAAGCGCATCGCTGTTCTCGACCGCACAAAGGAGCCGGGAGCAAACGGCGAGCCTCTGTATCTCGACGTAAAGGAAGCATTCTACGGCGTAGAGAACGCACCCGTCATCGTTGGCGGCCGCTACGGTCTGGGCTCTAACGACACTACTCCCGCACAGATTCTCGCCGTCTACGAGAACCTTGCACTGGCTGAGCCGAAGAATCACTTCACCCTCGGCATCGTTGATGACGTTACATTCACATCTCTGCCCAAGAAAGAAGAAATCGCTCTCGGCGGCGAAGGCATGTTCGAAGCTAAGTTCTACGGACTCGGCGCCGACGGTACTGTAGGTGCAAACAAGAACTCAGTCAAGATTATCGGTGACAACACCGACAAGCACTGCCAGGCATACTTCTCTTACGACTCTAAGAAGTCTGGAGGTTTCACCTGCTCTCACCTGCGTTTCGGTGACACCCCCATCCGTTCTACATATCTGGTAAATACACCTAACTTCGTGGCTTGCCATGTACAGGCTTACCTCAACATGTATGACGTTACACGCGGTCTGCGCAAGAACGGTACTTTCCTTCTCAATACAATATGGGAGGGCGAGACACTGGCCGCCAACCTGCCGAACAAGGTTAAGAAGTATTTCGCTGATAACAACATCAAGGTTTACTACATCAACGCAACCAAGATTGCACAGGAGATAGGTCTGGGCAACCGCACCAACACCATCCTCCAGAGCGCATTCTTCCGCATCACCGAGGTTATCCCCGTTGATCTGGCCGTTGAGCAGATGAAGAAGTTCATCGTTAAGTCTTACGGCAAGAAGGGTCAGGACATCGTCGACAAGAACTACGCTGCCGTTGACCGCGGAGGCGAGTACAAGGAGCTGACCGTCGATCCGGCATGGAGCAACCTGCCCGCAGACGCAGTGAAGGAGAACAACGACCCCGCATTCATCAACGAAGTTGTACGCCCCATCAATGCACAGAACGGCGACCTGCTTCCCGTTTCAGCCTTCAAGGGCATCGAGGACGGTACATGGCCGCAGGGCACAGCCGCATACGAGAAGCGTGGTGTGGCTGCCTTCGTTCCGACATGGACTCCCGAGAACTGTATCCAGTGTAACAAGTGTGCGTACGTTTGTCCTCACGCTTGCATCCGCCCGTTCGTTATGGACGACGCAGAGGCAGCCGGTCTGAACGCTACCACAATCGACATCAAGGCTCCCGCCGCACTGAAGGGCATGAAGTTCCGCATGCAGGTAGGCGTTATGGACTGTCTGGGTTGCGGCAACTGTGTTGACGTATGTCCCGGCAATCCGAAGGCTGGTGGTCCCGCCCTCAAGATGGTTCCGCTGGAAGGCGAGCTCGGCGAGGCTGCAAACTGGGAATACTGCGTTAAGAACGTCAAGAGCAAGCAGGATCTGGTTGACATCAAGCAGAGCCCGAAGAACTCACAGTTCGCCACTCCGCTCTTCGAATTCTCCGGCGCTTGCTCCGGTTGCGGTGAGACTCCGTACGTGAAACTGATTTCTCAGCTCTTTGGCGACCGCGAAATCATCGCCAACGCAACAGGATGTTCTTCAATCTATTCAGGTTCAATCCCCTCAACTCCCTATACAACCAACGAGAAGGGTCAGGGTCCGGCATGGGCAAACTCCCTGTTCGAGGACTTCTGCGAGTTCGGTCTCGGTATGACACTGGCCAACAAGAAGATGCGTGCCCGCATTGCAGATATTCTCAAGAATGACATTGCCAACAACGAGAACGCACCCGCCGACTACAAGGCTGCCGCTCAGGAGTGGCTTGACGGTAAGGACGACGCAGACGCAAGCAAGGCTGCAGCAGCCAAGCTCGTTCCGATGATTGAGGAAGGTGCAGCCCACGGTTGCGAGACATGCAAGAAGCTGAAGGAGCTTTCTCACTATCTCGTTAAGCGTTCACAGTGGATCATCGGTGGTGACGGTGCTTCTTACGACATCGGCTACGGCGGTCTCGACCACGTAATCGCTTCCGGTGAGGACGTAAACATCCTCGTTCTCGACACTGAGGTTTACTCTAACACCGGTGGTCAGTCTTCAAAGGCTACTCCGCTCGGCGCCATCGCCAAGTTTGCGGCTTCAGGTAAGCGAGTACGCAAGAAGGACCTCGGTATGATTGCCACGACCTACGGCTACGTCTACGTTGCACAGATTGCCATGGGCGCAGACCAGAGCCAGTGCCTCAAGGCTATCCGTGAGGCCGAGGCTTATCCCGGACCGTCAATCATCATCGCCTACGCTCCGTGTATCAACCACGGTCTGAAGAAGGGCATGGGTAAGGCACAGGCCGAGGAAGCAGCTGCCGTAGCTTGCGGTTACTGGCACCTGTGGCGCTTCAACCCGGCACTCGAAGAGGAAGGCAAGAATCCGTTCATGCTCGACTCTAAGGCTCCGGCATGGGAGAACTTCCAGGATTATCTGAAGGGTGAGGTTCGCTTCCTCTCAGTTATGAAGCAGTTCCCCAACGAGGCAGCCGACCTGTTCAAGGCTTGCGAGGATATGGCTAAGAAACGTTATCAGAGCTATGTCCGCATGAGCAAGATGGACTGGAGCGAGGAGGCATAACAAAGACTTTTGTTAAACCCTATTAATAATAAAGGGGCTATGGTTTTCATGCCATAGTCCCTTTTTGTTGTCTCTCTCGCACTTCACATCGATAACACCACATAAAAATATGGAAACGACGATTAGGGATACTGTTTCACTGAGTGTGCCTGAGGCGAATTCAGTAAGTGAAACACTGTCGACGATTATTTCATGCTTAAAAGGCTGTAACTATTCAGCGAATCCGTGAAATAAACAGCACTGATAATCAACGTTTTGTAGATTTAATATTTGCTAAATCCGTAGAAAAACTGCATTTTTGAGCATTGTATAAGACTAAGCCACTCATAAATATCTGAAAGTCAAAGGCGTTTTTCGCTGAATAGTTACAAAAAGCTCATCAATATGTTAATGTTAGTTATATTTGATAGTTTCTTATTATATATTTTCTTCTACTATTTTGACATAATAAAGAAAAATCTTACCTTTGTCTATATTATTACAGTGCTGCGACTTGACATGGAAATACCTGCCGGTCAACAAGGCAAGACTAACCTATAAATAACAACAATATAATCAATGCGACAGATAAGAACATTAAAATTGCTGGTCATCATCTTAATGACTGTAATCTATGGAGTTTCCAACACATTAGCACAGACAGCCACCGACGTACTGACCACAGATATGGTGGATTTCAATGGCTCTACTTCATACAAATCCTTTAGCGGAATCACATTGACATCAAATGCCGTCTATGCTGCAAACATGGCAACGTATGGAAATGGAGTAATGCGTATTAGAAAAAGTGACAATTCCGGCATTGTAACGACAACAACTGGCGGAATTATAAAAAGAATAATCATATATTGGAATTCTTACGATCAAAACCTAAAAGAGAAGCTGAATATATATTGGAAAAAAGAGGCATATTCATCTACAGCAGATTTATATACCTCAAGCAAAGCAGGAACACTTTTCAAAGAAACGACCTGCAATACAACTTCCCAAAAAGACACCATTGATTTTACTGATAAAGAATATAAATATTTTGGCATTAAAGCAAAAGACGGCCTTGTTTACCTCGACTCCATCGCTATTGAATGGGCTTCCGAGGCTTACTCCAAAACAAATACACCTGTGTTCACTCCTGCTGCGGGAACATACACCACCACACAGAATGTGACGATAACAGCAAAAAGCGGAAATACTATCTATTACACAATGGACGGAAGCGAGCCTACCGCGGAGGTCGGCCTCATATATAATGACGGGATGCCGATAAGCGTTGACCGCGACATGACCATAAAAGCTATAGCCTTTGACAAACAGAGCAACGAACAGAGCGACATTGCAACAGCAGAATATATCATAAAAAGAGTATTCTGTTTTAGCACTGATAATGCAACAGCCACGCTCGGCAAGGAATTCATCGCTCCAGAGCTGACAAATACATACCCGGACGGTACTGTGACATGGGAGAGTTCCGACAACAACGTCGCATCTGTTGACAACAACGGCAAGGCGACTCCACTCTCTCAGGGAACAACCATCATCACTGCACAACTGTTACGCCCCGACTCCCCCACCCTGACAGCAACATATACACTTACTGTAAGCGACCCGACGATACTGCCTTTAGGCAGTGCCTATTACAAACTCGTTACGTCAAATGCCGACATCGTTGATGGAGGGGTATACCTCATCGTCTGCAAAACAAATGAGACGAATGGTGCAAACGGAATGGCCATGGGAGAGATTATCAACAAATATGGAATAGGCATAGATGTCAATATTGAACAAGAAAGAATCAATATTCCAACTGACGCAGAAATCATCATCACAAAACACAAAGATAACACATGGCTCATAAAAAACAATACGGGATATATCGGGTACAAAAATAATACGGATTTTGAAATATCAAGTACAAGTAATACCACTAATGCTTTTCAATGGATAATAGATGTAACAACACCGGATAGTGTTACCATCAAAAACTACAAATCCGTGAACCGATATATCAGAGCCAAAATTACAGATAAGAAATTTCGAGTTTACTCTGATTTAAGCGGAACCTCAAAAATCTCCCTCTACCGAAAGATGGGTGCACTAAAAATAACGAGTGGTGGCCGCGACTCCGACGGCAGATACTATGCGACGTATTTCACCGACGTCGCCATTTCAGTTCCCGAAGACGTCACTTTCACGACCGTCGGGATTGTTGACGACCAGATGATCCTAACCGACTTTTCGACAAACAGCATCATCCCCGCCTCCACCGGACTTGTTGTCTCTGCCGAAGAGCCGGGAATTTATGAATATGCCGTATCTGGTAAAGCGGCAACACTGTCCGGCAACCACACTGGTAATCTTTTGAAAGGCGACATAAAGGACATCACAGCCGACGACATGACCGCCACTGACACAGACCATACTTTCTTCCGACTGGCCAAACCTTCTGGCGAGTCGCTCGGTTTCTGGTGG
This sequence comes from uncultured Prevotella sp., assembly GCA_947177775.1. Lineage (GTDB taxonomy): Bacteria > Bacteroidota > Bacteroidia > Bacteroidales > Bacteroidaceae > Prevotella. The sequence goes on from CAMWVS010000005.1 coordinate 17,084, forward strand.
GGAGCACCAGACGGCAACGGATTTTCATTGGGTGCATACAAGGCATATCTCGCCGTACCGAACAGCGTTTCCGCCGCCAAGGGCTTCTCCTTCGGCTCTGCTGTTTCGTCAATCACGACCATACGAAATACAGAAAAGCCACGACCTGACGTAATATACAATCTCCACGGTCAGCGCGTTTCCAATGCTGTCCGCTCCGGAATATACATCAAGGACGGCAAGAAATTCATAAAACGCTAATAACCCAAAAACAAATAATAAAACAACAATGAAAACAGACATGACATGGGCAATGATCCTTACGGCTATCGCTACCATGCCGATACAAACAACATCAGCACAAACGGCGGACGAACAGATCTGCTGCCACATAAACGGACTGGTCGTTGACGACCCTGCCTGCAATCGCATGTTGCTAACCGTCTATAACACCGATTTGCGCATAGGCTCGTACGACACTATTCCCGTTGGCAAGGACGGACGGTTCACATACGACCTTAGGACGACAGGAAACAATGTCTACGAGCTTATCGCCGAGAATGATTATAAAAAGGGGAATTGGCAAAATATATATTTCTTTGCCGAAAATGACACAGTCAATATAAAGCGATATGCCAACGACACCAACCGCAGGGCTGAAATAACGACAGCCGGACCACTGAACTGCGAGATGCTACGCTTGAAAAAACTGGAGTGGGACATGTTTTTCAATGAACCAGACCAGAAAAATGAAAAGATAAGAAAGAGTGGTGAACGCATAACTCTTGAAATGCAAAAACTAAAAGATTTGATTAATGAGACTAAGACTGACAATGAACGCAAGAGCATACAACGTCGGATAGACTCATTGGACATTGTTCTAAAAAAATTAATAATAGAATCCAAGGCTAACGATGAGAAATATAGTCAGGCGATGGTTAGCTGCTATAAATATCTGCTTGAATATGCCAAAGACAACGTTACACCTGTCGGCCTATTAAATCTTCATCAAGTAGCACTAATGTCAAAGCGTATGGACGCCAACACCGCCGACCGCACGGAAGCCATATACGACAGCCTCTATGCCGGAAAATTCGGCGACAACATCGTCAGCAGGTATATGCGCAACTGGATTGCCGGACGCAAAATAAAGCCAGGCGGCCGGTTCATTGACTTCACGGCTCCCGACCTCGACGGCCGAAACCACACGCTGTCGGCCGAGATTGCCGGACGCATTGCACTGATAGACCTGTGGGCATCGTGGTGCGGCCCTTGCCGAAGAAACTCAAAGAGCATGATTCCCATATATGAGGAATACCGCGACCGAGGCTTCACGGTTGTCGGTGTGGCCCGCGAACGTAGTGCCGAACCGATGCGCAAAGCCATCGACCGCGACGGATACAAGTGGCTCAATCTGCTGGAACTGAACGACAAGGCGCTGATTTGGGAACAATATGGCGTGCCGAATGGCGGAGGCATGACCGTGCTCGTCGACCGCGATGGAATAATTCTCGCCGTAAATCCAAAGGCAGACGAGGTAAGAGAGATACTTAATAAAGTATTGAATCAGTAGGCTGTACTTAACAAAGTTACTCTCCTTCATAGGGCCCTCGGTCAGGTGAAAGTTCGGTCACAATCTGGTTGTAGGTATTTCTTCCCATAATGATCGTATCCCCACTACTAAAAAAATGGTGTAAAGGTATCTTCCACCTCTACTTTTCATCTTGTCCACTTATCCAGTCAATAACACCTTTGTCATCAGCAATATAACCATCCAAACTGACGGCAATATGGTGTCTACTTTTCTCATAGTTTGTATCGTCATTGTTAAAGTGACGATATCATTTCAAACTGCTTGCTTGCCAAGGGAATATTCTTGCTTTGAAGAAAAACAGGCATGGTTGGACTGCCGGAATTGATGTTTAATATTTTAACAAAGTCTGTTTTCATCCCGGTTATGGCTTCTTGCAATAAGCGGGAAGCTATTCTTTTCCGTCTGTATTCGCTTAGAACGGCTATTTGAGTCAAATCACCTGTATATATGTCAAACACACAATAGCCAACCATCTTCCCGTTCAAGAAAGCCCCAAGGCACATCAGCTCGGATATTCCTCTTTCAATGGACTCAAAATTGTTTTGCCACGAAGGACTAAAGTCGCAATAATATTGTGCCTTTCTAATGGAATTTGTATCGACCTGCTCTATGATACAGTCTGTGTTTACTTTTCGAATGTCAATATGCTCAATCGTTTGTCTGAAACATTCAAATTCCCGTGTTACCTTAAAATTCATCCGACGATAAACGCCGATTGCTTTTTGATTGTTCTGCAGGACTTCCAGCAGGTATTGACTAATACCCGATTCCTTGAGAAAAGGGAGGGAATGATTAAAGATTTTCCCAGCTATACTCTGCCCTCTATATTGCTTTACCGTTCCAGTCCCTATGTCATAGGCGGTAGGAACACCATTGAATGTTCCTGTTCCGTTCAAGGTGAATGCTACAATTTCGCCATTATCAAAGGCGGCAAATGATAATCGTGGATTATATCCGCGCCGTTTGAGCATGGAGCGCACTTCTTCTTTCTCAAAATGTATTTCGTAATCGGCAAAAGCTTTTTCAAAGCCGTGAAAAAGTTCTTCAAAATCGATATTTTCTAAATTCCTTATTTCCATTCTGGCCTGATTTCAAAGTTTAATATGATATATCCTTGTGACTTTGCCACAAGGATGATAGCAGTTTCTTATACATCGAAAACGAACTTTCACATTAGATTAATGCACACTGTAGCGAAAATACTCCTACAGTGTGCATGCGTTTAGGCGGCTAAACCGCACGATTGATTCCGGCATTTCACAGCCCATCACACTCCTTCAGCCATATTGCACTTGACGCATCGCTCGGCATTCGCCAGTCGCCACGCGGACTGAGGCTTACGCTTCCCACCTTGGGACCGTCCGGCAGGCATGAACGTTTGAACTGCTGATTGAAGAAACGGCGGCAAAAGACGGTCAGCCAATGCTTGATGGTCTCGTCGTCATAGTGTCCGGCTTCCGGATGAGTTCCGTCAAAGGCGTGGCGGGCCATCATGAATATCTTGGCCGGGCGAAAACCGAAACGCAGGAAGTAGTAGAGGAAGAAATCATGAAGCTCATACGGACCGACGAGATCCTCCGTCTTCTGACTTATATTGCCCTGCTCGTCGGCTGGAATCAGTTCCGGACTGATCGGAGTGTCAATGATGTCCAACAGAGTGGCGCGCGACTTTTCGTCAACACCACTGTTCGCCACATAACGCACAAGATAGCGGATGAGGGTTTTGGGAACACCTCCGTTAACACCATACATGGACATGTGGTCTCCGTTGTATGTCGCCCAACCGAGAGCCAACTCACTCAAGTCACCTGTTCCGATGACCAGTGCACCCAACTCATTCGACAGGTCCATGAGAATCTGTGTGCGTTCGCGGGCCTGACTGTTCTCGTATGTCACGTCATGGACAGAAATATCGTGGCCGATGTCATCAAAATGCTGCACGACGCTCTTCGAGATATTTATCTCACGGGAGGTCACTCCAAGTGACGTCATCAGGCTGACTGCATTGTCATGGGTACGGTCGGTCGTACCGAAACCGGGCATTGTCACACCTATGATACCCCGGCGGTCCAGCTGCATACGGTCGAAAGCACGCACGCAGACCAACAGAGCCAGCGTCGAGTCGAGACCGCCGCTGATTCCGATGACCACCCTCGTGCTGCAGGTATGGGTGAGGCGCTTGATGAGACCGGCGGTCTGGATGTTCAGTATCTCCTCACAACTGTCTTTCATGTCGGCATCAGAGGGAATGAACGGCCACGGTGATATCTGACGTGTCAGACGGAAGTCACGCTGTTCTACCGGACAAGTGTCTATCTGACGGGCGACGGCATGGCGCTGTGCGTTGATATAGGTCGTGTTTGTGCGACGTTCGGCACGCAGCCGCTCAACGTCTATCTGGCATATCTGCATCTGCGACGTCAGCGAGAAACGTTCGCCCTCGCAAAGCAGATGGCCGTTCTCAAATATCATGGCATTGCCTCCATAGACAACATCCTGAGTACTCTCACCGAATCCGCTTCCAGAATAGACATAGCCGCTCATTGTCCGTGCACTCTGCTGGGCAAGAAGAGAACGAAGGTAGGCATGCTTGCCTATCAGTTCGTTACTGGCGGAAAGGTTGAAAATTATGTCGGCACCGGCCAATGCAAGGTTATTGCTTGGCGGTATCGGGGCCCACACGTCCTCACAGATTTCCACTCCAAACCTGACTCCATCCATTGTAGAGAATATCTTCGGCTCGGACGAGACTGTCACTGGACTGCCGGCAAGATATATTTCCGTGGGGCGCAGATCCTGAGCGGAAGCGAACCATCGCTTCTCATAGAACTCATTGTAATTGGGAAGATAGGTCTTAGGGATGATTCCGAGCACCGTTCCGTGCTGAATGACGGCGGCACAGTTGAGCAATATGCCGTTGACAGACACGGGCAGGCCGACAATGGATATGATGTCAAGCATGCGGGTGAAGTCCAACAACTGGAGCAAGGCCTCCTCTGCCTTGTCCAGCAGAAGTTGCTCGCGGAACAGGTCCTGACAGGAATACCCCGTTATGGAAAGCTCCGGAAAACAGATTATCTCTACGCCACGCCCCTCCGCCTGAGCTATCAGGTTTTCTATCTCACGCAAATTGTAGTCAGTGTCGGCGACCTTGACAGCCGGGACGGTGGCCGCAACCGATATAAAGCCGTATTTCATAAGGTGTGATTTACTTTATAGTGACCTGTGTGGCTCCATAGCCGTACTCCTGGAAGGAAGCATCCTGATAGGTATAGCGCTTATAACGATAGCGCAACTCATTGATGATGGCGGCGCGGAGCACGCCCTCACCTTTTCCATGGATGAAGACGACCTTGCGGCCTTTCTCCTTCTCATGTTCTTTGAGCGTCTTACGGAAAGTCTCCATCTGATAGTTGAGAATGTCGGCAGACGACATGCCCGTCATGCTGTCCAACAGTTCGGCTGCATGGAGGTCGATAACAACAGGAGCATTCTTGTCAGCAGACTTCGCCGGAATGTTATGGTCTGCGGCCGGACGGCTGTCCGCACTAATCTTTCCAAGCATTTCTTTCTTGAGTTTGTCCGGATCTACCACGAGCGGACGGACGGCACGGTCCTTCTCTACAATGGGATAGATAAGGGCAGGTTGCTCGAAGAAATCGTTTTCACGGAAGGTATGGAGTTTGTAGAACTTGACCGTGTCAATGCGTATCTGAGCGTCAACAGCCGGCTTAAGCAGGAATGGACGCTCACGCTTGTAGGCCATGACCTGAAGACAGACGCGCTCCATCGAATTGAGCTGGTCACGCCCGAACTCCTCGATGAAGAGTTTTGTGTTCGGTTCAACCTCGCCCGTTGAGCGCAGCTGCCAGCTCGCACCCTCCGCAACCATATAGCAGTAGCGCATATAGTAGTTACTGTCGTTGACGAAATATGTCTCAAAGCGGGTCGAGGTGATTTCTTTCATGTCCATCGGGACAAAAGCCAGATAAGCGCTCAACGAATCGCCGCCTCGGCGCTCCTCTACCGGAGCCTTGAACGTTACGGGGCGGTCGGCCGGATCGTAATCCTCATCCTCGTCAATCGGTTTGGCAGTAGACGCCTTCTTGTTCTCTATGATACGTGAAGTGCTGTAATCGTCATCATTGGTCACAACGACATCGGTAACCGGCGTCGGTATCTGGAAACCGTCGGCATCTTCGACGAGGACAATGTCCTTGCCCTGAAATCCGGCAACGACACCGCCACCTGTCTCACTCAAAAAGCGAACTTTATCTCCTATTTTCATAAATCAAGGTATTAATAATGAACTGTCGCCATAGCTGAGAAATCTGAAATCATGAGCTAAGGCATAATCGTATATGCGGCGCCAGTCACCACGGACAAAGGCACTGACCAGCAGAAGCAACGTGCTCTGCGGCTGGTGAAAATTGGTGACCAGCATTTTTACTATCTTATACTGATAGCCTGGAGCTATCATGATCTGTGTGCTGGAATGAAGCGTATTCACGCCATTACGGTCGAGGAAATCGACGATGGCCTGCAATGCCTCTACTGGGCTGATTGATGCATCAGCTTCGTATGGTTCCCACTGGGAAACGTGCAACTGCTCTTCCGTCAAGTCAGGATTATGGTGAAGACGAAGACCCATATAATAAAGGCTCTCCAGCGTTCGAACACTCGTTGTCCCAACTGCGATGGCGCAGGAATCATGACGGATAAGACGTTCGAGGGTTGAACGGTGGACACTGATATACTCTGTATGCATCTCGTGGTCAACGATGGCATCACACTTGACCGGCTTGAATGTTCCTGCACCGACATGAAGAGTTATCTCGTCCCGCTCTATGCCGGCCGTGTCAAGTGACGACAGGACACTGTCCGTGAAATGGAGACCGGCCGTAGGGGCGGCAACACTGCCCTTTATCTTCGAATATACAGTCTGATATGTCTGTTTGTCGCTCTCTTGCGTCTCACGGTTGAGATACGGCGGTATTGGGAGTTCGCCGACGGCATCAAGAATCTCGGCAAAAGAAACATCGGGATTGTCCCAGCGGAATTCAATCCTATGGCTGGTCTTTTCCTCACTGATGCGTGCTGCAGTAAGGGTCAGTTGGCGTCCCTTGACATCAAAAGTGCGCGAGAGAAGCCCTTCCTTCCATTTCTTCAGATTGCCGACGAGACAGAGCCAGGAACACTGTCCGGTGGTCTGAAACATCTGCTCATAATCTGCCGGAGCAACCGGTTCGAGAAGGAATATCTCTATCAGTGCTCCCGTGGTCTTGCGGAAGTGCATGCGGGCCTGAATAACGCGGGTGTTGTTGAATATCATCAGCGCTCCAGCAGGAAGATAGCCGGGAAGATTATAGAAAACATCTTCTTCAATCCCGCCGTGGCGGTAGATGAGAAGTTTGGAATGATCGCGAGTCCCGATTGGGAATTTGGCTATGCGCTCATCGGGCAAGGCATAGTTGTAGTCACTTATATGTATCCGTTTGGTTTCCATCATTCGTTATAAACTTACGCCAGCATCAGACAGGCGCGGATAAGTGCATATATAAATGTGAAGAACAGGACATTTATCACCACATCAATATCCGTAAGCTGATATCCTGTTGATGTGTACTGCGAGGATATGAACCGCATGCCTGTGGCCATACGGGCATTTATTCTGTAATATATGTAATAGACAACAAGTCCCATCAATCCACCCCAAACGAGGCCGCAAAGGATGTCTCCCGGATAGTGGACACCGAGATACATTCGTGTCCAACAGTTAATCAATGACCATAGAATAAGCAAGGAAGACACAATGCCATTGCGTATGAGGAGACTGAAAAAGACAGCTATGCTGAAAGTGTTGGCGGCATGAGCGGAGAAGAAACCGTAGCGGCCTCCACGATAACCGTCAACGATGTCAACCAGCTGACCGATTTGGAAATCGTGCGTGGGCCTGAGACGGGCCACAGTAGGCTTGACAAAGGAATCATCTATCGTGCCGGCAAGCACGACACAAAGCGCCGCACTGGCGACAATCAGCAATATCTGCTTCATGTTTTCATTGTTCTTCAGGACAAGATAGAACAAGGATATGTAAAGCGGTATCCATGTGGCGGCCGTCGTAAGAACAGAGGCCAACCCGTCCAAAAACAGCGAGTCGCTGCCGTTGACGGCAAGAAGCAACTGTTTGTCTAATTGTATCAGTGATTCCAAATCCATCTTATATAATCTCTAAATCCACCCTATATAACCTCTATCTGTGATGTTTCGAGCCAGCCCTCCTTACCGTCGGCAAGACGTATCTCCGTCCAGCCGCTGAGGGAGGCGTCAGTTATCTCCACTTTCGTTCCCTCATGAAGGATGAAAAGGTCGGTTCCATTCTTTGCCGGAGTGCTCTTGACCTGCACGGCAGGCGACATTATGATGGCACCTTTGTGCATGGAAAGCACTTTCTTCTGCTGATAAGCGAAAATATTGGAGACGAGAAAAATCAAGAGGAAAGCCATGCCACTGAAGAACCCTATCTTACGAAGCACTATGCGGGATGCAAACAGATAAAGCAGGGAGAAGACAATGACAAGACAAAGGGCGACAAGAGCCATGCGTGCCCAGCCGTCCACACTCATCATATTGACAAAAGAACGGTACCATGTGGTGAAAAACATTTCCGTCTCCGGAACTATTTTGTCGACAGTCTTGCTTCTGGCCATCTGCAGGTTGAAACGAGTGTCTTTATCTCCCGGAGAAAGGAGCAACGCACGCTCGTAGTTGAGCACGGCACGTGTTATATTGTCGGCACGATAGTAGGCGTTGCCGAGATTATAATAAATATCGGCACTCACTCCTTCTTTCAATAATGATTCATAATCGTGTATGGCCTGCGTATAATTCTGGTTGACGTACGCGCTATCCGCTTCCGCCTTTGTCACACCGTAGGCAGACAAGGAGAGCGACGACATGAGCATAACAAGCAGAACCGTCACCACATCACGCTTGGCCGATTTCGTTTTCTTTTTCATCGCTTCTTCGATATTCATTATCGTTGTCATCGCTGATTCAAAAGTCTTGTCCATATTTCCCTTGGCATCGCCGGGGGCATAACGGGCAAACTCGCACTCGTCAAGGGCGGAAATGAACTGGCTGATGGTAACTTCGTTGACATTGCGTTCGGCCAGACACTGGCTGATATTGTCACGCGAGATATGCTCAACAGGCATATTGAGTTTGTCGCCGATATATCCCCACAAAGCACGGAGAACCTCATCATAGAAATCGTTTCCACGTCCGGAATCCAATAAAGCCTTCGCTTTTTTCAGCCTCTTGGACGCCATCTTATTGGCTTTCTTGCCGCGCATCTTCCCGACATTCGCATTATCTATGGCCCGCTGACGGAATATGACGAACAGGGAAACGAAGATAATGACAAGGAGAGAAAGCGAAATCCAATACGCCGTGGACGCAAAGAAGAAGTCGTCTACGTCATGGACATCGGCATCACCGGTCTTGATATGGCGTATATCCTTGTTGAGCATGGTCAGATCTTCCTTGCCTGTATAGCTTGTCACGCTGCCACGACCGGTACCCTTGGCCACATTGAGTGTGAAAGACTCCGACTTGACTGTCTTATAACTGTTGCTTTCGGTATCAAAATATGTAAATTCAACCGCAGGAATCTCATACTGTCCGGGATTACGTGGAATGGCAAGGAAGTCATAAACCATGCTTCCCTCAACGCCGTTAGCAGTCAGTTTGGTTTTGTCGGTAACCTTGGCGTCATACTTGTCGAAATCCTTGGGGAAATTGACAATCGGCGTTTTAACCAGCTTCAGGTTTCCGACACCGCTAACCGTGACACGCAGGGTAACAGGGTCATTGGCCTTTACATCCTGTTTGTTGAGCTGCGCGGAGATATTGAAGTGTCCCACTCCACCCGAAAAATCAGCCGGACGGGTCGGCAACGGTTCTACATCTATAGTCAGACCAGGCGCTTTTATCTTCTGCTTGACCTCGACATATCCCGAACCACCATTAAAGAATGCTTCAAACGGATCGATATTGCGGTTTTGCTGAACAACAACACCATCAAAGATAATACTCGGAATTTCCATTTTCCCTGACTTCTGAGGGAACATGACATACTGGCGGATAGTCACAGTCTGATATTGACGGCCATTGAGTGTTTCGACTTTGAGACTCTTCTGCTGCGGCAATTTAATCTCCTGAGTATAAAAGCCCTTCAAGTCAGGCATCTTACCGTCAAGCTGTGACAATCCGACAAGCGTATAGACCTTATATGTCAGCAATATCGGTTCCTGCTCATGAACGCGCTTCTTGCTGGCACTAACCTTTATGAAAAGGTCAGAACCGGATATGCGCGAACCGGCCTCACGTATTTGTTGGCGACCTCTGCCCTGCGGCTGCGCCTGCGAATTGCCACCGCCGGCACTCCCGCTCACCGTAATACGGAGCTTATTTGAAGTCAACCGCTTGCCGTCCGCCGATATGCTTGCGGCGGGAATATCAAACTTTCCTGCCTTATTTGCACATAGTATATATGTATAGGTAATGGACGATGTTGAACTCGTATGGCCGTTCACCATCTGAAAACTGGATTGCCGCGACGTGCTCGGTCCCATAAGAATCTCAAGGGCATCAGGGATATTTCCTATATGGAAACCGCTTGCATCCTGAGTATTTATCGTATAAGTAAGACGAAACTGCTCACCGACAGCAACCTGTGACGGAGCTTCCGCCACAAACTTCTGAGCCAATGAGGCAAGCGTCACTGCGCATAATACAAATATTATATATACTCTCTTCATATCACCAATTTTTCTGTAGCCTACGCTTGCCAGGTTGCTGCGGAGCTTCCTTCATGCGGCGCTGGGTGTCCTTCTCCTGCTGCATGGCGGCATTGAGCAACTGTTCTGCATTCTCCTTGCTCATCTTGTCCTTGTCTTCCGGCTTAGGCTGCTTAGGCTCCTGCTTCTGTTTGTCCTTGTTTTGGTCTTGCTTATTATTGTCCTTATTCTGGTCCTGCTTATCCTTGTCTTTATCCTTGTTATCTTTGTTGTCCTTATTCTGCTGGTCTTGCTTCTGTTTCTGACGCTTGCATACAGCAAGATTATATCTCGTCTCATTATCATCAGGATTGAGACGCAGAGATTCCTCATATGCTGTTATAGCCTCTTGATAAAGTCTCGCTTTCTGACATACGACACCCATATTGTGGTATGCCTTAGACTTGCGCAAAGGACTTGTTTCGAGTTTTGCTGCCGTCTCAAACTGTGAAACAGCGGCGGAATCCTTGCCTTGAGCAAGAAGGGCGTTACCAAGATTGTAGATTGCCTGCGGGTTCTTCGGATTCTTGTCCAAAGCCTTCCGGTATTCAACCTCCGCCTCGGCATACTTGCCGGAATTAAACTGTTTGTTTCCGGAACGTATGTGCTGACGATCCGTCTGGGCACCGGCTACCGCGGAAAACATCAGAGCTGACACCAACAGCATCGTTTTCCGGCCGCCGCCAAACAACGTGATGTTCTTCAGCAAAGGATTCTTGCGTTCAAGCACGCAGATTTCCAAAACAAGCAATAACAGGATTATGATACCAAAAGCCTGAAACTGCTCGTCATAATCACTGTATATATTGCTTTCAATCTCTTTTTTCGAGAGTTTGTCCAATTCCGCACGAAGCTGTTTCTGGGCATTGCTGTTGTTATCCACGTGTATGTAAGCACCACCACCGGCTGCCGCAATTTCACGGCACATATCCTCGTTGAGTACCGAGACAACGGTATTTCCGGTATTATCCGTCATATAATCATTGCGTCCCGGTATTGGTATGGGAGCGCCTTTTGTCGAACCGACACCAAGAACAAACACGTTCATACCCTTCTTCTTTGCTGCTGCGGCGGCCTCAACGGCTCCACCCTCGTGGTTCTCGCCATCTGTAATGATGATAATGGCCTTCCCCACTCCATCCTGCTGGGTGAAACTGTTGGCCGCCATGTTTATTGCCGCAGCGACATCAGTGCCCTGCACATCCATCATCGACGGGTCTATATTGCCAAGGAACATCTTTGCCGAAACATAATCGCTCGTTATCGGGAGCTGTACAAAAGCATCACCGGCAAAGACAATCAGTCCTATCTTATCGTCAGTGAAGTTGTCCACGAGATTCTCGACCATCATTTTACTCCGGTCCAGACGGCTCGGCTCGACATCTTCCGCCCTCATGGAGTTACTGATGTCCACTGCGATGATAGTCTCAATGCCTACACGCTTCTCATTCGTTATCTTCGTTCCCATCTGCGGACGGGCCGACATGACGATAAGCAACGCCAACGCAATCTCCAATATCCAGAACTTTGCCTGCGGCCGCCAACGTGAGACATCAGGCATAAGGCTCTTCACAAGTTCCGGATCACCGAATTTGAGCAGACGCCTCCTCTGACTGCGCATCATGAGAAAGTATATCAGTGCCAATACTGGTATAAGCACCAACAGATATAAGTATTTTGGATCTTCAAATCTGAACATAATTACTTCTTATGGTAATTTTCTGAATATGGTTATCCGTAGCAGGACCTCTATCAGCAGAACAATGAATGCAGCCAATACAAAAGGCTGGAACATATCATACTTCTTGCTGAATTTTTTGCTATTAATCTTTGACTTCTCCAGTTTGTCTATCTCCTTATAGATATTCTTCAGTTCCGAATTGTTCGTCGCACGATAGGACGTTCCGTCCGTTGCGACAGCAATCTCCTCCAAAGTCTTCGTATCAACCTCCACAGGCATATTGACATACTGAACTACACCGCCCACCTGCATCGGATAAGGAGCCGATTTATCCGTACCGACGGCCACCGTATAGACACGGATACCAAGACTCTTGGCTATCTCTGCCGAGGTCATGGGCGACAAATCGCCCATGTTGTTGCTTCCGTCCGTAAGGAGAATGACTACCTTGCTCTTCGCCTTCGAATCCTTCAGACGGCTCACAGCGTTGGCAAGTCCCATTCCTATTGCCGTTCCATCCTGAATCAGTCCGCGCGCAGCGATATCGGTGCGGACGTTCTGCAGCAGATTGAGCAGAGAAGCATGGTCAACGGTCATCGGACATTGGGTGAACGCCTCACCGGCAAATATCGTCAGTCCGATATTATCATTCGGTCTTCCGGCAATAAATTCCGATGCTACCTGCTTTGCCGCCTCTATTCTGTTCGGCTTCAAATCCTCCGCCAGCATACTGGTGGAGACGTCCATCGCCAGCATGATGTCTATACCTTCAACCCACTTGTTCTTCCATGAGTTCTGTGTCTGCGGGCGTGCCATAGCTATTACAATGAGCGTGAAGGCTATAACGCGCAACACCATCTGCACAGGCATCAGCATCACCTTCCAGCTTCTTGACGCATAGCGGTAGGCGAACGTGTCGCTCATACGCATGGTAGGCTCGCTCTTCTTCCTGTACATGACATACCACAACAGATATGGTATGATGAGCAGAAGCAGAAACAGATATCCTTTATTAGCAAATTCCATATTCGCTTTATTCTCTTTTACATTAAAAATAGTGTCATCCGACAGGAAGCGCGGTCCTGACCGCTTCCGCCTGTCATCAGCTCAACAGCAGTACTATGTTGTACACCACATATACAAATATAGCCAAACCGGAAACCGTTATGAAGGTCAGCACAATCTTCAGTCCGCGCCGCATCTTCACCGTCTGCTTCTCGCCTTCAGAGAGCTGCGGTTTCACGACGTCCTCAGTCGGAACATTCTCTATCTTCGTCGAATTGATGAACTCGATGGCGTTGACGAGGTTCATGTCGTTCTCATTGATGAGCGTCGAATACTTGGCAAACTTGACGAGGTCCGCCGTCTGGAACAGTGTGCGCAGCTCATCAAGAGCCTTAGCGTCCTGTAAAGCCATGAGCCGCTCTATGATTTCGCTGCTGGTCATCTCCATCGCATTGAAACCATACCGTTCCTGAATATACTTGCGTAGCGTTTCGGTCAGACGTGTGTAATACTCTTTCTGATTCTCCGACGTAACCATCTTTCCGGCCTTTATCTCCTCGATGGACTTCATGGCCTTCTGGTGGGGCAGCAGCTTCTTCACAACCTTGATACTGATCTTTATCGGCTTCTTGTCGCGTAGGCAGAGATAGAAGTAATAACCCGCAGCTATGAGCAGAAGAAGAACGAAACTAAGCCAGAATATCGGTTCCCATTCGCTCCATTGGAACGGATTGTCCTGCACGCCCTTCGGTCCGAAATAAAAGTCGACATTTGTCGAATCAATTTCAATGCCGACAACTTTCAGCGCGAGACTCTTGCTCTTATATTCCTTGCCATTCACCTTGACAGCAAACGGCGGAAGATAATACAACTGCTCGTCAAACGACGTCAGCCTGTAGACCCTCCGCGAACAAGTCATATTCCCGTCCATCTCTTCCGACGGGATGTCATTCATGGCCAACACCTCCACTCCCGGGGTTATCATCTGCCGCGGCTCGAACCGCGGAAACGTGATATTGGCACCCGCGTCCGCCACAACCGAAACCGTGACATTCACCTGCTGGCCGATGAATATGGCCATAGAGTCAATCCGCGCCTCGACTGAAACCTTGGCCGCGGCATGCAGTGCTACGACCAACGATATGATAAAGAACAGTATCTTCCTCATTCTCTAACTTCTCTGTTTGAACAATCCGAGCAGCGACTTCACATAATCCTCGTCAGTCGCGATGCTCACATTATCCACATTGCTCTTGTTAAACGTCTCATGCAATTCCGCCTGACGGCCAGTCCAATAAAGCCTGTGGGCCTGCCGCAGTTTCTTGCTGCTGGTGTCGATATACGTCTCCGCCCCAGTCTCGGCATCCACGACCCTCATCAGTCCCACGTCTGGAAGTTCCTTTGCTCTCCGGTCGTAAACCTGAATAGCCACGACATCGTGCTTGCGGTTGCATATAGTCAGTGCCTGTGAGAAATCATTGCGCACGTAGAAGTCGCTCAACACGAAAACTGTCGCCCGGCGCTTTATCACGTTGGAAAGGAATTCCAACGGCACCGCCATATCCGTCCCCTTGCTTTCGGGATGGAAATCAAGCATCTCGCGTATTATATATAATATGTGCTTGCGCCCTTTCTTTGGCGGAATATATTTCTCAATCTTGTCCGTAAAGAAGATCACACCTATTTTATCGTTGTTCTGAATGGCACTGAACGCAAGCGTCGCCGCTATCTCCGTGACCATATCCGACTTCATCTGCCGCTGGGTTCCGAAGTCAAGCGAACCGCTGACGTCAATCAGCAGCATCACGGTGAGTTCGCGTTCCTCCTCAAAGACCTTGACATACGGCCGATGAAAACGCGCCGTGACATTCCAGTCGATGTCACGCACATCGTCACCGAACTGATATTCGCGCACCTCGCTGAACGCCATACCCCTGCCCTTGAAAGCCGAATGATACTGGCCGGCAAAGATATTGGCACTCAGCCGCCGGGTCTTTATCTCGACAGTCCGTACCTTCTTTATGATTTCCTGAGCATCCATCAGGGCACTTCAACCTTATTAATAATCTTGCTTACGATTTCTTCACTTGTTATGTTACTTGCCTCGGCCTCGTATGTCATGCCGATACGATGGCGGAGCACGTCGTGGGCAACGGCGCGCACGTCTTCCGGAACAACATATCCGCGGCGCTTTATGAATGCGTATGCACGTGAAGCCTTGGCCAGATTGATGCTTGCACGCGGACTGCCACCGAAAGAAATGTAGTTCTTCATGTCCTTAAGACCATAGCGGTCGGGATAGCGTGTGGCGAAAACGATGTCAGCGATATACTGCTCAATCTTCTCGTCGATATAGACCTCGCGTACGACTGAACGGGCCTTGAGGATTTCTTCCGACGTCGTTACAGGACGCACTTCAGGCGCGCTGCCTCCGAGATTGCCGCGGATAATCAGTTTCTCCTCCTCCAGCGTGGGATAGTCAATGACAACCTTCAGCATGAAACGGTCTACCTGCGCCTCAGGCAGCGGATAGGTACCCTCCTGCTCTACCGGGTTCTGCGTAGCCATCACGAGGAACGGATTGGGGAGTTGGAATGTCTCACCGCCAATAGTCACCTGCTTCTCCTGCATGGCTTCCAGCAACGCGCTCTGTACCTTCGCCGGAGCACGGTTGATTTCGTCCGCCAACACGAAATTGGCAAACACAGGGCCTTTCTTCACCTGAAACTTCTCGTCTTTCTGAGAATATATCATCGTTCCGATGACGTCCGCCGGAAGCAAATCAGGAGTGAACTGAACACGGCTGTAGTCTGCGTCGACAAGCTGTGAAAGTGTCTTTATTGCGAGTGTCTTTGCCAGTCCAGGCACACCTTCCAACAGGATGTGTCCGTCACTGAGCATACCTATAAGTAATGATTCAACCAAATGTTTCTGTCCGACAATCACCCGGTCCATTCCGGCAACGAGATTGGTCACGAACGAACTTTGCTGCTCTATCCGTATGTTAAGTTCCCGAATATCAATAGCTTCTGCCATAAAATGTTCTTTTATACGTTAATCATGTTTCAAATTAGGCGCAAAAATAGTCAATAATTAAGTGAAAGATGAAAATATCAATCTAAATAATATTAAAAAACAGGCATGACACCCATATTTTAAGAAACTTTTGTGATTACGTCCGATACAGCCACCATCCCGCCACAACAAATCCTACGTAATATCAGTTACACGCAGTGGTCAGACTATCGTTTCACGAACGGATTGAAACAATGTCGTCCGCATGGTCTTGCTGCAACGACAGAAAGTCATAACGGCAATCCCATGCGGACGGCATATCCGTGAAGAAAGGTCACTTACGGCTCGCGGCCTTCTTCAGAACCAACTTCGGAATCTTTATCTTCTGACCGACGGACAACTTGGCACCACGCTCCAGCCCGTTGTAAACCTCTATGTAGCACTCCATTCCTTCGCCAAGCGTCTTCTTGGAAATGCGCTCAAGGGTCTCGCCCTGCTTCACTGTTCTTACATCCAAAGTCCCGACGATGCGATAAGCACCCGTACGGACTCTGTTGTCCATCACCTCATATTTCTTATAGTCAACGGGAGTATCCTCTGACAGGGCTGTATTCTCAGTCTTGTCCACAGATTCTTTCTCCGCGTCAGAATTATCTTTATGCTCCATTCCATCCACATTTTCCGCCTTTTCTGCATCGGCACGATGTATGTCAGCCAATGTGTCACGCCGGCTCGTAAGCGTATCGGCAACTGCCGTGGCGTCTTTCGGCGGTGCGGCCGGTTTCTCGGCAGGAACATTCAGTTCCACCTCTTCCATTGTTTTATCTTGTGTACTATCGGATAACAGCTTATTAAAGAAATAGCCTCCAAAGAACGCAGCAGGAATAAATATCATGAACAAGGCTATAAAGAACAGCCACATCCCTCTACGGTTGACATTGGAAGCAGTCTCCGGCTCTTCAACAGGTTCCTCCGCCTTGGCCGCAACGCTTGCCACCGAAGCTGACTGTTCCACAGCAACCGCCTCAACCACGTCCTCATTCGCAACAACGACAGGCTTCACCGGTTCCTTTTCTGCGGCTTCAACAGGTCCAGCTACCTGCGGCTTCACAACGACGGCGGCCTCCGTTCTCTCCATAGCCTCCTCTGTAGAACATACGTCAGACAGAGGTTCCGATTTCTCCGAGATTCCTTCCGTTGTGACGACAGTCCGTTCCGGTTCCTGCGGTATGTCTTCCAGCTCTGCGACGACGGCCTTGGGTGTATCGCCTACCGGGTTCTGCACGGCGGTGTCCGGCAAATCGGGCAAGGCTTCAAGGTCGGTTAAAGAATATGGGATTTCGAGCGGAACACACGCATTGTCCTCGTCTGATGCATCACTTCCAATATCTCCCGTAACGCCCACTCCGTCAATAGCTTCCTTTATGTCACCTATAGCATTTTCTACCAGTGGAGAGCGTCCGCCTGTGAAGCGTGACTGCGACAGTCCCGATGCTGTTCTTGCTCCGCCAACAGTCCTTTCGGCAACCTCATCATCAGGTGAGGCCGCTACGGTTTCTGTCCCGGAAGTCATTTCGCCACCTTTCATGTCGTCAAACTCAACACCGTCGTTGAGCACGACGGTCTCAAACTGAGAAAACGGTTTGTTGACCAGTTCCTTCATCGTTGCATCGGGAGTGAACGTGACTTTTCCGTGGCTTTCTATGACAACACGCTCGCCGGTATTGACATTGACGCTCTCACGCGCCTCCACACCGATAATCTTGAACGTTCCGAGCCCTTTGATTTTAACAACGCTGTCATGTTCCAGACCACTTTGAACTATGGTGAATATGGAAGAGACAAAGTGTTCGGCATCACGTCTGTCAAGCCCATTCTTCTCAACCAGCACCTGAGCCAGTTCGTATATGGATATTCTGTTCATTTGGTTAAGGCTTGCCTGTTTTTATTTTTTCCTTCCATGCAACATTTGGCTTGAAGCCAAGCACGAGTTTCGGAGGTACCAGCATACGTTGCTGTGTGGCCGGATTGACCATGATGCGCTCCATCTTTTTCTTCACCTCAAACATTCCGAAGTTCGGGATGGCCACAGTGTCGCCATCCTGAAATCCGTCACTCATCGCGTTTATCACGTTGGTGAGCATCCTCTGTGTGTCAGCCTGTGCATAGCCTGTCCGCTGCGCCAACTCGACTACAAATTCCTTGTTATTCATCCCCTGCCCTTTTTATGCCGTTATGGTTGTTCCATAGAGGTCAAACTCCTCTGAACTCGTTATCTTCACATCATAGAACCGTCCGACTTGCAGACGCTTTTCACCGGCAGGAATGAGTACCTCTGGGTCAACTTCTGGCGAACTGAACTCCGTACGGCCTATATAGTAGTCACCTTCCTTACGGTCGATGACGACTTTCATGATTTGTCCCACTTTCTCCGCCTCTATCTCCGCACTGATTTCCTGCTGCAGAGCCATCAGACGATCAAGACGCAAGGCTTTGACATCAGCCGGTATGTCGTCCTCATAGTTGATAGCCGAAAAGGTGTCGTCCTCCTCTGAATAAGAGAAAGCGCCCATGCGTTCGAAACGAACCTTGCGTACAAACTCCATCAGTTCCTCGAAATCCTCTTCCGTCTCACCGGGAAAACCCACCATCAGCGTCGTGCGCAAGTGTATTCCCGGAACCTCACGGCGCATACGTTCTATCAGGGCGTATGTGTCGGCCTTGGTGACGTTGCGTTTCATCTTCGTCAGCATGTTGTCCGAAATATGCTGAAGAGCGATATCCAAATACTTGCAGACGTTCGGTTTCTCACGTATGACATCAAGCAGGCTCCACGGGAAATGGGCCGGATAGGCATAATGAAGCCTTATCCATTTCACTCCCGGAATGTCGGCCATGCGTTCCACCAGTTCAGCGATATGCTGACGGCCGTCGATGTCAACGCCATAGTATGTCAATTCCTGAGCTATTATCTGAAACTCCTTAGTCCCATCCGCAACGAGCTGCCGCACCTCGTCCAGAATCTCGTCCATCGGCCGGCTGACATGACCGCCGGTCATGATCGGTATGGCGCAGTAGGCGCAATGGCGGTCGCAACCCTCGCTGATTTTGATGTAGGCATAATGACGCGGGGTCGTTATGCGGCGGCGGCCGTCACAGGAAGCCATGTCCGCATGGCCCAAATCGGCAATCAGCTGACGGTAGTCGAACTTTCCATAATACTTGTCGACCTGCGGAATCTCTGCTTCAAGCTCATTCATATAACGCTGTGAGAGACAACCCATTACATATAGACGTTTCAAGCGTCCCTCTTCCTTTGCCTGAGCGAATTCGAGGATAGTATCGATGCTCTCCTGCTTGGCGTCTTCGATGAATCCGCAAGTATTTATAACGGCTATCTCTCCCTGCGGATTACGGCTGTCGTGCACACAATGATATCCGCAATCTTCAAGCCGACTCATTAGTTTCTCGCTGTCCACGAGATTCTTCGAGCAGCCCATCGTTATGATGTCTATCGTATTCTTCTTCACTTCTATTATTCTGATTCTTGTTTACCTATTGAACCGAAAAGCCTGTCATGCATTCAGAGGATGTCTTTAGATCCGCCATGAAAGACAAATGCGGGTGTTGCAAATCACATATCCGACATGCAGTGACACCGCCTTGCGATGTTTATCAAACGATGTCTATTGAACGACAACCTTTTTTCCATAAACGTGCCAAAGACACGTCCCTACAATCTTCATAGTTTTGCGACATATCCTATTGTAACAGTCTGACACGACAAGCCCCGGACATATTCCTATGATTCCGATTCTGCCTCTTTTAAGTTTATAACGCCGTCTCACGGACAACGCTGCTTCACAGAGAACACTGACAGAAACGTATGTCGTCAGTTTTTCTTATTGAAGTTAGTTTTTCTTATTGAAGTTAGTTTTTCTTATTGAAAAGTGAGTCTACGAACTGGCGTTTGTTGAACAACTGGAGGTCTTCCATGCCTTCACCCAGTCCGATATACTTGACGGGCACTTTCAGCTGGTCGCTGATACCGATGACCACGCCTCCCTTGGCCGTTCCGTCAAGTTTGGTTATGGCCAGCGACGTTATCTGTGTCACGGCGGCGAACTGCTTGGCCTGTTCAAAAGCGTTCTGGCCTGTACTTCCGTCAAGCACGAGCATCACTTCATCGGGAGCTTCCGGAAGGACTTTCTTCATGACATCCTTGATTTTCTTCAGCTCGTTCATCAGACCAATCTTGTTGTGAAGACGTCCTGCAGTGTCGATGATGACCACATCCGCTCCATTGGCCTTAGCGCTGCTCAACGTGTCGAATGCCACCGAAGCCGGGTCGCTGCCCATCTGCTGCTTTATGACAGGCACACCGACACGCTCACCCCAGATGCAGAGCTGTTCCACGGCTGCAGCACGGAAAGTGTCGGCTGCACCGAGATAGACTTTCTTTCCGGCTTTCTTGAACTGATAGGCCAATTTTCCGATGGTGGTCGTCTTGCCCACTCCGTTGACCCCGACAATCAGGATGACATAAGGCTTGTGGTCTGACGGCAAATCCCAGTTCTCATTGTCGTCGCCGTCGTTCTCCGCGAGTAATGAAGCGATCTCGTCACAGAGAATACCGTTCAGCTCGGCCGTACTCACATACTTGTCACGGGCCACACGTTCCTCTATGCGCTTGATTATCTTCAGCGTTGTGTCAACACCGACATCGCTGGTGATGAGCACTTCCTCCAGATTATCGAGCACATCGTCGTCAACCTTCGACTTACCGGCCACGGCACGGGCCAACTTGTCAAACACGCTGACTTTGGTCTTCTCCAGTCCTTTGTCGAGCGTTTCTTTCTTTTTCTTACTAAAAAAGCCGAAAATTCCCATATTGCAATATTTTATGTGCAAAGGTAATGAAAAAAACTCACAGCAACAAGGTTTTTGTGATTAGGTATTCTTTTTTGGTGATTTTAATTGCAATATTCCGATTGTCAGGCTGTATGATGAGACGATTTTGATTACAGTGTTCCGGCGCTCAGATGTTTCATTGTCCAGGTTTAAATTATCAAACACACGGCTCTTTCATTTAGCGTATCAATAAAGAAGCATTCATACTCTAAATGAAAGAGCCGTGCATCAAATAAAACCACAAAACGACGGATAATGTCATGGAAGTTCCGTTAATTTAACATCTGTATTTTTCTCTTAAATTCAGCAAACAAATGCTAACAACTACGCTTTTCATCACCATCGGCCGGTCTTCTCCGAGCCGGGAGGGCCTCCCGGGGTTGCAACAAGCACGCCGTTGGAAGCTGGCGGAGGCCCCGTTGCATTGCAAGGAAGGCCTTGTTGCAATACCGGGAGGCCCTCCTTGCTCACCAAAGAGAACGTGTTTTTTGACACCCGCACGTAAGTAGCTGACTATCAGCACATCCTATTTCTCAAGAAAAACACGCTATTTTACATCGGAGCACAGGAATCGGGGGCCAAGTGGAGTTTAACTATTGTTAAAGTAAATATTATTCCGAATATATGATAATGCACATGGCTCGCTTTCACAGCTTTCGTGTTATCTTCAGAATGACCCAATTATTCCGCTACTGTATGAGACAATCCAAACATATTTAAAGCATGCCCTTTGTGCTCGGCAGCTCATAATGATATATATCCCGGCGCACAGCCATCTTCAGACTTCGGGCCAACGCTTTGAAGATTCCTTCGATTTTATGATGTTCGTTGACACCTTCGGCCTTGATGTTCAGGTTCATCCGCGCGCTGTCACTCAGGCTCTTGAAGAAATGAAGAAACATTTCGGTCGGCATGTCCCCTACCCGCTCGCGGTGGAATTCGGCATCCCAGACGAGCCACGGGCGGCCGCCGAAATCGAGAGCCACAGAACAGAGACAGTCGTCCATGGGCAGACAGTAGCCATAACGTTCGATTCCGCGTTTGTCGCCAAGCGCACGGAGCAGGCACTCGCCAAGGGCAATCGCCGTGTCCTCAATCGTGTGGTGTTCGTCAACGTGAAGATCACCGCGCGTACGGACCGTAAGGTCTATCATTCCATGACGCCCTATCTGTTCGAGCATGTGGTCGAAAAAGCCAAGTCCGGTGGAGATGTCACAGCAGCCAGTGCCATCGAGATTGACACAGACACGAATATCGGTCTCGGCCGTGGTACGCACGACTTCTGCCGTCCGTTCACCGGCAAAGAGAAGTTCGGCAATCTTATCCCACGTCATGCCGTCGCGACCGAGTATTAGCGACTTACAGCCGATGTTCTCCGCAAACTGGCGGTCGGTCTCACGGTCGCCGATGACATAGCTTCCAGCGAGGTCATAGTCGGGATTGGACATATATTTTTCGACAAGCCCCGTGGCCGGCTTGCGCGTCGGCGCATTGTCTTCGGGAAAGTGGCGGTCAATAAGAATATCATCGAACGTTACGCCCTCACCCTCTAACGTCTGGAGGATAAAGTTGTGGACAGGCCAGAATGTCTCTTCGGGAAAAGATGATGTTCCCAGTCCGTCCTGATTGGATACCATGACGAACTCGAAGTCAAGGTGAGAACGGATAAAGGAGAGATTACGGAAGACACCTTTGGTGAATTTCAGTTTATCGAACGAGTCAATCTGCTCGTCGGCCGGTTCCTCAATGAGGGTTCCGTCACGGTCTATGAATAGTATGCGTTTCATACGGCGTCGTATATTTAATGATGATATAACTGTTAAAGGGATATATTGCTTTTTCTATGTCCGTCAAGGATAAATGTTCAACTATCCTTTCCATGAGAGTCGCCCGACGTTGCAGCCGAAGCGACGGCGCTCACTCTCACAAACCGCTTGCGCTCCTCCTCACGTGTCTCTATTGAACCATAAAGATAATAGAGCGGATACATCTGTGAAAGATTGAGATAAGAGCCGAGGAAACCGGTCAGTATACCGGTCAGGGCTACGAGGATGTTGATATTGTCGGGCAAGGCCAGGGCGTCACCCATCATTATCGCTCCGGACGTGGACTTATAGACAGCGAGAGCGAGAACATAAGAGGGCAACATGATAAAACAGCCTATGGCTAAGTTTATGAGAAACGTTATGGCTGACACACAGAATATACGCGGAAGATGACGCAAACCGACAGCGTATGCTGAAGGAAAGATGTGAAAAAAACGGGTGTGTGGACGGAAGACATAGCGGAAAGTGACAAAACAGAGCGGCATGGTCAACAGCAAAAGAATAAAGAACATGAGAATGCCGGCACCGAGAATGGCCATCTGGAGTCCAAAGCTAAGACGTAAAGACAACTGCATGACCCAAAAACCGCAAAAGAAGAACAGGGCAAAGACCGCCATGACTATAAACAGGCAAAAGACACTCGCCTTGATTGTGCGCCAGCCTGCATTGACCCGGAAGAAAAAACGGGCGTTGCGCGGTAGGCGCATGGCGGCACGGACACGCGCTGCCGGCATCGGCATATAGAACATCGCAGCCATGAGGAGCGCCTCGAATACCTTCACCGAACCGAAACCGGACTCACGGTAGAGCAGTCCGCCGGCAGAAGGAGGTATGACGATGTGACGCCGGTGGTAGTCAAGAAGCATCATGCCGTAGGCAAAGAAGCAGAACGAGACTATGACACCGACAAAAGCAAGCCCCAAAGCCAAGAATGGACGGTCGTTGAAAGACTCTGAGAAAAGACCGTAAATACCGCCTATGAGGACATAGACGATGACCCAAGGCCACGTTGCACGGAAGATGTTGCGGAAATTGTTGGAGAACAGTCCGTAGCCCGCGCTGATACACGCGCCGATGCTGCGGCTCATGAATAATGTGTATTCGGATGTTTTATTTCCCATAATTTTGTTATTATTCCTTATTCGGTGTTGCAAAGGTATTGTTTTTTTCGTATCTTTGCGAAGTAATTAATACTTATTATGAAAATATTGAAGTGGGGATTTATCGGTTGCGGAGAAGTGACCGAGAAAAAAAGCGGGCCCGCTTTCAGTGAGATAGAAGGCTCGACAGTGGTTGCGGTGATGAGCCGCAGCGCAGAGAAGGCACGTAGCTATGCCGAGCGCCACAACATCAAAAAATGGTACACCGACGCTCAGGAACTGATTGACGACCCGGACGTAAACGCCATATACATAGCCACTCCTCCGGCAAGCCACGCTACGTTCGCCATAATGGCCATGAAAGCGGGCAAACCTGTCTATGTGGAAAAGCCACTGGCCGCGAGCTACGACGACTGTGCACGAATCAACCGCGTGAGCGAACAGACCGGTGTGCCGTGTTTCGTGGCATACTACAGGCGATACCTCCCCTACTTCATCAAGGTCAAGGAAATAATAGAAAACGGAACCATCGGGAAAGTAATCAACGTCCAAATCAGGTTTGCCGTTCCACCGCGTGACCTCGACTATCAGAACTCTGAAAAACTCCCGTGGCGTTTACGCCCGGACGTTTCCGGTGGAGGCTATTTCTACGACCTCGCTCCCCATCAGCTGGACATGCTTCAATATATCTTCGGTGTCATCACCGAGGCTGACGGTATCTGCGCCAACCGCGGAGGGCTCTATGAGGCGGAAGACACGGTAAGCGCATGTTTCAGGTTTGAGAACGGGCTGCCGGGCAGCGGTTCGTGGTGTTTCGTAGGATATGAATCGGCACGCGAGGATTGTATCGACGTCATAGGCGACAAGGGACAGTTGAGTTTCTCGGTGTTCAACTACGACCCTATCGTGCTCCATACGGCAGATGGAACGCAGAACATAACGGTTCCGAACCCACCATACGTACAGTATCCGCTGATAAAGAACGTCGTGGAACATCTTCAGGGACTGTCCGTGTGTACATGTACGGGAGTGTCGGCAACACCAGTCAACTGGGCTATGGATAGAATATTGGGAAAATTCTGACATAAAGGAATGATACGGCAGTGGTTGACAATGGTTCTGATGACAGTGGCCTTGATGGCCGCAGGAGCGACGATGCCTGAAAACGAGGTGTTGTCAGAAAACGAACAGGCACAAACAAACTGTCCGAAAGAAAATCCGGAAAGGCAGAAAAAACAGGAAGACAAACAAAAAGATCGTGAAATCGGCAGTATCAGAAAGACCATCAGAGGATTCAGCGCCATCGACACCAACTATATTGAGCCACAGCACTACAACTATACGGTCATGCTCCAGTCGACATCGACATACGAGATATACACCCTCAAAAGCAGCAAAGGACAAGAACTGACATTCGCTCCGGACGTCATCATGAAGTTTGGACCGTATTTTGGATGGCGATGGTTTTTTCTCGGATATACATTTGACCTACGCAACATAAGTTTCGGAGGTAGCAAGCAGAAACAGGAGCTGGACTTCAGTATCTACAGTTCACAGATTGGCATAGACCTTTTCTACCGCCGGACAGGCAGCGACTATAAAATCAGAAATGCACGTATGGGCGACGATGTTGACGTCTCGCAGCTGGAAGGACTACCGTTCGGAGGACTGAATGTCGGTATCTCCGGATTTGATATCTACTATATATTCAATCACAAACGTTTTTCCTATCCGGCCGCTTTCTCCCAAAGCACATGCCAGAAACTGAGTTGCGGTTCGTGGATTGCCGGCATCGGATATACCAAAAACAGTCTGGAACTGGACTATGACAATCTGCAAAAGGTTGTTGAGGCAAACGTCATGCCGGTTAATACGGTGAAGATTGACAGCGGACTGATGTTCAGCAGCGTGAGATATTATGATGTGAACGTATCATGCGGATATGCCTACAACTGGGTGTTTGCAAAAAACTGCCTGTTCTGTGCAAGCGGGGCGTTGTCAATCGCCTACAAACACTCCCACGGCGACACACCGGAGAAAAGCGACGGGTTCGGATTTGACTTCGACAATGTCAACCTTGACGGTATCGGACGTTTCGGACTGGTTTACAACAACACGCGATGGTATGTCGGAATGAGTGCAATCATACGCTCATATAATTATCACAAGTCCCGTTTTTCGGCAAATAACACTTTCGGTAGCCTGAATATATATGCGGGATATAACTTCGGAAAGAAAAAACGATACAGGAACAAATGAGAAAGAGTGTTTTCATCACCATTTCCATGCTTCTGCTGACGGTCGCAGAAGGATTGGCGGCAGGCAACATAGAATTATCGGCGGAGCCGGACGGATGCTTTGCCTGTACAAGTGTATGTGAAATACAGGCAATAGACGGCATTTTTTCCGACCGCACCCATTTCAGCACGGAAGACAGTCTGACTATCTGCAATATGCTGGAGGAGGCCCGTCAACAGCCGCAGGCCGCAGGACAACCGTTGTTCTTCGCAAGGAAATTCATTGGGAGACCGTATGTCGCCCATACGCTTGAACTTCCGGGGGAAGAACGGTTGGTCGTTAATACGACGCAACTGGACTGCACGACGCTTGTAGAAACGGTGACGGCACTGACAATGTGTGCCGCAAGGAAACTCTACTCGTTTCGCGACTACCTCAATGCTCTGATGAGCCTGCGCTATCGCGGAGGACGGTTGGACGGGTACGTCAGCAGGCTTCACTATTTCAGTGACTGGATTGAGGACAAAGGCCGGATGGGGATAACAACGGAAATACAGTCTCCGGCACCGCCGTTTACGGGTGTACAGAAGCTGGACATATATTATATGAGCACTCACACAAAGAGTTATAAGGCTTTGGAGGAACATCTCGAATTTATTGAAAAGATAAGGGAACAGGAGATGGAACTGACAGGAAGAACCTACAGGTTCATACCGAAACGTGACGTACAGAACACGAAACTGATGAGGAATACGGTTAAGGACGGTGACATCATCGCCATCACATGCAACAAAAGAGGACTGGACATTGCTCATTTGGGATTTGCGGTATGGCGGAATGACGGACTTCATCTGCTCAATGCGTCAATGCTACACAAGAAGGTTGTGGAAGAACCGATGACATTATATAAATATCTACAGCAGCATCCAAGCCATACGGGCATCAGGATTATTCGCCTCAACAGGATGCCGTAATTTCTCTATACGCCAAAAGCCCTGCTTATACAGACCGTCCAGGCATGGATAAAGGACCAACGGTTATGTTCTTGAAAGCAATTATAAAACGAATACATTATAACAAAACTATAAATAATATGGAATTACCCGATTTTATGAATTATGCCGGAAAATTCTCGGCAAACGATTTCACTGAAAAGATATCACGAGTAGCCAAAAGAGCTGGTGCGAAACTGGTTTATGCAGCCCTCATACTCTACTATACACTGCAGAGTGATAAAGTATCTAAGACGGACAAGGCTATAATAATCGGTGCCTTGGGATATATGATAAGTCCGTTAGACGGAATCCCCGATGCGATTCCTATAGTAGGACTGACGGATGATATGGCTGTATTGATATATGTCCTGAAAAAGGTATGGACGAACGTAGAGCCGGAAATAAAGAACAATGCGAAAGAGAAACTGTCAAAATGGTTTGATGAGGACGAAATCGCGGAAATCGATGATTTGTTCAAAGTATAAAAAACAAAGGCTGTCCGCCAAAAATGGGAAGACACGGTTGCTAATAGAGATTTGACATATATGATAAAAGAAATCGTATGCAGATAATACTCGCGAATGCAAAAATCATGGTCAATGGAACTGACTATGAACCCAAAACTATACCGATGTTCCGCGATATAGCGGAACGTGTTGCTGCCGAAATGGCAACTATAGACATTGACGGGATGGAAAGAATGTTGGGATGCAGCCGGAAAATCGCTGCGGAAAACATATTAAGATATCAGAATTTTCCGGCAGCCCGACAGATGGCTGCCATAATGGCATATAACGGACAGGCATACAAACATCTGAAAGCAAAGACACTGGGGCAAGAGGCATTAGAGTTCGCTCAGAATCATCTATGGATAACGTGTTTTCTCTACGGTTTGTTGCGCCCGATGGATGCCATTGCGCCATATCGCATGGAAAACTCTGTAAGCCTGGAAACGACAAACGATTGTCCGATGAACAGGTTTTGGAGAGAACGGCTGACTGACGTGCTCATTGACAGCGTGAAAGCTGACGACGGCATACTTGTCCATCTGTCAACAGGAGAATATGAGCAATTGTTTGACTGGAGACGCGTATGCAATGAAGTGCGTGTGGTCCAACCGCTATTTTATGTCCGCAAAGGCGGCGAAATGAAAGTACAGGCGGTTTGGGCTAAATCATGTCGTGGCGCCATGACCCGGTTTATCCTCGAAAACAATATTGAAACGACAGATGACCTACGAATGTTTTCATACGAAGGATTTGAGTTTAAACCGAACCTCGGTGACGATGATTTCCCGCATTTCGTCAGGGAAGACTGAGGAATAAAGACAGAAAAGCTAAAGAATAAAAACAAAATCGCCTCCCGGAATTGCAACAACCAATAGCATTACATCCCCTGGGAGGCGGTTTTGTATATAAAGAACAAGTTCCTTGTCACTTCTTCCAGCCCGTGATAGTCCCGATGGCGGGGGCTATCTCTATATTATCAATACGCCCTTGGAACACTTCCGTTCCGTTGCCGATCGCATAAACAGGCACATAGCCGTTGCTGTGACCGCCACTCGCCCAGCTTATCATGGCCACTTCTGATAATATACGACAGGCCGTTTCTCCGATATTATCAATGAGCTTATTCACCTTGCCGCCGTTATTGATAGCTTCTTCGATTGCGTTCCAACGCTTCTTGAGTCTTGAAGTCTGGTCGTCAGTAAGGGTGATACCATTCCAGAAACCGAATTGTGATTTCAGTTCCTTTTCAACGAGATTCCAAGTGAAACGTTTCGGGGATTTGGAATAAAGGTCATTGAGATGCCATTGAAACTCCGGCTTTGACATCTTCTGGAAACGCAACAGGTCAGTATGCAGTTCGTATGGTCCTTTTCCCATAACAAGCCCTCCTGTCTCATGGTCGGCAGAGACGATGATGACGGTCTCGTCAGGGTGCTGCGAATAGAACTCATATGCCACTTTGATTGCCTTGTCCATATCAATAACTTCATTAATAGCCGTTCCTATATCATTCTTATGACAGGCATAATCTATCATTCCGCCCTCGACCATAAAGAAAAAACCGTCTTTGTTGGACCGTGTAAGGAAATTGATACCGGCCCGAGTGATTTCTTCAAGCGTAAGATCACCCTTGCGGCGGTCTAAAGCGTATGGAATATGGTCACGATAGAGCTTCTTGTTGGCCTCGTCGCTCTGAAGCAGTATCATCTTAGAAGCCGATGCGGCCTTCTTTGTATAGTCTTTATAACCTTTAGCTATAGTATAACCGGCCTTTTCTGCCTGCTCATACAATGTTCCTTCTTCCGGTTTCTTGTCCGGCTCGTGAAAGTCTGAGCCACCGAAATAGTCATATCCGGAAGCAATGAGCTGACGACCTATCGTGTAATACATCTTGCGGTCCGGTACATGAGCATAGAACGATGCCGGAGTAGCATGGTCGATAGCAACACTCGTTGCGACACCAACGGCAGCACCGGCCTCCTTTGCCCATGCCGCAACACTGCTTACTTCTGTCTGAAGGTCAGTTGTGACACCCAAAGCCCCATTCTTCGTCTTGTGTCCCGTTGCCAAAGCTGTACCGCCTGCCGCGGAATCAGTAACACCGTTGGTACCTGAATAGGTATTGACAAGCCCCACAACGGGGAAGCTGGACATGAGGATCGGCTCGAAACCTATTTGGCCTTTTAGGGCTGCAAGATAAGTTTCGGTTACATTTACCTGATTGACGCCCATACCGTCACCGATAAAATAGAAAACGTATTTGATGCGGTTCTGGGCCATCGCTGTGACAGTAAGCATCACAGCAAACAATAATGAGAGATATTTCTTTCGCATGTTATGTTCTGTAGATAAAAGGATGGAGGTACAAATGCGACTATCTGCAACAAAAAAGACATATCATTATATCTGCCGCAATATCATGGTTATATCAGCATGATAAAGACGGACAAACATAATGATATGCCCTAAATGTAGTGAATGTGCATTATTACACAGCCTGTTGTTACTTAGTTGTTTATAGAACCACCGACGATATCGAGAAGTTCACTTGTTATAGCCTGCTGACGGCTCTTGTTGTACTGCAGATTGAGCTGCCTGAGCAGTTCATCTGCGTTGTCCGTAGCTGTCTGCATTGCCACCATACGGGCCGCATGCTCACTGGCATTACTGTCAAGCAGAGCCGTATAGAGCATGAGATGGGCCAATTTCGGAATGAGCAGACTGAGCACAGTATTCATATCTGGCTCTACGATGAAGTTGTCATTCAGCGGCTTGGCTTCTTCAACATTACGATCTGATACGGTCTGACCCTTCTTGCGAAGATATTCCTGAGTCTCGCGAGTCACCACTTTCGTAGTTAAATCGCGTTCATGATCACGCTCCAGCTCGCTCGTCAAGTCGATCGGAAGAAATGTCTTACGCGTCAGAATCTGCGAACCGGCACTCTTGAAATGATGATATATCATCTCCACGCGGTCAATCTCACCGTCCCTGAACTTCTTACCCAAGTCCATTGCCATGTCAATACATCCTTTGGCATTGGGTTTGTCGGCCAATTCAGTGAAATCACCGGCAGACTTTAATCCGAGCTTCGCCACTTTCTCCGCAACCTTACGGCCAATCGGATAGATAAGAATGTTGTCCATGCCAAGAGATTTATACTCATCTACGGCATGCTGCATCATCTTCAGTATGTTGGCATTGAAACCGCCACAAAGACTACTGTTTGAAGCATACACAACCAATGCGACTCTCTTCACCGGACGGTCTACACTATAAATCGTCGTAGCATCGGCCTCCGAAGCAAGAAACGTTTTAAGTATATGCTCAAGCATAGTCTCATAAGGAAGCATATTCTCTATCATAACCTGAGCATGATGCAACTTTGATGACGCTACCATTTTCATGGCACTCGTTATCTTCCGCGTGCTGTTCACACTGGCTATACGGTTTTTTATTTCTTTCAGTGACGGCATAGACTATCAACTTTTATATACTCCGGCTGTATCAGCCATGACAGATTCAATGACTTTCGTCACGTCATCATCAATCTTTCCAGACGCTAATGTCGCAATGGTCTCAGCATGAGCCGAACGCATCTTCTCCAGGAAAGCATCCTGACATTCACGAATCTTCTCTACCGGAACGTCACGCATAAGTCCATGGGTTCCACAATAGATAATAGCAATCTGCTCGCCCACGGGCATAGGACTGTACTGCGGCTGAATCAGCAACTGATTGTTCTTACGACCGCGGTCCAATGTCATTGCTGTAACAGCGTCCATATCGCTGGAGAACTTGGAGAAACTTTCAAGCTCACGATACTGCGCCTGGTCAATCTTCAGCGTTCCGGCTACCTTCTTCATACTCTTGATCTGTGCCGAACCACCAACACGCGATACCGAAATACCTACGTTGATAGCAGGACGGAAGCCTTGATTGAAGAGGTCTGTCTCAAGATATATCTGACCGTCTGTGATGGAAATCACGTTTGTCGGGATATATGCCGAAACGTCACCGGCCTGAGTCTCAATGATAGGAAGTGCCGTCAGAGAGCCTCCGCCCTTCACATGGCCCTTCATACATTCAGGAAGATCGTTCATCTGCTCTGCAACTTCCTGCTGGTCGTTAATCTTGGCGGCACGCTCAAGAAGACGGCTATGCAAGTAGAACACATCGCCGGGATAAGCCTCACGACCAGACGGACGACGCAGGATGAGCGACACCTCACGATAGGCAACGGCCTGTTTCGAAAGGTCGTCATATACTACAAGTGCGGAATGACCGCGGTCACGGAAATACTCTCCGATAGCGGCGCCGGCAAACGGTGCATAATACTGCATGGCAGCAGGATCGGCTGCCGTTGCGGCAACAATCACCGTATATGGCATGGCTCCATGCTCCTTCAATGTGGAAACAAGCGCAGCCACCGTACTTGCCTTCTGACCGATAGCGACATAAATGCAATATACCGGCTTGCCAGCATCGTAGAAGCTCTTCTGGTTGATGATTGTATCAACGGCAATGGCCGTCTTACCGGTCTGACGGTCACCGATGATAAGCTCACGCTGGCCACGACCGATAGGAATCATTGAGTCAACAGCCTTGATACCCGTCTGTAGCGGTTCCTTCACCGGCTGACGATAAATCACACCTGGTGCCTTGCGGTCAAGCGGCATTTCAAATGACTCCGTCAAATCAATGTCACCACGTCCGTCAATAGCCTCACCCAACGGGTTGATGACACGGCCGAGCATGTTGTCATTGACGCGAATAGAGGCAATACGCTTGGTGCGCTTCACCACCATGCCCTCCTTGATGCCGGAGGTCGGTCCGAGAAGCACACAACCAACGTTGTCCTCCTCAAGGTTCATCACGATGGCCATTGTACCGTTCTCAAACTCCAGAAGTTCGTTGGCTTCGGCATTGCGGAGTCCGTATATACGGGCCACACCGTCACTGACCTGAAGCACAGTACCAACCTCGTCAAACTTCTCGCTTCCGCTTATACCTTTCAGCTGTTCGAGAAGAACCTGAGACACTTCGCTTGGTTTTATTTTATCTGACATAAAATTCTATTAATTACGAATTTTGAACTACGGAACGCGGGCGCTTGCCTTAAACCGTCCTGAATCCGGCGCATCATGGTTTTCTCAGTGAAACGCCTTCACTGTCCGGCGACACTGCGCGCGTCATCTGACACTCTCGCCCGTCATTCCTCGTTCTTCTTTTTCAATTATCCCAATACTGTGAGAATGGAGTTCAGCTTTGACTTCACGCTTGCATCCATTCTATAAGTATCATACTCAAGAATGAAACCACCGATTATATCGGGGTTCACCTCAGTCTCAAACTCCACAGTTCCATTAGTCTTGCTCTCCACCATGCTACGCATTTTCTGCTCTGTCGCAGGAAGCACGGCCACAGCGGTTGTGAGCTTACCACGGATGATATTCTTCTGTTTTCTGTAAAGAGTGATATACGAATTGGCCATGAACTGTATAATATCCTCACGGCCGTTATCGAGCACTATGCCGAGAAACGATTTCGTGAGGCTACTCGGAGCTTCGCCGGATGCCACCAAGAGCAACGACAACTTGCTCTCTTTTGAAAGCATGGGGTTGTCCATCGTCTGCCTCAACTGCTCTACATTGGCATAACTTGCCGCCAGTGTCTGCATGTCACGGTAGACGGTATCCTCAAGACGGGCATCGGTCGCCCCTTTGAGCAACGCGCGTGCATATCTTACTGATATTACTCCAATCTCCATAACCTATTACTTTTTATCAGAAGAAGAAACGTCATCCAGCATTCGGTCTATCAAATCCATCTGAGCCTTGTCCGTGGAGAGCTTTTCGCGCAGCACTTTCTCTGCAATCTCCACGCTGAGCGTAGCTACTTGCCTGCGGATGTCGCTTATGGCAGCCTGCTTTTCGTTCTCAATTTCGGCTTTTGCCTCACTGAGCAGTCGGGCGCCTTCCTCGCGTGCCTTGTCCTGAGCTTTCTCTACAATGGCATCGCGCGTTGCGATGGCTTCCTTCAATATCTGAGCCTGCTTTTCGCGTGCCTCCTGCAAGATGGATTCACCTTCTTTCTGTATGTTGGCCAGTTTCTCGTTCGCCTCATGGGCCTTGCGCAGACTGTCGTCAATGTACTGCTTGCGCTCGTCCACCATCTTTATAATGGCGGGAAAGCCAAACTTGGCAAGTACAAAGAAGACAACCAGAAACGCGAGGGCCATCCAGAAGAGAAGACCGAGATCAGGCGTCAGAATTGCCGGTAAATTCAGTTCCATTCGCTATCTTTTTATCAGAGCCAAGCTCTTTGTTATTTGATAAGGAATGCACAGGCTGCGATGGCAAACAGGGCGCAACCCTCGACGAAAGCTGAAGTAAGAATCATGTTTGTCTGTATCTTACCTGTTGCCTCAGGCTGACGGGCGATGGCATCCATAGCGCTACCGCCAATTTTACCGATACCCAAACCTGCACCAATTGTTGCAATACCAGCTCCGAGACCGCAACCCAGCTGCGCCAGGCCCTCAGCGGCCAATAATGTTGAAATAATCATAAGTCGTTAATGTTTTTATTTGTTATTATTCTATTGTTTATTTTAGATTTCAAATGTCATTCATTAAAACCGCCTGTTCATTCCGCACCATGTTCCTTATGCGCAAGTCCGATGAACACCGAACTCAGCATCGTGAAGACGTATGCCTGAACGAAGGCCACAAGAACCTCAAGGCAGTTCATGAAGAGAAGCATGATTATGCTGAAAGCGTTCAGTCCGAGACCATAACCGACTCCCATGGACCAGCCGAGGAAGATCACGCACGTGAAACTCAGAATCACGGCATGTCCGGCCATCATGTTGGCAAAGAGACGAATCATCAGTGCGAACGGCTTGGTGAACACTCCGAAGAGTTCTATCACCGGCATAATGGGCACAGGATAGGCTTTAAGGAACAGCGGCACCTCCGGCCAGAATATCTCTTTCCAATACTCCTTGTTTCCGAACAGGTTGATGGCCAGCATCGTGCATACGGCAAGGAACAGCGTGATATTGATGTTTCCCGTCACGTTCGCACCGCCAGGGAATATCGGAATGAGTCCTATCAGATTACAGGTGAAGATGAAGAAGAACACCGTAAGCAGATAAGGAGCATACTGACGGTAGTGCTTCTCGCCGATGGAAGCCTTTATGACATCATCATTGATTGACATCACGAGCATCTCCATCATGCCCACGAAGCCACGGGGAGCATCACTGCGGGCATCGCGCTTCTTATACCAACGGGCACAAGACAGGAATACCGTTATCAGTACGATTACGACAATCCAAATCTGAACCACGTTCTTCGTCATGCTCAGGTCGAGCGGACGCACCGAAGTGCCGTCGGCAAGCTTCTCGTATATCTTCCCATGATGCCGGGCATCAAAATAGAAGCTATCCGGAAGTGTGTGGGCCGTACAGAAATGCCATTCGCCGGTATTCTCGCTGCGCACGATTATGGGTAGCGATATGCCGATATGCTTGCCGTCGTATGTCGCTATATGCCATTCGTAGGCATCGGCCAAGTGCTCAAGCACAATCTCCGGGATATTCAGTTCGCCGGCTTCTCCGCCATTGCCGGAAGCCAGACCGCGCACAGGCAGCAGGGCTAACAGCACCAGAAACAATATTGACTTTATCTGTTTCATCATTAAATTATACATTTGTTTATCCGTCACGAGCGATTTGAGATCCGTGCGAAGAATGTTGTATGATGTATTAGCAGCAGCACATAAAATGACATGAACACCAGAAAGAACACCAACATGGCGTCGCTTCCGACAACGAGATAGTAAACCATCATCGTTGCGAGTGCTGCCAGCATACGGAATCCCGATACAGCGGTATAGAAAGATGTCAGTCCTTCCGGATTTCGTCTTGCCACCATCTGCCATACAACAGTGTCGGCCGTTTCTATCACTATGGAGAACACCGCACTGACAACTATCGGTGTCAGCAGGGCCTCAATCCGAAGGACATTCATCACCAACAGCCCGACGAGCGTCATTCCTGCCGTCAGCCATACGCTTTGTCGGAAATAGCGTTTGCTGAGTTTTACAATATCATTGTTGTCATGCGTCAGTCCGCCCATAAGCTTCATACACTATAATTCCACACACAGGCTGACCTCATTCTTCTGAACCTCGACAAAACCGCCCGATATCTGAATCTGATGTCTGCCTTCGGCCGTAACATAGTCCACGGTTCCCTTTTCAAGGGCGGAAATGATTGGTGCGTGGTTGTCCAATATCTCGAAAGAACCGAGAACACCCGGCACCCTCACACTTGCAATCTCTCCAGAATAGACTATCTTTTCCGGCGTGACAATCTTTAGTCTTAGACTCATGCTCGTTTTTTTAGTGGTTCATCAATATTATCCCTGAGCTGCTTCGAGCAGTTTCTTAGCCTTAGCCTTAGCGTCTTCAATGGTTCCGACGTTGAGGAACGCCTGCTCTGGGAGGTCGTCAACTTCACCGTCAAGAATGGCATTGAAACCCTTGATGGTGTCTTCGATGCTCACCATCACACCGGGAAGTCCAGTGAACTGCTCGGCAACGGCAAACGGTTGAGACAGGAAACGCTGGACACGGCGGGCGCGGTTCACCGTCAGTTTGTCCTCGTCGGAAAGTTCGTCCATACCGAGGATAGCGATGATGTCCTGCAACTCCTTGTAACGCTGAAGAATCTCCTTCACTCTCTGGGCGCACTCATAGTGTTCCTTACCTACGATAAGCGGGTCAAGAATACGTGACGTACTTCCCAGCGGATCAACGGCGGGATAGATACCAAGCTCGGCTATCTTACGGCTAAGCTCCGTCGTGGCGTCAAGGTGGGTGAACGTTGTCGCGGGCGCCGGGTCAGTCAAGTCGTCAGCAGGAACATAGACAGCCTGCACGGACGTGATCGAACCTTTCTTTGTAGACGTGATTCGCTCCTGCATCGTTCCCATCTCGCTGGCCAATGTCGGCTGATAACCCACAGCCGAAGGCATACGGCCGAGCAGAGCGGATACCTCGGAACCGGCCTGAGTGAATCGGAAGATATTGTCGATGAAGAAAAGGATGTCGGCTGCTGCGCCGTCCTTGCCTCCGTTGTCGCGAAACTCCTCTGCCACGGTCAGACCGGAAAGCGCAACCGAAGCACGTGCTCCCGGCGGCTCGTTCATCTGACCATAGACCAACGTGGCTTGGCTCTTCTTCAGCTCCTCGGGGTCAACGAGAGACAAATCCCATTTTCCTTCATCCATAGCCTTACGGAACTTGTCGCCATAGCGGATAACGCCAGACTCGATCATCTCACGTATCAGGTCGTTACCCTCACGCGTACGCTCTCCCACTCCGGCAAACACGGAATATCCGTTGTGTCCCTTGGCGATGTTGTTGATAAGCTCCATGATAAGCACAGTCTTACCCACACCGGCACCGCCAAAGAGTCCGATCTTACCACCTTTCATATAAGGCTCCAGCAGGTCGATTACCTTAATACCCGTGGCGAGCATCTCCTTGCGCGTGGAAAGTTCCTCGAACGACGGGGCCTCGCGGTGAATTGGATAGGCTCCATCCATCTGGAAATCCTTCATACCGTCAATGGGCTGTCCGATAACGTTGAGCATACGGCCCTTAATCTGATCTCCCGATGGCATCAGGATAGGCGTTCCCATCGGCACTGCATCCAGACCGCGCTGCAATCCGTCCGTATTGTCCATGGCCACGCAGCGAACAGTGTCCTCACCGATATGCTGCTGTACCTCTACAAT
This sequence comes from uncultured Prevotella sp., assembly GCA_947177775.1. Lineage (GTDB taxonomy): Bacteria > Bacteroidota > Bacteroidia > Bacteroidales > Bacteroidaceae > Prevotella. The sequence continues at coordinate 54,585 of CAMWVS010000005.1, forward strand.
AAGAGTGCGCCCGTCGTTACGGGTTATTCTCAATGCCTCATGGATTTTTGGCAACACTTTCTCAGCATCCTGTCCTTCCGTATCGAAGTAGACGTCGATAACAGGACCGATAATCTGTGAAATATGTCCGATAATTTGTGACATAAGCTATTATTCTTTTTAAATTCTGTTTTTTCGTTAGTAACACCGCAAAGTTAGCAAATATTTTCCAAAAGCAATCAACTTCCGGATGTTTATTCAAAAATAATTCCAATTATTGGTATATTTTAAACAATCATTTGCGGAGAAACCTGGAACTTCAGATGCTGAGTTCGTCGAGCACCTTGATAAGTTTCATATCCAACGGCTTGTCCGTACGTATGGCGTCGCTGAACGGAACATAGACGACTTCGTTGTTTCTTACGCCGACCATTACGTTGCGCTGTCCCTGAAGGATGGCCTCAATAGCTCCCACGCCCGTACGGCTGGCGAGTATGCGGTCACGTGCCGTCGGACGGCCGCCGCGCTGGAGATGACCGAGGATAGAAACCCGCACATCATAGTCAGGAAATTCGTTGCGCACACGGTCAGCATAGTAGAGTGCTCCGCATTTCGGGCTTTCCGAAACGATAACGATACAGCTCTTCTTCGACTTGCGTATACCTCGCTCCATAAAACGGGCCAACTGGTCAAACTCCAAAGACTCCTCGGGAATTATGGCTGCCTCTGCACCACTGGCGATGGCACTGTTCTGGGCCAGGAAACCGGCGTCACGTCCCATTACCTCGACAAAGAAAATCCGCTCGTGGCTCTGCGCCGTGTCACGTATGCGGTCGACACAATCCACGATAGTGTTCATTGTTGTGTCGTATCCTATGGTTGAATCCGTTCCGTAAAGATCATTGTCAATCGTTCCGGGCAGACCTATACAGCAGATATCATATTCCGAAGCAAAGATTTTCGCTCCAGTGAGCGAGCCGTTTCCACCGATCACCACCAGTGCGTCGATTTCCTCACGCCTCAGCGTCTCATATGCCTTCGCCATTCCTTCCGGCGTGGCGAATTCCTTGCTGCGGGCCGTCTTAAGTATCGTACCGCCCTGCATGATGATACCACTGACATTCTCTGTGGTGAAAGGCTTTATCTCACCGTTTATCAGACCTTCATAGCCGCGGTAGATAGCCTTGATATTGAACCCGTTGCATATTCCCGCACGCGTCACGGCACGTATGGCCGCATTCATACCCGGAGCATCGCCTCCAGATGTCAGTATTCCAATTGTCTTAATCTTTGCCATAATCTTTATTACTTGTTCTACTTAATCCTGTCTCTTCACATCATGACATATACTTCAGCCCATAGCACTCCTAAACCGGCCAACCAGCCGACCAACACCTTAAACGTGCAATTCCTGAAATACCATCCCACATGCATTCGCTCCATTTTCATCAATGCCAATCCGCAACTATTGGCGAAACAAAGCAAACAGCCACCCACAGCTGTTGTATATGCCGTTATTTTCCAAAATGCACCATTCGTCATAAAGTTGGACATATATTCCACATCCGACCACTGGTCTGCATTGGTCATATCCTCCACCGGATACATCGAGATTGAAGTCATCGCTATGGTAAACGTATCGACAAGTCCGCTCATGACGCCGGACACGACGCCGAGCACCCAGACATTATGCACAGTATAATCGAACCATCGCGAAACTTCACCAAAGAAACCGGTTTCCGAAACAGCTCCAGCGGCAAGCATAATTCCCATTACAAACAGCATCATCTGTATGCTTCCGTATTGAAGCACACGCGGTATGCGCCGCTGAATCATCTGGTCGGAATTCATCAGTTTCCGATTAAAGACCTCGTTAACTATCCATAAAACCGACAAGACACATAAAGCACCGAGAAACGGGCTTAGCTTAGTGATATTATGGAACGTCGGGATAAACCACAGACCGCCTATACCCACAACAAGCATGACAAAACGCTGCCAGCGGTTAAGATTTGTGTCATCACCACGATATGGTGCCGCCGGCCATTCCACGTCAAGTCTGGCAGGCAATTCCCTCCCGATAAGTAATGTCGGAATCATCCATGCCACCACGGCCGGCAGAGCCAGATAGGCCGAGAAATTTGTTGCAGTAACAGCTCCGTTTCCCCATAATACGACACTGGCGGGATCGCCTATAACCGTGAAGCATCCTCCGGCATTGGCCGCGATGACCACCGCACAACCTATCAGCATCCGCTGACGACGGCTCTTGACAATGTTGTGCATAATCATGAGCATCATTGTCGTTGTGGTGAGATTATCCAGATTGGCCGATATGACGAAAGTGGCCAGCGTCAAAGTCCAAAGAAGCCGTTTGCTGTTGCGCGTCCGCACCCATTCGCTGATAAAATCGAAACATCCATTGTTATTCAGAATCTCGATGATGGACATCGTGGCCAGCAAAAAGAGAACAACACCGGCTGCCTTACCTACATATTTAAGGAATATGTTGTCATATATATAATACTTGACAGCCGTACCCGACGACGACGCACCGGCAAGATATTCAGAATACTCATACGGATGGCGGCTCATGACAAAATCAGTTCCATAACACACGTAGAGCACCCACCCTACCGTACCGATAAACATAGCCACTGCGGACTTGTTTATGTTCGTCAGATGTCCGGTCGCTATTAGAATATAGCCGAACAGCAATATCAGTACTATAATTAACGTCATAACCGTCTTGAAAAACTGCACAAAGATAATTAATCTTTGCATCAATAACGACAAAAAGCAGAAGAAACTCTTTAACTTTTACAAGTTTTTAATCAGAATTAACTCTAAAGAAGGGAAGTTCGGGGAGGGAGGAAGATACTTCGAAGAAGGAAGAATGTGGAAGGAGGAGAATTCTTAGGAGAAGGAGGAATGTGGAGGAAAGAGGGAGAAAAGTCTTGCTGCATACTATCATCTCACGCTGTAGAGGCTTGCAAGATGAAGAAACTTGTAGAGACGTCACGGTGTGACATCTCTATGCTCATACGCGCAAATCGTTAATAATCTGTGTTGTAATTACGGAGGGTGGGTGTTGCACATCAAATAATGTCCTTACAGGTTTGATGGTTTATATGGTTTACCTATGCAGATACACCCTGACGAGCTTACCGTTGCATAGTTTGTAATTAAAAATACCTTTTTAAAGCCCGCGAGAAGAGTGACTTTTCAAAAAAAATCGGCCGAGGGCGCAAATATCGCAAACCCGCGCATATCAAAATTCACGCGTTTTCGTGACGATATATTTACACATTTTATAACCGCCTCATTCATAACCACATAGAAATCGCGCCATTGCCGCGAAACAACGGCGGCGGCGCGATGGTCTTGCCGTAAGGCCCTTACGGCAATGCGACGAGGCCCTTACGGCGATGCAACGAGGCCGCCGTTGCATCACAACAAGGCCGTTGTCGCAACCCAAGGAGGCCCTTACGGGAACAAAACGGTAGCTTTTCCGGACAAAATCAGCAATCAAAAACAAGCAGTATTTTTCATTCTGGAAAAGCCGGGAGGGCCTTACGGCGATATTCCGATGCAAAAACAGTGCGATTTTTGCGCACACTGACCACGCTGAAGCAACCAAAACGGGCTCCATTGGTCACCCGGACGCTCTAAAACGAAAATTTTTCCAGAGACTATTTTGTAAAAATTTTAAAGAACAGGAAAAGGGATGGTTACGTTTTTTCCTTTAATGCATTTTTGTTCCTGCAACAACGAAAGCGAAATCAAATTTATCATCAGAATTGCAGGATAGATATCGGTATTTTCTATATCTTTGCAGAAATATAATCTAATTGATTCCACCTACTGAAAATAACAAAAACAATATGGAAAAGAACAGATACCAACGGTATATTGACCTGTTGAAGACCAACAAGAACCTCATTCTGACCGGTGCTCCGGGAACTGGAAAGAGCTACATGGCAAAGGAAATAGCGAAAGAAATGAAAGCTGAAGTCGCTTTCGTACAGTTTCATCCGTCATACGACTACACTGATTTTGTGGAGGGACTGCGCCCCACCCCACCCGACAATAATGGGAACATAGGATTTGAGAGGAAGGACGGTGTGTTCAAAGAGTTTTGCAAGAGGGCGCTGAGCTTCAAAAAACAATCGTCCTCCTCTATAAATATAAACAAAAAGAATTATGAGGAATTCCACAAAGAATACGACACGGAAAGAAAGACCCTTTCATCGCAAAATTATTTCGACATTGCGTATGATTATCTTGTAAAGGACATAAGAAATGGTACGGCACTCTTATATTCCGATTTCAGACCTTCTATGATGACAAGATTAAGGCTCAAGGTCATTGATAGGATGTCCGAAGGAAAATATGTTATAACGTTCTTCAAAACGAATGATTACCAATATGCGAACATCGGCTATCTAAGAAAGATATACAACCACTATCTATCAAGAAAGAAGTTTGATATCCGCAATGAAAGATTTGATGATTTCACAAAGATAATTGGCAACACGCTTGACTATTCATATTACCGCGGCATTGTACAGGGACTGTTGGAAAGAACTCCAAAGGGCGAATCCGTATCGGTTGCAAATACCCAATATACGCATCCGGCAATACTTCCACCGGCTCAAAAGCAAGAAACCGCGCTTGATGAACAGCAAGACGAAACACCAAAACCTTTCGTCTTCATCATCGACGAGATAAACCGCGGAGAAATATCAAAAATCTTCGGCGAGCTGTTTTTCTCCATCGAACCAAGCTACCGTGGAGATAAGGTACCGGTAAAGACACAATATCAGAACATGATTACGGATGAGAGCGACCCGTTCTTCAAAGGATTCTATGTGCCGGAGAACGTATATATGATAGGTACGATGAACGACATCGACCGTAGCGTGGAAAGCATGGACTTCGCCATGAGACGCCGTTTCGCATGGCAGGAAATAAAGGCAGCCGACAATACGGCCATGCTGGACGACGCCTTCAAGGATTTTTCTGATGCGGAAGCATTGAAAGACGAGGTTGTCGGGAAGATGCTGCGACTGAACAATGCCATCTGGAATGAAGAGCAGAACAGCGGCATTGATGGACTGAGCCCGGCATATCATATCGGCGGAGCGTATTTCTGTAAGCTGAAAGACTATCCCAAGGACGCCGACAATAGAGACGAGGCTTACAGACGCCTATGGGAGAACCATCTGCGAGGAGTATTGTTTGAGTATCTGCGTGGAACGGCAAACGCCGCCGAAAATATGAGGAAGTTGAAAGCGGCCTATGACAACGATTAATCTCAGGGACAACAGTCCGGCCGAACTTCACTTCACGGATAACGGGGATGACTGTCTGCCGCTACTGAACATCGCTAACCGTACCTTATCGGAATTGGCCGCGGACAACGGCAACCTTTTGGTGTATCCACGACAAAAAAGCGACATCGGCGATTGGGTTGAGAAAGAAAATGTCCTGACGGTGAAAACCACTATTGACAACAGCGGCCACTGCACCAAAATTGACATCAAGACGGGCAACGTGGCCGGGTTTATCGGCGTCGACGACCTGAACATCAGCATCAGCTCACGATTCAAAGGCGAGGAGGCCGGCGAGGACTTCTTTCTTCAATACATGTTGGAGAAGACGCTCGGCCTCAACGTTGTCAATATGATGCACGCCACATCCAATGCCCCGGCACTGAACTTACTGCTGTATCTCTTTCCAAGGTTTCTGAATGATGCGATGACACAGGGACTCTACAAGGAATACCGGCGCAACGAATATAACGACGCCAACGTCAGAGGAACGGTTGACATCAGCCGCCACATAAGGAACAACATTCCATTTTGCGGACGCATCGCATACCGCACACGTGAATTCAGCCATAACAACAATGTCACGCAACTCATAAGACACACCATAGAATATATACGGACACTGCCCGGCGGGCGTTCTCTGCTGGAAAACGACGCCGAGACACGGGCCAACACATCCCAGATCATTACGGCGACAACGGGATATTGCAAGACTGAACGCGGGAAAATCATGATGAATAACAGCCGGCCGGTAAGACATCCGTATTTCACCGGTTACGCCGCACTGCAAAAGTTGTGTCTGCGCATACTGAGACACGAAAGGACGGGCTACGGAGAGACCGGCAGCAAGATATACGGCATCATCTTTGATGTATCGGAACTGTGGGAGGAATATCTGGCGGGAATACTGCAATGCCTCGGATTTGAACATCCCGACAACAGAAAGAAAACGGGCGGGATTTGTCTGGCCCGGGGCAATAAGTTCCCAAGATACCCCGATTATCACAACACCGACGGCAGTGTTGTGATTGATGCGAAATATAAACCTACAGTTGACACAAGGCTTGATGTCAATCAGATGGTCACTTACATGTACCGGCTGAAAAGCAGATACGGGCTGTTCATCAAGCCATGCACCTCGTGTCTGACCGCCGATAGTTATCATCTGAAAGGACATGGCGAGGATTGCGGTGCAGAATTGGGCATATACCATTTTGAAATTCCACAGTCCGCGCATGGATATGCCACGTTCAAAGATGAGATGAAAAAGGAAGAGAACAGACTGAAAGCATATCTTGCCGGTCTCATCCCGCATCCGATAGTATCGGCTAAAGATGCAGCCACGTCATAAAACACACAGAACGTCCTGATATATACACACAAGAAAGCCGTCTCTCGCGACAGCATGGCGGAACATCGGTCCGCTTTCTTTCGCGTGAGACGGCTTTTTGTTATGTTCTCTGACGGCCTGCTCCTCTGTGGGGCACGGCCGCGGGTGTTATCCGCCGAAATTGTCGTACATAATGGACTCCGGTTCGACACCCAGTCCGTCGAGCATATTGACTACTGCGGCCGACATCGGGCCTGGACCGCACATGTAATATTCGATGTCCTCTGGAGCCTCATGGTCTTTCAGGTATGTGTCGTGCATGACCTGATGAACGAATCCGGCCGTATATTTCACGCCTGCGGCATCGGCGGCCGGGTCTGGACGGTCGAGGGCGAGATGGAAATGGAAATTTGGGTACTCCTTCTCCAGCCCGAGGAAGTCATCGAGATAGAACACCTCGTTGAGCGCACGCGCACCATAGAAGTAGTGCATCTCACGGTCGGTCGTATGGAGGGTCTTTGTCATGTGCATGATCTGAGCTCGCAGAGGAGCCATACCGGCGCCGCCACCAACCCATATCATCTCGCGCTTGGAGTCGAAATGAGGATGAAAATCGCCAAACGGACCGCTCATGATGACCTTGTCACCGGGTTTGAGGGTGAAGATGTAGCTTGAAGCGATACCGGGATTGACGTCCATGAATCCGGAACGGTCTGCCTTGAACGGCGGTGTGGCTATGCGCACGGTGAGCATGAAGACATCGCCTTCGGCCGGATAGTTGGCCATTGAGTATGCACGTATGGTCGGCTCCGGATTGACACACTTGAGCGGGAACAGACCGAACTTCTCCCATGCGGGCAGATATTCGTCGCCGATAAGGCTTTTGTCTATGTCCTTGTCATAGTCCATCGTGAATGCCGGAATCTTGATTTGTGCGTAGGAACCGGGCAGGAAGTCCATGTGGGAGCCCTTGGGCAACTGCACCTTGAATTCCTTGATGAACGTTGCCACATTCTTGTTCGAAATCACGGTACACTCATATTCCTTCACTCCCATTACGCTCTCGGGTACGCGGATTTTCAAATCGCCCTTCACCTTACACTGGCAACCAAGACGCCAGTGGTCCTTGATTTGCTTGCGGGTGAAGTGAGACTTCTCTGAGTCGAGAATTTCGCCGCCTCCCTCAAGCACCTGAACCTTACACTGACCGCAGGATGCCTTACCGCCACAGGCTGACGGGAGAAAAACACCGTTGTCGTTGAGAACGGACATAAGGCTGCCGCCTTGCGGTACGGTGAGGGTCCGTTCGTCATTGATGGTTATGTTCACATTGCCACCGGGCGAAAGATATTTCTTCGCCGTGAGCAGAATGATGACGAGCAGGAGTATCGTAACGAGAAATGCTCCTATACTTGCTAATATAAACTGTATCATATCATTATCGTCTGACTCTGTTCTTAAATGTTAAGTCCCGAAAAACACATCATAGCCATGGCCATCAGCCCTACGGTGATGAAGGTGATGCCAAGTCCCTGCAGTGGTTTGGGGACGTCACTGTACTGCATTTTCTCTCTTATCGCACCCATGGATGCAATCGCAAGCGTCCAGCCGATACCGCTGCCTATGGCATAGACAACAGAATCAACCAGACTGCCGATATACTGTGAGTTGGCCGGGTCAAGATGGATGCGCTGTTGCATGAAAAGCGATGCGCCCATGATGGCACAGTTGACAGCGATAAGTGGCAGAAAAATGCCCAGCGCGGCATAGAGAGAGGGTGAATAGCGCTCAACTATCATCTCCACCAACTGGACAATTCCGGCAATAACGGCGATGAAAAGGATGAAGCTCAGATAAGAAAGATCGACGCCTTTGATGAGACAGTCGGGACCCAAGACGCGGGTCAGAAGCAGATAGTCGACCGGAACGGTGACCAAAAGAACGAATGTCACGGCACAACCGAGGCCGATCGAAGTCTTCACGTTCTTTGAAACGGCAAGGAACGAGCACATACCGAGGAAGAACGCAAATATCATGTTGTCCACAAATATGGACCTGAAGAATAAGCTAATCAGATGTTCCATAATCATTTCTCCTTATAAAAATAAGCTCTGTGAATCCAGATAACGCATCCCACGAGTATCAAAGCCATTGCGGGCATGGTCATCATTCCGTTATTGAGATAGCCAAGGTCGTAAGCACCCTGCGGTATGAGCTGGTACCCCAGCAGACTGCCGCGGCCGAAGAACTCGCGGAAACCACCAACAAGCACGAGGATGAGGGCGTAGCCGATACCGTTGCCAATACCGTCGAGGAAGCTCGGCCACGGTTTGTTCATCATGGCGAAGGCCTCAAGGCGTCCCATCAGGATACAGTTGGTGATGATCAGACCTACATAAACGGACAGTTGCACGCTGACGTCGTAGGCAAATGCCTTCAACACCTGGCTGACGATTGTCACCAATGCGGCCACAACCACAAGCTGGACGATGATTCGGATGCGGTTGGGGATGGTGTTGCGGATAACGGATATTATCACGTTTGAAAAGCCGGTGATAACCGTGACGGCAAGTCCCATCACGATTGCGGGCTTGAGCTGTGCCGTGACGGCAAGCGCCGAACAGATTCCGAGCACCTGAATCAATATCGGGTTGTCAAGGTTGAGCGGATTGCCAAGCACCGCTTTGTTTTCTTTTGAAAATAACTTGCTCATTTACTTACTCCTCCTTCTTTTTCATTAAGAAACACTTTATACTCTTTGAGACACTCGCGGAGCATGTCGCTCACACCGTTTGACGTCAGCGTGGCACCGGTCACACCATCGACTTCCGACGCCGGATTCTTGATATCGGACGTCTTCTTTACGGCCAAAGCAACCATTTCGGCATCTCCGTCGGCATCCGAGAATATCTTCTTTCCGATGAACTTCGACTGCCAATCCTTGCTGTCCTTTATCTCGGCGCCAAGTCCGGCCGTCTCGCTGTCGTGATTGAAATAAGCTCCATAAACGGTGTTCTTATCCTCATTGATTGCGATGTAGCCCCAGATAGGCCCCCACAGTCCCATTCCATAGACGGGAACTACATATTTTGTGGCGCCGTCAACGTTGCAGACATACAGTGCCAGCCGGCCGGCCTTGAAGTCGGCGCTGTTGAGTGTGAATCCGGCTTCCTCACCGCCCTGTGTACCCGGTTCGGTGACATGACCGTACTTGTCGATTATCTCGTCAGCCGTGACAACCTCACTGTATTTCGCTGCGGCAGCGACATTGTCGAGATCACGGATATTGAGGGCCGCAAGAATCTGCTTTTTCTTGTCCAGAGCCACATTTGCTTCCTGAGCCGGTTTCAATGCCTGGGAGATGAAGGCCAGCAGGAACGCCACGATGACCACCATCACAGAGCTATATATAATAATGTAGGTATTGGAATTGGTATTCAAAACCTTCTTCGTTTCTTTATTCCCTTCCATAATAATCACTTGTTAGGGGTTAGACGTTTCATTCTCTTCGATATATTACACTGCACGACGCAATAGTCGATGAGCGGAGCAAACATATTGGCAAACAGTATGGCAAGCATCATTCCCTCGGGATAGCCGGGGTTCATGACACGTATTATGACGGCCAGTGCACCGATAATAAAGCCGAACACCCACTTGCCTGCTTCCGTACGGGCTCCCGTCACGGGGTCGGTGGCCATGAAGACAGCACCGAAAGCAAATCCGCCGAGCACGAGATGCTCATACCAATGCAACGGTGACATGCCGGCACTGCCGAACAACGCTGCGACAAGACCGCCTCCGACAAAGACGCTGAGCATGGTCTTCCAACTGGCAATGCCAGTCCAAAGCAGGATGATGGCACCGATAGCAATGGCTATGACGCTTGTCTCGCCGATACTGCCGGGGATGAATCCCGTCACCATGTCACACAAAGAATAAGGAATTTCGGCGCCCTGGGCTGCTCCGGCCAGCGGAGTGGCAGCCGTGAAGCCGTCGGGAAGAGCGTTACCGAGACCAAATATCGTGTCATTGGCCACCCACACGGTGTCACCGCTCATCTTCGTAGGATAAGAGAAGAAAAGGAACGCACGCGCGGCAAGGGCCACATTGAAGATATTCATACCAGTTCCACCGAAGATTTCCTTTACGAATACAACGGAAAAAGCGACCGCAATAGCGAGAATCCACAGCGGGCAACTGACCGGAACAATCAGCGGTATCAATATTCCGGATACAAGGAAGCCTTCCTGTATCTCCTCTCCTTTCCACTGAGCCCATGCAAATTCGATTCCGAGACCGACAACATAGCTCACGATTATCTTGGGAAGAACGGCAAGAAAACCGTATATGAACACTTCAAAGAAGCCCGCACCGGCCAGTGTGCCGGCTGCAAGATAGTTCTGATAGCCCACGTTATACATACCGAAAAGCATCGCCGGTATCAGCGCGATGACCACCATGCTCATTATGCGCTTCGAGTCTATCGAGTCATGAATGTTGGTTCCACACTTTGAAGTGGTGTTGGGCACATACAGGAACGTGTCAAAGCCGTCATAGATACTACGGAAGGCATGGAGGCTTCCGCCTTTCTCGAACTTTGGTCTTATGCTGTTGAGGTAATTTCTTAATATACTCATAACAATCTCTGCTTTCTTTTAAGCATTTTCTTTACGCAGCATGTCAAGTCCCTGACGGACAATCCGCTGCAACTCCAACTTAGAACTGTCAACAAATTCGGCCAGCGCGAAGTCTTCGGGAGCGACCTCATAGATTCCGAGCTGTTCCATCTTGTCTATATCGCCGGCGATGATGGCCTTGACAAGGAATTCCGGATAGATATCCATAGGCATCACACGATCATACTCGCCGCTCATTATCATGTGGCGCTCACCACCCTTCACACGGGCGTCAAGAGCATAACGGCGCTTTCCGAAGAGCCATGAGAAATAGCTGCGGTTGACGGAGAACTGACCGAAACGCGGCATAATCCATCCTGCGAACTCGTCAACGTCATTACCTTCTGGTATCACCGTGATTTCAGAAGCGTGTGCTCCGAGGTATCCGTCCTTTGTCGTGGGACGTCCTGTGAGCACATTTCCGTTGATGATACGCACATTATGGTCCGTCTTCACGCTGTTGCTGAGCAGCGTGGCAAGCTCCTCACCCACCATCATATCAACGTAGGCGGGTTTCTCCACCTCGCTTCCAGTGAAAGCGACGCAACGGCGCATATCCACCTTACCACTGTTGAAAAGACGTCCGATGAACAGAACCACCGTCGGATCAACCGTCCATACCACCTCACCCTTGTTCACCGGGGATATATGATTGACCTGAACGCCGACATTTCCGGCCGGACACGGACCGTCAAACACCGTAACCTCAACGTCACGGGCTTCCGTCAGAGCCTTTGCCGTCTGCTTCCGGCCTATGCCGAGATGCGTCACGGCAATCTTCGACAGAGCCGTCAGACCAGCCTGAAAGTCCTCTTCCTGACCTTCAAGTTCATATTCAAAGTCTGCGGCTAACGGCTTGTCCCTCAGCGCAGATACAAAAATCGCCTTAGGCTCTGCATCCGGCGTGGCGGACACGGCGTAAGGCAATCGGTCGATGAAGCCGAACAAACCGGCTTCGAGGAGTGCTTCTTTCACTCCACGACCATCAAGCTGACGCACGTCTTTCTTTCCATAGTCCACAAATTCCTGTCCGGCATCGGCTTCAACACAGACTCCGAGCACCTTTCTACGTTCACCTCTCACCACGGCCTTCACCGTGCCACTGACTGGAGAGGCAAACTTAACAGCCGGATATTCCTTATTGACAAACAATGCCTCGCCTGCCTTCACCCTGTCACCAGGCTTCACGACAACTTTGGGAGTCACTCCCACGAAGTCGTCAGGCTGCAACATATACCTGCCATTAGAGCGCAAGGAAATCTTCTTTTTCTCCGCTACGCCCTTAAGATTAATATCCAGACCTTTGCTTAGTTTAATTACATTTGCCATTATATAATCTGAAAAATGAATAGTTATGACTGCAAATTTAACCAAAAAAGGACAAGTAAACGGAAGATTACCGTGTAAAAAATCAATTAAATCAACTTTTTAGTGTAATTTTGCAGCTATTAGGACCGGTTCAGGAACAAATTGCAATCTCAATCTAACAGAATTGAAGGTATTTAAGAACATAGTAAGCGGAGCCGTATGGACGCTCCTCGGGCTTTATATACTGATTATATCACTCATCCACATCCCTTCCATACAGCGCGGTATGGGAGAACAGACAGCGCATCTGCTTTCCGGCATGCTTGACACGGAAGTGCGGATAGGCACAGTCGATCTCGGTTTTCTGAACCGTATAATCATAGATGATGTACAGGTGTACGACCGCAAGCATAATGAAGCACTCCACGCGGCGCGCATCGCCGTAAAGATAGACCTCGCGTCACTGCTGGACAACAAGATTGCGATATCGTCCGCACAGGTATTCGGCACGCGCATCAAACTATATCAGGCATCAAAAGACACAGATCTGAACATACAGTTCATCATTGACGCACTGTCGTCAAAGGACGACAAAAAGGAAAAGAGTCCGCTGGATTTGCGCATCAACACTTTTATCATGCAGCATAGCAGTATCAGCTATGACCGCTATGACGTAGCACCGACACCTCACAAATTCAACCCTTCACATATTAATATTGATGACATCAGCGCCCACATATCCGTAAAGGCACTGAAAAAGGATTCACTTGACGTCATTGTCAAGAAGCTGTCATTCAAAGAACAATCCGGACTAAACCTCACAAGACTGGCCTTTCACATAAACGCCAACAGCAATAGAGCTTGCCTCCAGAAGTTCTATCTTAAAATGCCAGGCACTGAATTGAATTTCAACGACATCACGGCGACCTATCGCACGGTCAACTCCAAACCCGTAGCAGGTTCATTGAAGTTCAACGGCAGCACAGCCGTATCGTCAATCACCCTCTCCGACTTCGCATTCCTCCTCCCCACCCTACGCTATTTCGACGACAAATGGTCGATTACGGCGGCCGTCAACGGGTCCGACAAGGACATAAACATCCCTAAACTGAACATAAACTCACATTCCGGGATGTTTGGCATGGACGCCAAAGGCCGGATTTCCAACCTCGGCGCCAAACCGCGGTGGGCCATCGCGGTAGGCAACATCAGCTTCACACCCGAAATGTCCGCCCGTATCGGCAATTGTCTGAATAAGGACGGCGTGGCCATTCTGCCCCGCCTTGGCCACATACAGGTGAACGGTAATGCCGAATCAGACGGCCGTATCACACAGGCTGAGATAAACCTGAACACCAGTCAGGCAGGAGACATCGCCGCCAACTTCTCCATGACACAAGACAGGCTCTTTTCCGGAAACATAAAGACTGACGGAACTGCCGTCGGCCGGTTGCTGGACAACGACAGACTGGGCACAATGAACGCCGACGTCTCCCTCTCCGGACGTCTTCCCGGAAACAGAAACGCGCTGACGCTGACGGCCGACGGAAAGATAAACTCATTGGACTACAACAATTATAAATACAAAGAAATCAGCCTCCATGCCATTCTCGAAAATAACGGTATCGCCGGAAGTATCAGCGTTGACGATCCGAATATCGTCCTGAACATCGACGGAGACTTCAAGAAAACGGGCAAGACGGCGGACATCAGGCTGAAAGCCGCCCTCCACCACTTCTCTCCCTCCGCCACAAACATAACCTCAACATGGGGAGAGGCGACATTCGGAGCCGACCTCAATGCCAACCTGAAAGCGGGAAACATAAATGACGCATCCGGCTTCATATCGGTTGAGAATTTCACTATGGCATCTCCGGAAAAATCCTATTCGCTCGAAAGACTCGACCTGACGTCGGGATTCAAGGACGACGGAACCCATTTCCTTGCCATGAAGAGCGACTTCGGTACGGCCGAAGTGCTCGGTGTTTTCGACTACAGCACACTGGCGCATAGTATAAGAAACATCATCAAGGACAAACTCCCCACCATGCCCGGCCTTGAATCGGACGGACGGCCTACGGACAACAACTTCAGGATTACGGCAAATATCGGTAACACAGACTGGCTGAGCATGCTGTTCGGCATACCGATGCGACTGGACGGACCGATGACGCTCACCGGTGCTGTGGACGACAGGAGCAAGCTGCTCACCGTCGACTGCGACATTCCAAACTTCACGTACGACGACAAGGAATACAAATACGGCGAAATCGACATCACATCCGTCAGCGACACACTACGCAGCTGCATCGGCATAACCAAGATAATGGACAACGGCCACGAGCTGGAACTGAGAGTGACAGGCAATGCCGCCGACAACCATCTGACCACCTCGCTGTCATGGGACAACAACGCGTCCAAACGCATGATGGGAACAATCAACGCAAGGACACGGTTCTTCCGGAACGACGACGAAAAGACTACAGCAGAAATCTGCATTCTTCCATCGGAGGTTAACATCAACAACGCCGCATGGAAGGTAAGACCGGCCTCTATCACATACACGAAGAAGAATATTGACGTTGACAATTTTGCCATCACCAACGGAGACCAGCATATCATCATCAACGGAACGGCCTCGGAAAAATCCTCCGACTCGCTCTCTGTTGACCTGAAAGACATCGACATTGAATATATCCTCGACATCGTCAACTTCCATTCCGTGGATTTCAGCGGACTGGCCACAGGCCGGGCCTGTCTGTCAGCTCCGTTTGGAGAAATGACAGCTAAAAGCCGGCTCACGGTTGAAGACTTCAAGTTCGAGAACGGACGTATGGGGGTCCTTACGGCCGATGTGGGATGGAACAGCGAGGAGAAGCAAATTGACATCGCAGCCGTGGCAGACGACGGTCCCGACGCGGCCACATACATCAACGGCTACGTTTCTCCCGCGCGCAGCGACATCAGCCTGACAATACGAGCCGACAGCACCTACATAGACTTCATGCGCTCGTTCACCGGCAGCTTCCTGCGTGATGTCAACGGACGGGCCAAGGGCGAGGTCGTGCTGGCCGGCCCGCTGAAAGCAATAAACCTGACGGGCAATCTTGTCGTCGACGGCGAAGCCACCGTCAGCTCGACAAACTGCAAATACTATCTGCGCAAGGCCGTTGTCAACTTAGTGCCCGACGAAATACAGCTGGACGGCATCACCATCCACGACATCTACGGCAGACGTGGCACACTCGGCGGTGCCATCCGCCACCACAACCTCGGACGGCTTTCCTACGACTTGTCCGTCAGGGCAGAGAACCTGTTGGCATACGACATACGCGACTTCGGGGATGACACGTTCTACGGCACCGTCTTCGGCACAGGAAAGGTGGACATCAAGGGACGCAGCGGTGAACTGAACATAGACATCGACCTCACACCACAGAAAAACTCATCGTTCGTCTATAACGTATCGAATCCCGACGCCATCTCCGACCAGGAGTTCATACTCTGGAACGACGTGACTCCCAACGACTCCGACGGCATCAGCCGTCCTGCCGCCGTGAGGACCGAATCCCAGAACAGCAGCATACCGACCGACACGCATATCAATTTCCTCATCAACTGCACACCCGAGACGACAATAAAGGTGCTCATGGACGCACGGACAAACGACTATATCACGCTCAACGGACGCGGCACGCTGCGCGCGTCTTACTACAACAAAGGCTCATTCAACATGTTCGGAACATACGTCGTCGACCACGGAACCTACGGAATCACCATTCAGGACATCATCAAGAAGAATTTCGTCTTCAACGAAGGCGGAACGATTATCTTCGGCGGCGACCCGTATGACGCGGCGCTCAATCTTCAGGCCATCTACACCGTCAACGGCGTATCACTCTCCGATCTCAACATCGGCAACAGTTTCTCCAACAATACAATCCGAGTCAACTGCCTCATGAACATAGGCGGCCAGCCCAAATCGCCGCAAGTCAGCTTCGACCTCGACATGCCATCCGTTAACAGTGACGAAAAACAGATGATAAGAAGCATTATCAACAGCGAAGACGAAATGAACCAGCAAGTAATCTATCTGCTTGGAATCGGGCGCTTCTATCCGCAAGAAAGCAACAACTCCACAGCTCAGAGCGACAAACAACAGAGCCAGACGTCACTGGCCATGCAGAGCCTGCTCTCCGGAACTATATCCAGCCAGATAAACAGCATGCTCGGAACTGTCATCAACAGCAACAACTGGAATTTCGGAGCCAACATATCCACTGGCGACGAAGGTTGGAACAATGCCGAATATGAAGGACTGCTCAGCGGCCGGCTGCTCAACAACCGGCTGCTCATCAACGGTCAGTTCGGCTATCGGGACAACGTCAACAATGCGACCACAAGCAGCTTTATCGGCGATTTCGATATCCGCTATCTCCTCCTGCCGAACGGAAATCTCGCAATCAACATCTACAACAAGACCAACGACCGCTATTTCACAAAATCGAGCCTTAACACCCAGGGGCTCGGTCTTATCATGAAAAAGGACTTCCGCAATCTCAGAGACCTCTTCGGTTTCAGAAAGAAGAAGAAAAAGCAGAAAAAACAGTGATATTTTATAAGCATATCACCAAAATAATTCTATAAATTGAACACAGAGACACGGAGACACAGAGAATTGCATAGCTATGTGTCTCCGTGCCTCTGTATTCCTCCCAAAACATAATTATAAGGAAACAATAAAGGTAATGCTACTACAAACGGCCATTAGCATGTAAAGAAAACATACCGAAAAACGGGCCTTTTCATTTTCTCATTCTGGAAACAATAGTCGCATAAAAATACAATAATTATTCTATATAGTGACAACAAAATTATTTCCGTCCTGCCGCGGAGGCCTCCCGGGGTTGCGAAAGCGGCCCCGTTGCATTACAACGGGCACGTCGTTGCAATGCAACGAGGCCGCCGCTGCAGACCAACGAGGCCCTTACGGCAAGACTTTCAGGCCAATTTTATTGCACACTTCCGCCAATTCCGAGATAACATACTGACGCTCAGCGCACGAAAGATGCACACGCAAAACTCGCAAATTTGCGGCCAAATGATTTTTATTTTTAAATTCTTCAAGGATTTGAAGCCTTTTGTCCGGTTTATTCAGAAAATCTTCGAGGAGGGAACTTGAGGGGGGCTCGAGGAGGGAGGAATGTGGAAGGAGGAGAGAGAAGAGTCTTGCCACATCCTTTTATTTCATTCTGTAGCGGATTTACAATCATGGTAGTTCGGAAGTATCATGAAAGTAACCTCCGAATGAATTGCCATAATTGTAAATTCAACCCATATATATAATAAGGTAACACGTCAGACGATCCGTAAACAAATCAAACAGATGTTAAATATACATAATAATCACATTTAAATCCTACGGAAACAACGGCCGACTTAATAAAATAATGTACCTTTGCAGCCGATTTTTCAATTAACATAAAGTCTAACTTTATTAATTTAACAATTTATGTCAGAATTAACAAACAAAGTACAGCCGTTAGCGGACTTCAACTGGGACGAGTTTGAGAACGGCTCACACGTAAGCATCAGCAAGGAAGAACTTGACAAGGCTTACGATGAAACACTCAACAAAGTCAGCGAGCATCAGGTTGTTGATGGTACGGTGATTTCTGTTGACAAGAAAGAAGTTATTGTAAACATCGGTTACAAGAGCGACGGTATCATTCCCGCAAGCGAGTTCCGCTACAATCCCGAGCTCAAGGTGGGCGACGTTGTAGAGGTTTACGTAGAAAATCAGGAGGACAAGAAAGGTCAGCTGATTCTCTCTCACAAGAAGGCACGTCTGAGCAAGAGCTGGGAGCGTGTCAACGCTGCTCTTGACAACCAGGAAATCATACAGGGCTACATCAAGTGCCGCACTAAGGGTGGTATGATTGTTGACGTATTCGGCATCGAGGCCTTCCTGCCCGGTAGCCAGATTGACGTTCACCCCATCCGCGACTACGACCAGTTCGTAGGCAAGACAATGGAATTCAAGATTGTGAAAATCAATCAGGAGTTCCGCAACGTCGTTGTTTCCCACAAGGCTCTCATCGAGGCTGAACTGGAAGCACAGAAGAAGGAAATCATCTCTAAGCTGGAGAAAGGACAGATCCTCGAGGGAACTGTCAAGAACATCACTTCTTACGGTGTATTCGTTGACCTCGGTGGTGTTGACGGACTCATCCACATCACAGACCTCTCTTGGGGCCGCGTAGACGATCCCCACAAGGTTGTTGAGCTTGACCAGAAGATCAACGTCGTTATTCTCGACTTCGACGACGAGAAGAAGCGCATCGCTCTTGGTCTGAAGCAGCTGACTCCCCATCCATGGGATGCTCTGGACAGCGAAATCAAGGTTGGCGACCACGTCAAGGGTAAGGTTGTCGTTATCGCTGACTACGGTGCATTCGTTGAGGTTCAGCCCGGCGTTGAGGGTCTCATCCACGTTTCTGAAATGTCTTGGAGCCAGCACCTGCGCTCAGCACAGGATTTCCTCAAGGTTGGTGACGAGATTGAGGCTGTCATCCTGACACTCGACCGTGACGAGCGTAAGATGAGCCTTGGTATCAAGCAGCTGAAGGAAGATCCGTGGGAGACAATCGAGGTTAAATACCCCGTCAGCAGCAAGCACACTGCAAAAGTTCGCAATTTCACCAACTTCGGTGTATTCGTTGAGCTGGAAGAGGGCGTTGACGGTCTGATTCACATCAGCGACCTGTCTTGGACAAAGAAGGTTAAGCATCCGTCAGAATTCACTCAGGTTGGCGCAAGCATCGACGTTGTCGTTCTCGACATCGACAAGGAGAACCGCCGTCTGAGCCTCGGCCACAAGCAGCTGGAGGACAATCCTTGGGATGTATTCGAGGGTGAATACACCGTAGGCAGCATCCATCAGGGCAAGATCACAGAGTTACTCGAAAAGGGCGCCGTGGTTTCTCTGGGCAAGGATGTTGAAGGATTCGCTACTCCGAAGCACCTCGTTAAGGAAGACGGAACACAGGCCGCTATGGGTGAGGAACTTCCCTTCAAGGTTATTGAGTTCAACAAGGACAGCAAGCGCATCATCCTTTCTCACAGCCGCACCTTCGAGGATGCACAGCGTGAAGAAAGAAAGGCAACAAAGAAGCCTCGTGCAAAGAAAGAAGATTCAGTGAAGATTGAGAACCAGCCCGCTGCCACTACTCTCGGTGACATCGACGTTCTGGCTCAGCTGAAGGCTCAGCTGGAGAAGGGCGAATAATCACCCCTGTCTCTTAGCAGACAAGATCAACAATAAAACGAGGCCGGCATCCCAATATAGGTGTCGGCCTCGTTTCGTTTTATGACGGCAGGATTGTTTATACGGAATCTGAAGTGACAAGCAAGATATATGGGATGCATCAAAATGACTGCATCCTCATACAATTTCATAGTTTTGCAACGCCCTCCCTACAAAAAGTTGGATTTCAAACAGGTGATAGCTAAGACAGCCAAGCTCACCTCCTGCGACAGAACTCCGAACAGGTGATGGCCGTAGCAATAGCCACATTAAGACTCTCGGCTGTGTCGGCCTCACTAAAGGACGGTATGAGCAGACGGCGGGTCACGCGGCGGCGTATATCAGGAGAGATTCCGTTGCCCTCATTGCCCATCACTATCAATCCGTTGCTGCTGAGCGGCTGCGAATAGATGTCGGAACCGTCAAGAAGAGTTCCATACACAGGCACGCTGTCATCAAGACTGTCAAGAAATTCAGCAAGGTCCGTATAGACAACATTAACTCTCGCAATACTGCCCATCGTTGCCTGTACGACTTTCGGATTGTAAAGATCGGCCGTATCCATGCTGCAGAAGATATCCCGGATGCCGAACCAGTCGGCAATCCTTATGATTGTTCCAAGATTGCCGGGGTCCTGAACACCATCAAGCACAAGACTCAACCGACCGGAAATATAGCCGGCGTCAGGCATGCAGACAGGAGGTATCGGGAAAAGGGCCATAACCTGCTGGGGGCTTGTCAGAAAACTAAGTCTACGCAGTTCATCCTCCGTTACGGCAACGACGCGAGGACCGCCCGTATCTTCCACGGTTTTCATATAAGGCGTAAAGGATGCCGACAGCCACTCTTCTGTGGCTATGATGAGCGACGGCCGGCTCAGCCTCATGAGGTCACCGACAACTTTTGGTCCTTCCGCAACAAAGAGTCCTTCTTTCTTCCGTTTCTTTTTCGTTTCCAAAGAACGAACCAGTTTCACTATACTTTTGCTTATCATGACTGACTGTTTTGAAAAAAAATCATCTAATGTTCAGCAAAGTTACGAATAAAGTTTTAACTTTGCAACCCCAAACATGATTAATGCGATACTCTAAATACATATATATAATCAGCCTGACCGTCCTTATATCCGCTTGTTCAGTGACAAAATACGTTCCAGACGGCGGCTATCTGGTAGACAAGGTTAATGTCACGACGGACGTAAAAAGGAAAGATATAAACATAAGTAACCTCAAATCGTATGTCAGACAGAAAGGAAATTCACGATGGTTCTCTGCCGTCAAAATACCTTTGGCCACATATTCTCTGTCGGGACGTGACAGTTCAAAATGGATAAACAGGACGCTGAAAGCCATGGGAGAGCCTCCGGTTCTCTACGACTCGCTGCGCACAGTCCTGTCATGCAATGATTTGCGTTCGGAATTGAGAAATGAAGGCTATCTTGGCGCGGAAGTGGAAGTGGAGTCAAAGCGAAGAGGAAAGAAAATAGACCTGACATACATTCTCCATCCAGGCGAAGCCTATTACATCAACAAGGTTGAATATGACATTCGCGACTCTGCCATTGCAAGCCTGCTGCGTATGGACAACCCTACGAACAGGAAGTTGAAGACGGGTATGAAATTCAATGTAGACAATCTTGACAGGGAACGCAAACGTATAACTGAAATAATAGTAAACAAGGGGTATTACCGATTTCATAAGGAGTTCATCACATATAGAGCTGATACCGTTGCCGGTTCAAGAAACATAGACGTCACACTGATACTCAATCTGTATCGCACGAACCACGTGGCGGACACATTGCACACTTGTTACACGATACGCAATGTTACCTACACAGGCGGAGAAACTGACGAAGATGTCATACATCTGCGGCCAAGCGTGATGAGGAATAACACATTCATAGATGAAAATGATTTGTATTCCAGCAGGAATCTACAAAAGACATACAATCATTTCGGACGTCTGCAAGCGGTCAAATACACGAACATCAGTTTCAAGGAAATTGCCGGCTGCGACATGCTTGACTGCGACATACAGATAAGTACGAACAAGCCAAGCACCATCAGTTTTCAACCGGAAGGAACGAATACAGCCGGAGATTTCGGAGCGGCAGCGACATTGACATATCAGAACCGCAACCTGTTCCGCGGCTCTGAGGTGTTCAGCATCGAACTGCGCGGTGCATATGAGGCCATAAAGGGACTTGAAGGGTACACCAACGAGAACTTTGAGGAATATAGTCTGGAGACAAGACTAATGTTTCCCAGATTCATCGCTCCGTTCCTATCACGCAGCTTCCGGAGAAGAAATACAGCAACTTCTGAAGTATCACTGATGTATGACCTGCAGAACAGACCGGAATTCCACAGACGCGTCCTTTCACTTGCCTGGCGATACAAGTGGAACGACACCAACCATCATGACAAATATCAGATTGACCTGCTTGACCTCAACTATGTCTTCATGCCCTGGATTTCACCGAAATTCCGTGAAGACTATCTGGACAATGCAAACAGCAGAAATGCCATATTGAGATACAACTATGAGGATCTATTCATAATGAAGTTCGGCTTCGGATTCTCCTACAATAACGGTCTGTATGCGTTCAAAACAAATATAGAGACAGCCGGTAATCTTCTGAATGCAAGTGCAGGAATGTTGAATTTCTCAAAGAATGAACTGGGTATGTACAAACTGTTCAATATCGCCTTCGCACAATATGTCAAGGGGGATTTTGACTATACCCACAACATCAGATTCGACTATAACAACGCACTTGTATTCCACTTCGGACTTGGAATCGCATATCCATACGGCAACAGCACCATCCTTCCGTTTGAAAAACGCTACTTTTCGGGCGGAGCCAACAGCGTCAGAGGATGGAGCGTAAGAGGACTCGGCCCTGGAAGATATACGGGACGTGACGGCAACATCGACTTCATCAACCAGACCGGAGATATGAAGATAGACCTCAATATGGAATATCGCGCACATCTTTTCTGGAAGTTGAACGGAGCCTTATTTGTCGACGCCGGAAACATCTGGACTCTACGCAACTATGAGGAACAGCCCGGAGGAATGTTCAGATTCAGTGAGTTCCTGAAAGAACTGGCCGTCAGCTATGGCTGGGGCGTACGCTTCAATTTCGACTACTTCATCCTGCGCTTCGATTTCGGTATGAAAGCCGTAAATCCGGCCTATGAAGACCACAAAGGCCACTATCCCATTCTGAATCCACGCCTAAGCCGCGATCTCACCTTTCACTTCGCAGTAGGCCTTCCATTCTGACAAGCCATCGTCCTTCACGACGGACCATCGGCAGACGAAAAACCGCTTTGTCTACGATATGGCCTGGACGGCCTATACTGTCAATACTCAGAAAACCATTGACGGACAGAGTGACAACAGCCGTTGTGTCTCCGAGAATGTCTATGCTGTTTACATCGGCCACCGCGGCATGGCCATAGGACCGCAATATTCCAAGGTCTTCCTCACTGACATTCGACGCAATATAGTTTATCCACTTGCGGCTTTCCGGGGTGGAATGTTCCAACGCTGCACAGAAATCAAAGTTAAAATACTTTTCTGAAAAGGCAACAGCATCCTTTTGAATGCTGTCATTAGCATCAGGATTCATGTCACAAGCAGCAAAAAGAATAACGGCGACGGCCGAGAATAGTTTGAAGTTCATGTCTGTATTACTTTTATGCAAATCCCATTTCCTTATAAAATGAGGTCCGCAGGCACCTTATCAAAGTCCGGAGGAGTTCAAATAGACTCCAGTCTGACGGCGATGATGGATACACTGCGTTTTCCACGCCATAACGACGGTGTCTAAAAGGCCGGCATCAAACAGGTCTCAAGACAAAATCTTCGCAAAGATAGCCAATTTCATTTGGTTATCACACAGTTTTTTCTTACTTTTGCACAAAATAATAACGAAATGCTGAAATTTATATCCTTTGGCAGCGGAAGCAGCGGTAATTGCTACTATCTGTTTACCGCAACGGATGGATTACTAATAGACACAGGAATAGGAAACAGGACACTGAGAAAGTATTTTAAGGATTACGGACTGAGTCTATCTTCGGTCCACAATGTACTTATAACCCATGACCATGCCGATCATGTGAAGTCAGTGGGATGTTTGAGCGGTGATTATAATTTGCCTGTATATACAACCCGTGAGGTGCATCAAGGCATCGGACGTAACTATTGTGTGCAAAGAAAAATCAACCAAGAGCACATAAGATATGTCACAAAGGGTGAAACTTTCACGCTTGGAGACTTCAAAATCACGCCGTTCGGAGTCCCGCACGACAGCACTGATAACGTCGGATACTGTATCGAATGCGAAAACGTTACGTTCTGCCTGATAACAGATGCCGGCAGCATCACAGACGAAATGAAGACGTTTATCGGAAAGGCTCACTATCTCGTTATTGAAGCTAATCATGACGAGGAAATGCTGAAAAACGGTCCGTATCCGCAGCACCTCAAAAGAAGAATATTGAGCGACAACGGACATTTGAGCAACACGTCATGCGGAACAGCCCTTGCCGAAAACATGACAGAAAGATTGAACGGCGTTTGGCTTTGTCACCTCAGCGAAGACAACAACCATCCGGAACTGGCACGTAAGACTATAGAAACCATACTCGGAAGCCACGGTATCATAGCCGGAACAGACATAAAGCTGGAAGTTCTTAAGCGCAAAATACCAAGCGGAATATACGAACTGACGCTATAAAGAACGCTATTTGCTTCCGTAATAATTAAATTATAACAGATGGATTTGAAAGAGATACTGGAAAAACTTCACATTGAAGAGCTGAATGAAATGCAGAAGAAGACATACGACAATGTCCTTGAAACAGACAAGGACATTGTCGTATTGTCGCCGACTGGAACTGGAAAAACTCTCGCCTACATGCTCCCGCTGATAAAGATGCTGAATCCTGACGACGATAGGGTTCAGGCGATGGTGATTGTACCAGGACGCGAGCTGGCTCTTCAGTCGGACAACGTACTGAAAGAGACAAAATGCGGCATCAGGTCTCTCTGCTGCTACGGCGGACGCACGGCAATGGAAGAGCACAGAACTATCCGCCAGAAAATGCCACACATAATATTCGGTACTCCGGGACGTCTCAATGACCATTTGGATAAAAACAATATCTCACCCTACGGAATACGCTTTCTCGTAATAGACGAATTTGACAAGTGTCTGCAGATGGGCTTTCTCGACGAGATGGCACGTCTGATAAAGAAGTTGCCCGGTGTGAGACGCAGGATTCTGCTGTCTGCCACAGACACCGTTCAGATTCCTGATTTCGTCCGCATGGACAAGACCATCCGTATCGACCATCAGAACAAGAACGGACTGGTGTCAGACAGAGTTTCTATATATAAGGTATGCAGCCCTACGAAAGACAAGCTCGATACTCTATATAATCTGCTGTGCTCACAGGGAGAACGAAGCACGATTGTTTTTCTTAACTATCGGGACAGCGTAGAACGCACGGCGGCCTACCTGAAAAGCAGAGGATTTTCCGTCAGTCATTTCCATGGCGGAATGGATCAGAAAGAACGTGAGGACGCCCTCTATAAGTTCAGCAACGGTTCGGCAAACGTTTTCGTTTCAACGGACTTGGCATCACGTGGACTTGACATTCCGGATGTCGACAACATCGTTCACTACCATCTGCCGCAAACGGAAGACAGCTATATACACCGCGTCGGGCGAACGGCACGATGGGAAGCAGACGGAAAGGCCTTTTTTGTACTTGGACCGGATGAATATATCCCGGAATTTGTCAAAGACGACATTGAAAACCTTGACGTTCCTGCCTGCGAAAGTACACCGGCAGTGGCAAGAATGGCAACTATATATATAGGTAAGGGAAAAAAAGACAAGCTCAGCAAAGGCGACATCGTAGGCTTCTTGTGCAAGAAAGGCGGACTTCTGTCACAAGAAATAGGACGAATTGACGTCAAGGACCGTTATACTTACGCCGCTATCGCAAGAGACAAGGTCGAAAGTGTGCTGAATCAGACACGCGGAGAAAAGATAAAAGGAGTAAAAACAATTCTTGAAATTGTCATATAGCTAAAAACAACGGCTTTTATCTATATTTCTGCTAAAATATTTTGCCAAATGGAATAAAAAGTGTAACTTCGCACTCAGAATTTATAAACATTTAATTAACAATCAAATGAAGAAATACAACTTTAATGCAGGTCCGTCTATGCTTCCGCGCGAAGTGATAGAGAATACTGCTAAGCAGTGTTTAGACTTCAATGGTTCAGGCCTTTCTCTTATGGAAATCAGCCACCGTGCAAAAGACTTTCAACCGGTTCTTGACGAGGCCGTCGACCTCATCAAAGAGCTGCTTCAGATACCGGAAGGCTATTCCGTGATATTCCTTGGAGGCGGTGCCTCGCTCGAATTCTGTATGATACCATACAACTTCCTCATTAACAAGGCTGCTTATCTCAACACCGGTACTTGGGCAAAGAAGGCTATGAAGGAGGCTAAGTTGTTCGGAGAGGTTGTTGAGGTTGCGTCATCCGCCGATGCAAACTACACTTTCATTCCCAAAGGATGGACATGTCCCGACGACGTGGATTATCTGCACATCACCACAAACAACACTATATACGGTACGGAAATCCGCAAGGAACTCGACGTCAATGTCCGCATGATAGCAGACATGTCTTCCGACATTTTCAGCCGCCCCGTTGACGTAAGCAAGTATGACTGCATTTATGCCGGCGCACAGAAGAACCTGGCCATGGCTGGTGTCACCTTGGTTATCGTCAAGGATGATACTCTCGGCAAGGCTCCGCGTCAGATACCTACAATGCTTGACTACCGCACACATGTTGAGAAAGGTTCTATGTTCAACACTCCGCCTGTTGTCCCCATATATTCAGCAATGGAGACCCTCCGTTGGATCAAGAAGAACGGCGGTGTAGAGGCAATGGACAAGCTGGCTCTGCAGCGTGCAGAAATCCTCTACGGCGAGATTGATCGCAACAAGCTGTTCCGCGGCACAGTCAAGGAAGAAGACCGCTCTGTCATGAACATCTGCTTCGTGATGAACGACGAATATGCCGAACTCGAAAAACCGTTCTTCGAGTATGCCACATCAAAGGGTATGGTCGGCATAAAAGGTCACCGCAGTGTCGGCGGTTTCCGCGCAAGCTGCTATAACGCCCAGACAATAGAGGGAGTGAACGCGCTTGTTCAATGCATGAAAGAGTTTGAAGCTCAGCATTAATAAGAACTTATAATGAGGGCATGC
This sequence comes from uncultured Prevotella sp., assembly GCA_947177775.1. Classification (GTDB taxonomy): domain Bacteria; phylum Bacteroidota; class Bacteroidia; order Bacteroidales; family Bacteroidaceae; genus Prevotella. The sequence continues at coordinate 81,830 of CAMWVS010000005.1, forward strand.
CATGAACCAAAATGTTTTGGCAGGCCCTCTTTTCGTTTTAGAACAATCCAAATCCGGTTTACAACAACCCGTATAAAGAAAAATATAATATTATGAAAGTATTAGTAGCTACAGAAAAACCATTCGCTTCAACAGCCGTTGAAGGAATAAGAAACGAAATAGAAAATGCCGGCCACGAGCTGGTTTTATTGGAGAAATACACTGATAAGGCCCAGCTTTTGGATGCAGTCAAGGACGCTGACGCAATGATTGTGCGTTCAGACAAAGTGACTCCCGATGTTCTTGACGCTGCCGCCAATCTCAAGATAGTAGTCCGTGCCGGTGCCGGATATGACTCAATTGACACAGCATACGCAAAGGAAAAGGGTGTTATTGTCGAGAACACTCCCGGTCAGAACGCCAATGCCGTAGCCGAACTGGTATTCGGAATGCTCGTCTATGCCGTGCGCAGCTTCTACAACGGCAAGGCAGGCACAGAACTGTTCGGCAAGAAACTCGGTATTCTTGCCTTCGGAAACGTCGGCCGCAACGTTGCCCGCATCGCCAAAGGCTTCGGTATGGATGTCTATGCATACGATGCCTATTGCCCGAAAGAGGCCATTGAGAACGAAGGAGTCAAGGCCGTGGCAGACCAGAACGAGCTGTTCAAGACATGCGACGTCGTATCACTGCACATCCCGGCAACTGCCGAAACCAAGGAAAGCATCAACTACGCCATGGTCGGTCAGATGAAGGAAGGCGGTATTCTCGTCAATACGGCCCGCAAGGAAGTCATCAACGAAAGCGAACTTATCAAACTTCTTGCCGAACGCACAGACCTGAAGTATGTTACAGACATCAAACCGGACGCCGACGCAGAATTCGCCAAGTTTGAAGGCCGCTATTTCAGCACTCCCAAGAAGATGGGAGCACAGACAGCCGAAGCAAATACCAATGCCGGAATTGCCGCAGCAAAGCAGATCAACTCCTTCTTCGCAACGGGAGACACCAAGTTCCAAGTAAACAAATAAAAAAACGTTATGGCAAAAGTAAAACCATTCAAAGGCATACGTCCTCCCAAAGAACTGGTTGAAAAGATTGAGTCACGCCCGTACGACGTGCTCAATTCCGAGGAAGCCAGAGCCGAAGCCGGGGACAACGAGATGAGCCTCTACCACATCATAAAGCCCGAAATCGACTTCACCCCGGACACAAGCGAGTATGACCCGCGTGTCTATGAGAAAGCTGCAGAAAACTTCCAGAAGTTCCAGGACAAGGGCTGGCTCAAGCAGGACACAAAGGAGCAATACTACATATACGCACAGACCATGAACGGCAAAACGCAATATGGTCTCGTAGTCGGAGCTTTCGTAGACGACTATCTCAACGGAGTCATCAAGAAGCACGAACTCACACGCCGTGACAAGGAGGAAGACCGCATGAAACATGTACGTGTCAACAACGCGAACATCGAACCGGTGTTCTTCGCCTATCCTGACAATGAAGTGCTGGACGCCCTCATCGGCAAATACAAAGCGACCGAGCCGGAATATGATTTCATTGCTCCAATCGACGGATTCCGCCACCAGTTGTGGATTGTCAGCGACGACAACGACATACAGACCGTCACAGATGAGTTTGAGAAGATGCCATATCTCTATATCGCTGACGGCCACCACCGCTCTGCTGCGGCCGCTTTAGTCGGAGCAGAGAAGGCAAAACAGAATCCCAACCATACTGGAACAGAAGAATATAACTACTTCATGGCCGTATGTTTCCAGGCTTCCCAGCTCACCATTCTCGACTACAACCGCGTCGTCAAGGATCTGAACGGCATGACATCAGAAGAGTTCCTCAATGCGCTGACAACAAATTTCATAGTAGAAGACAAGGGCACAGAAATCTATAAGCCGGCCAGGCTACATGAATTTTCGCTATATCTCGACAGCCATTGGTACAGCCTCACAGCCAAGGACGGCACGTATGACAACAACGATCCAATCGGCGTGTTGGACGTAGACATCTCGAGCCGCCTCATACTCGACAACATTCTCGGCATAAAGGACCTCCGCAGCGACAAGCGCATCGACTTCGTCGGTGGCCTGCGCGGCCTTGGCGAGCTGAAGCGTCGTGTGGACAACGGTGAGATGACCATGGCACTGGCCTTATATCCGGTATCCATGCAGCAGATCATGGACATCGCCGACAGTGGGAAAATAATGCCTCCAAAGGCAACATGGTTTGAACCGAAACTCCGTTCCGGCCTCATCATTCATAAGTTGGCATAATCCTGACCTCGCGTTACCTACACAATAGGAGGCATACGCACAGAATTTTACCACAACAAAGAAATGACCGACGAATATAAGACAATATCGAACATAGGCGAGGGATACTACTCCGAAAAGAGGAGTAAGTTCCTCGCCTTTTCCCATCATGTCACATCCGTAGACGAGATTACGGAAATTCTGGACACATACCGAAAGAAGTATTATGATGCCCGCCATGTATGCTACGCCTACATGCTCGGTCCCGACAGGACGACGTTCAGGGCCAACGACGACGGCGAGCCGAGCAGCACGGCCGGCAAACCAATCCTCGGCCAGATCAACAGCAACGAACTTACGGACATTCTTATTGTCGTAATAAGATACTACGGCGGAGTAAATCTCGGTACGGGCGGACTGATCGTAGCCTATAAAGCGGCCGCAGCAGATGCCATCAGCCATTCCGAAATAACAGTCAGACAGGTTGAAGAAGAGGTCGTATATAATTTTCCGTATATAATGACCAACGATGTCATGCGCGTGATAAAGGACATGTCGCCCCGCATCGTCTCACAGACATACGACAACACCTGTGAAATCAGATTGGCCATCCGCAAATCGGAGGCAGAGCGGCTGCGTGAAAGATTGAACAAATTATCTTTCGAATAAATTTTGCAGTTAAGAGAAAATACATTAACTTTGCAACCGCAAACAGGAAAGTTGGCAGAGTGACCGAATGCGCTGGACTCGAAATCCGGTATACCCATTGCGGGTATCGGGGGTTTGAATCCCTCACTTTCCGCAAGAAAGCAAAAAGGAATGTCGTCATGACATTCCTTTTATTATTTCATCCGCTCATGACATTTCCGGAGCCATACGGATATTCAGAGAAAGCAATCATATCATTCAGAAAGAACAAATTTACAACTCCTTCATTTAACATACAACCTTAGTTTTACACGAGTCATGTAACGGTGTTACATGGGCCGTGTAACATCATTACGTGGGCCGTGTAACACCGTTACATGGGCCGTGTAACACCGTTACATGGGCCGTGTAACACCGTTACATGGGCCGTGTA
>CAMWVS010000006.1 GCA_947177775.1 uncultured Prevotella sp.
GGACTACCGTTTCTATGCCGCCGACATGCTCCACCCGTCGCAGCAGGCCGTGGAATATATCTGGGAACAGTTTGCCGGGGCTTACTTCAGTCCTGCCGCCAAGCAGTTTTTGGCCGAATGGCGCCCTGTCAAGGAGGCGCTGGGACACCGGCCGTTCAATCCGGACAGCGAGGAGTACCGCGCTTTCATGGATAAAACAATGTTAAAAGTAGCGGAGTTATCAAAAAAATATCCGAACTTTGCATATATGTACGGAACGGACACAGCCGCCGGTTGAGGCGGTGAGGTTCCGCACGGGACATAAAGATAAAGAAAGAGATGAAATATTCTATCGAGAAGGTAATCACGCTCATCGGAGCGCGACGCGTCGGCGATGCCGACGCAAGCATAGGGTGGCTGCTCACAGACAGCCGCTCGTTGTGTTTTCCGGAAGAGACTTTGTTTTTCGCGTTGCGCTCCGAGCGCAATGACGGACATAGATATATCCGTGACCTCTATCGCCGCGGCGTGCGCAACTTCGTTGTCGAGCATGTTCCGGAGGAAGCGACGGTGGAATATCGTGACGCGAATTTCCTGAAAGTGGTCAGCCCGCTTGCCGCTCTGCAGCGTCTGGCTGAGCGCCACCGTGATGAATTCGACATCCCCGTAGTGGGTATCACCGGCAGCAACGGAAAGACAATAGTCAAGGAATGGCTCTATCAGCTGCTGTCGCCTCAGATGGCCGTGACGCGCTCTCCGCGCTCGTACAATTCGCAGATAGGCGTTCCGCTGTCCGTATGGTTGCTCAGTGAACACACGGAGGTGGCGCTGCTTGAGGCCGGTATCAGCCAGCCAGGCGAGATGGAGGCCCTCAGGGACATCATCCAGCCGACAATAGGCGTGTTCACATCGCTTGGTCAGGCTCATCAGGAGAACTTCCGGACGATGGAGGAGAAATGTCGCGAGAAGCTGCAGCTGTTCCATGACGCCCGGGTCATTGTCTATGACGCCGATGATGCCGTTGTCAGCCGTTGCATACGCAGCTCAGGATTTAAGGGCGAGAAGATAGGATGGAGGGCCCCCCTCGGGAAGGCCCCCCTCAATCCCCCCAAGGGGGGAAGACCTGCGGGTGAAAACGGGGCTTCTTTTAAGGGAAGCCCTGCGGCCGGAATAGGTTCTTCTATTCCTGTTGGAAGATCTGCGGCCGGGAGCAATCATTCTTTCCCGTCCGGCAATCCGTTAGCGGGAGAGAGTTGCCCCGACGGCATGCTTGTTTCGGTTGAATACGGAACGGACGGTTCAAGCGCTTCATCCCCCCTTGGGGGGACTGAGGGGGGCCGTAACCTCGTCCGCATACATTATATATATAAAGGTCTGTCCGGCGTCTACCATCTGCCGTTCATCGACGATGCCTCTATCGAGTGTTCCATCGCCTGTGCCTGCGTTGCACTCTATCTCGGCGTAACCCCCGAACAGCTTGACGAGCGGATGTCGCGGCTTGAACCTGTGGCGATGCGCCTTGAGGTGAAGGAAGGACGTCAGGGATGTACGCTTATCAACGATTCCTACAATTCCGATTTGTCATCTCTTGACATAGCCCTTGACTTCATGAACCGCCGCCCCGACCACAACGGCCGCCGCCGGACGATTGTTCTGAGCGACATCTATCAGAGCGGAGAGAGCGAGGACGTGCTCTATCGCGAGGTCTCGGAACTGCTTGTCAAGCGTGGTGTGGAGAAGTTCATTGGCATCGGTGAGGCCATCAGCCGTCAGTCAGACAAGATAGAAGTGGCTGAGAGAAGTTTCTTTGCCGATGTAGAGGAATTTATCGGCAGCGATGTGTTCCGTTCGCTGCGTGACGAGGTTATACTCATAAAAGGTTCACGGGCTTTCGGTTTCGACCATATAACAGAACTGCTGGAGCAGAAAGTCCACGAGACAATACTTGAAGTCAATCTCAATGCCGTTGTGGCCAATCTCAACTACTACCGCTCTTTCATGAGGCCGGAAACCAAGCTGGTATGCATGGTCAAGGCCGACGCCTATGGAGCCGGCGCCGTGGAGGTGGCCAAGACGCTTCAGGACCACCGCGTGGACTATCTGGCCGTGGCCGTGGCCGACGAGGGCGTGACACTGAGAAAGAACGGCATCACGGGAAACATCATGATTATGAACCCCGAGATGACGGCTTTCAAGACTATCTTCGACTACGACCTGGAACCTGAAGTCTACAGTTTCCGTCTGATGGACGCTCTCATCCGGGCCGCCGAGAAGGAAGGAATAACGGGCTGGCCGGTGCATATCAAGCTCGATACGGGCATGTGCCGGCTGGGATTTGACCCGCGGCACGATATGGATGAGCTTATTGACAGGCTGAAAAATCAGAATGCTATAATCCCGCGTTCGGTCTTCTCCCATTTCGTAGGGTCCGACAGCAGCGACTTCGACGATTTCTCCGCATGCCAGTTCGCACTCTTCGACGAGGCGAGCCGCCGTCTTCAGGCTGCTTTCGACCATCGCATCCTGCGCCATATAGACAATTCCGCCGGCATCGAGCATTTTCCCGAGCGCCAACTCGACATGTGCCGTCTCGGCATCGGGCTTTACGGAGTCGACAGCATCGGCAACCGGATTCTTAATACCGTCAGCACGCTGAAGACAACCATACTGCAACTGCGCCATGTTCCGGCCGCCGGGACAGTGGGCTACAGCCGCCGCGGCGTGCTCAAGCGGGACAGCGTGATAGCCGCCATACCAATCGGATATGCCGACGGACTCAACCGCCGCTTGGGCAATGGCCGGTGCTACTGCCTCGTCAACGGCCAAAAAGCGCCATACGTGGGCAATATCTGCATGGATGTGGCTATGATTGACGTTACCGGAATAGACTGCCGTGAGGGCGATTCGGTGGAAATATTCGGCCGTGATTTGCCTGTAACCGTGCTTTCCGACGTTCTCGGCACCATCCCGTATGAGGTGCTGACGAGCGTGAGCGGCAGGGTCAAGAAAGTCTATTATCAGGACTGACAAGCTAATCCCCATGGCCGGGATTGGCTTTGTCCGGTAGCTGGTGATTGAAGCCGGCCGTTGGAGAGCCGGCTGTCGGCAAACGTAGGGTTTGCCGTCGTACAGCGCATGACTTGGTGCATGACTTACCGACGGCTGACAGATGGCGCTGCTGTGGCCGGAGAACACGAATGAATAAAAAATTAAAACAGATATTCCAAAATATCATTTATTTTCCATATCTTTGCAAAGATAATTCATTAAAGACCTAAAATAAACAAAAATGAGTTCCTTACAAACTACAAAAATGACAAATTGGCGTTGGTGGATATGCGGCTTGTTGTTCGTTGCGACAACAGTCAACTATCTCGACCGGCAGGTGCTGTCACTGACAGCAAAGGAGTTTATCTATCCTGATTTCCACTGGACGGATGAAGACTATGGTAACATTACGGCTTATTTCTCCATCTTCTATGCTATCTGCATGTTGTTTGCAGGTAAGTTCGTAGACTGGATGGGAACAAAGAAAGGATATCTCTGGGCTATCGGAGTGTGGAGTTTCGGCGCTTGTATCCACGCCGGTACAGCCCTTGCAACCCAATATATCCACGGTCTGGACAGTCTCGACGCCATGCGCGCCGTTGAGAACGGAAGTTCCGCAGCTCTGGCCATCGCTTCAACCGGTGTATGGCTCTTCCTCGTCTGCCGCGCTATCCTCGGTCTCGGTGAGGCCGGAAACTTTCCCGCAGCCATCAAGGTTACAGCAGAATATTTCCCGAAGAAAGACCGTGCTTACGCCACCTCAATCTTCAACGCCGGCGCTTCTGTAGGCGCATTGGCCGCTCCGCTGATGATTCCGCCATTGGCAAAAGCTTTCGGCTGGGAGATGGCCTTCATCATCATCGGTGCTCTCGGTTTCGTCTGGATGGGCTTTTTCGTAAAGTGGTATGAGAAGCCGGAGAAGTCATCAAAGGTCAACGAGGCCGAGTTGCTGTATATCCATCAGGACGACGAGGCTGAGACTGTCAAGAAAGAGGTAGAGGTCAAGGAAGAAAAGCAGATTCCTTTCCTCCAGTGCTTCGGCTACAAGCAGACCTGGGCATTCATCGTGGGCAAGTTCTTCACCGACGGTGTATGGTGGTTCTTCCTGTTCTGGGCTCCGGGTTATTTCCAGGATGTCTATGGATACAAGGCCTCTTCCGGTACGGGTATGCTCCTGATCATGACTCTCTATGCAATCGTGACTTTCCTCTCCATCTATATCTGCAAGCTGCCCACATACTTCGTTGACAAGAAGGGCATGAATCCGTATGCCGGCCGTATGCTCGCCATGATGTTCATAGCGTTCATTCCGCTGGTTTGCGTCGCAGCACAGCCTCTGGGAGAGTATTCCGCATGGTGGCCCGCAATCATCATCGGTCTTGTTGGTGCCGGTCATCAGGCCTGGTCTGCCAACATCTTCTCTACCGTTGGTGACATGTTCCCGAAGAGCGCCATCGCAACCGTTACCGGTATCGGCGGTATGGCCGGCGGTGTAGGCTCATTCCTCATCAACAAGGGTTCCGGTCAGCTCTTCACATTCGCTGAGGAGCAGGGCGCCGCGTTCACGTTCCTCGGTTTCGAGGGCAAGCCCGCCGGCTATATGATCGTGTTCTGCATCTGTGCCGTTGCCTATCTGCTGGCCTGGTGCATCATGAAGACGCTCGTTCCGAAGTATAAGCCCATCATCGTGGACTAATCGTCAGCGTCCGGGATAACTGAAACAAAAAAGGCTGCGCACGTGCCCTGAGAGAGGGTGGTGCGCAGCCTTTGCTGTTTCTTCACGGTTCTCCGTTGTCTCCGTCAGACCGTTATCGGGGGGGGACGGCCGGCAACAGTCAGGCCTGTTTTATGTCCGTCATTTCGGTAGCCTTATCCGGTTGATGAAGACGTAGGCAAGCCCCTCCTTATAGTAGACGATGTGGAGCAGTGCCCTGTATTCCGTTCCGTAGTGGTCCTTGACGATGAAGTCCTGATTGACATAGTTGGCCTCCTTCTGGCGTATGACGCTTGTCAGATTCTTCATGAACCGCAGGCGCGCCTCGTCGTCGGCAATCATCTCAGTCATGTCATAGTCCTTGGCGCTGTCCATGTCGAAAGTGCTCTCCTTGACGTATTTCCTGTTTATAATGTCCTTCAGCCGTCCGTCTGCGTCCACGAGACAGATGGGGCTTTGTATGGCTTTGAGCAGCCTTTCGTGTTCGAGGTTTTTCTCTTCGAGCTTCTTGCGTGTGGCGGACAGCAGCAGGGCTGTTGCGCCCGTTGCCGCGGCAAGAATGATTATTATTGCGGTAATCATGTCCATGATGTTCTTTTCCGTCAGCGGCGGTCATCAGCCACCGTCCGACGGCCATATATTCCGTTTATATAAATCCCTGATTCCTGAGCGCCTCCATCATACCTGCTGACATGGCTTCGTTGTCCTTGCGGGTGTATCGTATGTCGGTGAAAATCTGTGCCAGAGTCTCCTTGTTGTTAATCTCGCAGAAGTGGCGGTTCTCCTCCAGCGCCTCCTTGGCCGCATAGAGACGGTCGATTGACTGCGGGGTATAGTCGCGGTAGGTCTCCTGATGGACGAACGCCTCCGTTGTCAGACGGTCGCTCAGCGGCGGATTCTCGTCAGGCCATCCCAGTGTGATTGTGGCCACGGGCATGACCAGTCTGGGCAACTGCAGAGCGTCTATAATCATCTGGGGCATATAGACCGTCGTCCCCAGCCAGCAGAGTCCCAGTCCCTCCTCCTCGGCCAGATTGCAGAACGTCTGAGTATATATGAGCGCATCGGTGGCGGCATTGATGAACGAAAGGAAATTGTCATATCCCGGCTCAGCCTTGCGGTTGCGGCACCACGTGCTGGTGCGGTTGAAGTCGGCGCAGATGGTCAGCACCACCGGCGCGCCGGTGACCATGGGCTGGTTGAAGTGGGCCGGAGCAAGACGCTTCTTTCCCTCCTCCGAGCGTGTGACTACGACGCTGTAGAGCTGCAGATTGCCCATCGTCTGGGTGCGCGCGGCTTCGGATAGCAGCCGCTGGAGCAGCGCCTCGTCCACATCCCGCGCGGAATATCGGCGGATGGTCCGCCTCGTGTTTATTGTCTTCATAACGTTACGTGTATTGATATATCTGCAAAGATACATAAAAAATCCTGAAAGAGCAGGACTTTCGTTCATGCTTTTTCAGGATGCGAAGTGTTTTCGAAAAAAGAAATGTCGTATGAAATGCGGATGTTTATTTCTTTTTAAACACCCTTGCCAGAAATCCTCCGTCAGTCTTGTACATACAGAACGGGCGGATGTGTCCGTCCTTGCTTGTGTTCAGTCCGTAGGCCATGGCCTCCATATCTTCAAAGTGTGGCAGGACGACCTCTTTCCGTCTGCCGTTCTTGCGGCTGATGGTGACCAGAGTGTAAGTGTCTGTTGCCGGATTATCCATTCTGCCGGCTGAATAGCACACGAGGCAGTATATATTCTTCTTGTCCATGCTCAGTGCCGTTATGCAGCGGTCGAAGAACCGGTAGTAGGGTTTGACGTATTCATATCTGTAGAAAGCGGCAGTGTCCGGCGTCGGAAACTGTTCGGTTTCAACATCAAAGGCACTGTAAAATTTCGGACTGTCGTCATTGATATCGCGGATGAGACAGACTTTCCCGGACATGCCGTCACAGTAGATCAGTTCGTCGGCCGTACTGTATGAAACAGGTCTCACGAACCAGTAGCCCGTGCGGCTCTTCCGGTGACACGCCTCCATGTCGCCGATATAGCGTCTCAGTTTGCCGTCGGCAGTCCCGAATGTGGCAAAAGTGGGATTTGGCGTGTCGTAGAAACCGTCGGCAAACGGGTTCTTGGCTATGATGTGTTCATAGTCTTCCCTGACATACTCCATCGGCCATGTCAGTTTCTGACAGCTGGCAATCAGATTGTCCTTGAAAATCGAGAATGAGAAGATGTTATAGAAGAACATGGTGTCCCTGTCGAGCATGAAGTCCGGTGCAATCATTGGCAGTCTTTCCAGCGTGGAGGCCTTGCGGCGCAGTATGGCCGGCGAATTATAGTAGGCTGTGCTTCCGTTTGCATAGATTGTGTCCCAGATGATGTGAGGCAGCGAATAGGACATGGCTATGTCGCCGTTGGGCAGAATCTGCGGATCGCATGGGATGTAGAACACCATGTGGCGGCGTTTCATATGCTGCAGTGTCTCGTTGTCAATCTCCACGAACCGGTCCTGCTCGGTGCTGTCAGCCTGAAGGAGAGTTCTGAAGTCAAGTTTGCCGCCATTCTCCTCAAAGAGCATGACGCCTCCGGCGAGCTTGTCGTTGAAGAGGAACATTCCGTGCTCAAATTTCGGTGTGCCATAGATTTCCGATACAGGATTGCCACCCGTGACCAGCGGATAGTCCTCATATCCGTTCCCAATGAGTCCGGCTACCGGCTTCCTTGCCTCCACCGTCGCCTCGTCGTCCGTCTGCGTGTCGCTGCCGAATGTCATTGGTTCCAGTTTTCCTCTGTATGCTATGAGCTGTCTGACAAACTCATGGCTCATATCCGGAGTCTCTCCTCCGGTGAGCATCTCGCCGGTGCTCCTTTTCAGTTTCAGTATCACGGTACCGCTGATGGCCCCGAGGTTGATGTCGAATATATCGTGAAATGTGTCGGCTGTGTCATACAGATAGTGCTTTGCCTCAAATCCGTTATTTCTGTTGTATCGCTCAGAGGCCGCTTTCTCCTTATAGACGGATATCAGCAGTGTTTCCTGCAGGCTGTCCGTCTCGTTCATAATCCGGAAGAAGGTCGGTATATATGCCTCACATCTCGGGCAGTTTGACGGCCGGTAGGCCACTGCATAGATTGTGTCGGCGTCGGTCTCCAATCCGTTCAGGAATTCCCGTAACAATTTCTCCGTGCCAGGCTTCTGTCGGACCTGTATGTAGTTGTCTGTCATATCTCTCACAAGGTCGCGCTCCTGTGCGTGAGAGAGATGACAGATGAAGAGAAGTGATATTATCGATAATATGCTCTTTTTCATAATTCTTTTTTTGTATGTAATCCCTATCTAAAGCGTCAGGGTTTTGCTTCCATTTTTAGTTCAGCATGGATGCTGTCTTTATCAAGCGCTTCCGGTTACAAAGTTACTTTTTCTTTTCGTTTATTTTGCAATTTTTATTGCGCAAAACAGTGCGTATTTGCTTTCAGGGGTATTAATTGGGTATAAATGTGGATTTCTGTTTGTTGCGCAAAACAGTGCGCAAAGCCTTGTGTATGGGAGTATTTGGGGGTGAAAAGTGGGCTATGGCAAGTATTTGTTGTTATAATTATATCACGGAATTTAACACTTGAAAATTCTTATTCTGGAGCGCTCCGCCGTCAAAAAAATGGCGTTCCGCCGCTTCCGGCACACGAAATTTTGCCTGCCTCCAACCAATAAGGCCCTCCCGAGGTTGCAACGGGGCCACCGTTGTCTCACAACGGGGCTGCCGCTGCAGTGCAACGGTGGCCCCGTTGCAACCTCGGGAGGGCCTTACGGCAGAAGTTTTGGCCCGTTTTTATTGCACACTTCTGCTGATTTCGTCATAACATGCTGTGTCTCAGAAGATATAAATTGCACGCGCAAAACTCGCGAATTTCGGACATCAGGAAAATAATTTCTGAATATCGCAAGGATTTTGAGTTATTTGTCCGTTAATTTCTGAGTTTTTAACAGTTGTACGGCATGTTATAGCGAGAGAATGATTTTATCCCATTCTTCCGCGCTCTTTTTCTCTCCGAAAGCACGCTGATAGAGCTTGCTTCTGACTGACGTGACGCCGGATGGCGAGAGACTGGCCAGCTTGGCGATGTCCTTCAGCTGTATGCCGGTTTTGAGGAGCAGGCAGATTCGATAGTCAGGCAGGCTCATCTTGCATAGGTCGCTCAGTTTTTCGTCAAATCCTGGATAGCTGATGTTGACGGCAGCCTTGAGCATGTTCCATTCTTCGTCGCTCATTCGTTTGTTTTGGTCCGGTGAATTGAGCATGCGCCGTATGTGTCTGTATATGTCAGACTGTGTCATGTCGGGACTACTTGTCTCCTGCATGTCCGGTGATTCGTGCTGCCGGGCTATCATCAGCCGATATTTCTCTATCTTATATTTCAGTATGCGCTTCCGTTGCCTGTTGTTGATGATTGTGTATGAAAGGGAAATGATGATAATTAAGCATGTTGATATAAGGATAGCGAGGAAACTTTCTCTCTTACTGTTCTCAGCCTTTATTCTCAGGTTTTCTTTTTCTATTCGTTCATAGTTATATAGCGCATTCATTTTTGCGATTGCTTCGGAAGCGTTCATTTCTTGTATGGAGTCAAGCAGTGTTTTGCTGTCTCGAAAATGTTGTATGGCCGTTTGAGGATTTTTATGTTCAGCATAATATTCAGAAAGTTTTAGATGTGCCATCTGTTTGGCATATATAGTACCATTTTGGGTGAGATATTCATAGCACAATATTGCAGAATCGAGTTTTCCCGTGTTAGTGTAAAATTCGGCAGCAATTGACAACACTGCACTTCTATCGGATGGGGAATCATATTCTAAAGCGGTCTTCAGGTATTTGTATGCAATGTCATTTTCATTTCTTTTCAGATGTAGCCATGCCAACTGGGCGCAGACAGTGGCTTCCATCTCTCTGTTATGAAGTTTCCGAGATAGGTATAAAGCCTGTTTGTCATAGTATAACGCGCTGTCATTAATATGCTTATCTTTATAGACATCGGCAATATCGCGCAGATTAAAGATAATGGATACTGTATCTTTTGCCCACTGGCTGTATTTTAGAGATTTGCGATGCATATTCATGGCATTGTCGTAAAGACATTGATACGAAAAAATATATCCTATTTGGCTATATGCTTTGCTTTTGATTTTCGTATTCTTATCAGTCTTCATCGTTGATACTGCTTTTTGAAAGCAAGCCAAGGATTGTGGATAGTTATAATGTTTCCTGTATATTCTTCCCGCATAATAGTAAGCCTCCGGGAGTATGTTCTTGTCGCCTCCGTTCTCATAATATTCCACGATTGTATTGATTACTGTATCGCCGGTAATAGGCCTGTATGCTCTGTCTTCAGCCTTTATTTTCAGCAGGCGGTAGTACATCCGGACGTGTTCTTCCTCTTTTTCCATCTCCGGTGCCAGGCGTTCAAGCATGGCGATGGCGCTGTCGGGGGCGTCTATGGTCATGCTGTCAGCCTCGATGAGTTGGTGTGGATAGCGGTAGCTGCGCGAACACGCCATAGTGAGTATGGCCGCAATGACGATTGTAGTGAGTCTGTTTGTTCTGATCATTGGTATGCAGGTTTTGTATGATGATATTCTTAGGTGATGTATGATGGTTTTGTGAGTCTACCATTTGACGCGGCCATATTTCTCCTTATACCACAGTTGCCATGAGTTGACCATGTTCTGCCATATCACGTATGCTCCTGGAGCTACTGCGGCCAGCGGATTGAGGAACGTCACGGTCAGCCAGATGGCCACAACGGTGTTCTTCTGGCCCATGGCCTGACCGGCACTGATGTTCTCGTCGTAGCGGCGTCCGACGGCCTTGCCTGTGGCGAAGAGCAGGAGGGTCACGACGAGTGGGAGCATGAGGAGCCAGAGAAGGGTTGTGTGGGAGACGGAAGAGAAGAGGATGTTGTGGATTGTCACGCCCGTGACGATGGCCAGATTGACGCACCACATGTAGAATCCGAAGTTGCGTGTGCGGCAGATTCGGGCGTTGAGGCGCGGAGCGATGCGGCGGGTGAGCATGGCGAGAATCAGCGGGGCCACGAGCACGACGGTGACGTTGCGCAGAACGGCGAGCGAAGTGGCGAGGAAAGGTATGTCGGCCTCCTTCTCAATGAGGGGAAAGAGTAGCGGGATGGTCACCGAGGTGACGAGATTGTCTATAATGGTGAATATCGTCAGCGAGGCGATGCTGCCGCCCAGCTTCTCCGTCACGACGGCGGCCGCGGCGGCCGTGGGACAGATTATGCAGATGAAGACGCCTTCGAGAATTAGTTTCAGGGTTGGTGATGACGTCATGGTGATGGCCCATGCAAGAAGACAGGCCATGCCTACACGTATGAGCTGGAGCCACAGATGCCAGAGACGGGGGCGCATGTCGCGCAGCTCTATCTTGCAGAATGTGACGTAGAGGATCAGGAACATGCCGTAGGGGAGGAAATCGACGAGCAACGGGCCTACGGTGTCGCCCACGGGAATAAGCGGGGTGGCATGGGAAAAGAGCAGATAGATGAGTGTGCCGGCAAATATAGCTACGGGCAGTGACCATCTCTTGATGAACGTAACGATATTCATAACGGGTGCAAAGGTAGCTAATAATCGTGAATTAAGGCCGTGGAGGCGGGAAAATGTGGCTAAAAGAGTTATAAACGACGGCCTGCCGCAAAGTTCCCCGGAAACTTTGCGGCAGGCCGTCGTTTGTGTGTGAGTGGCGTCGGATGACGTCGCTATTGTTTCAGTTTGAATGAATTTTCGATGCTTGTGATCTCTTCCGTGAATGCTTTGTCCACCTTCAGGCGCTTCTCTACGGCCGAACAGCTGTGGATTACGGTAGAATGGTCGCGGCCTCCGATGAGCTGGCCGATGCGCGAGGCGGGCATTTTTGTGTACTTCTGGGCGAAATACATCGATACCTGACGCACGATGACGTAGTCGCGCTTGCGGCTGCGGCTGAACACGTTCTGCTGTGTGACGTTGTAGTGGCCGCAGACTTTCTCCAGAATGTCGTCGACCGTGAGCGGATGATTGTCTATCTTGACGGCGCGCTTGATGACCCTTTCGGCCAGACGCATGTCTATGTTGCAGTTGTAGACCACGGAGTAGGCCATCAGAGAGTTTATCACTCCCTCCAGATCGCGGACGCTGCCGTTGGCCGTCTGGGCTATATATCCGATGACTTCATTGGGAATCTTCAGTCCGTCGCGGCGGCACTTGCAGCTCAGTATGTCGACGCAGAGCTGCATGTTGGGCTTCTCCAGCTCTGCCGTCAGACCGCATTTGAAGCGCGTCAGCAGGCGGTCTTTCATGCCCTGAAGCTCTACCGGCGGACGGTCGCTGGCCAGAATAATCTGTTTTCCGTTGCGGAAAAGATGGTCGAAGATATGGAAGAACGTGTCCAGAGTCTTTGCAGCGGTGGCCCATTCCTGTATGTCGTCGACGATGAGGACGTCGATGGTCTGGTAGAAATTGATGAAATCGTTGGTCCGGTTCTGCCTTACGGCGTCGGTGTACTGCACCTGAAAGAGGCGTGCACTGACGTAAAGAATACGCTTTTGGGGGTAAATCTCCTTGCAACGGACACCGATGGCGTTGACAAGATGGGTCTTTCCGCATCCGGAAGGGCCGTAGATGTAGAACGGATTGAACGCCGAACGGCCCGGATGCTCGGCAATGGACATGCCGACCGTGCGCGGCAGCTTGTTGCTGTAGCCTTCGATGAAGTTGTTGAAAGTGTGTCGGAGATTGAGTTGGGGGTTCAACTCGTTTGGACCGGCAGCCCTTTTGGCCTGTTGCGGGCGTCCTGCCTGACGGGCGGGAGCGGGCTGCGGCGTTATGATGACAGGCTCGTCACCCTCCACGTCCTGTGCTATGCCGTTGGTCTTGTCCGTCACAATGCGGTATGTCAGTTTTACGTTAGTGCCGAAACTGCGCGTGAGGACGTTGCTCAACAGGTTTACGTAGTATTGTTCCAGATATTCGTAGATATACGGACTGGGCACCTGAACCAACAGAGTCTTATTCTCTTCCGAATAGGACTCGAAGGCAATTGGGGCAAACCAAGTGTTGAATTGCTGTTCCGTTATGCTCTCTTTTATGAGGCTGAGGCATTTTTCCCACAGCACCATATATTTGTTCATCTGGCGTTACTTCTGTATTTAAATAATGTGATGTAGATTGTTGCAGATGCAAATTTCGGCTTTTTTTCCGTAATTAGCAAATTGCAGCTTTTTTAGAACGCTTCCGCAATATTGTCGTAACACCTTAATTTAAGGCATTTTAAGTGTATTTCCTACCATCTGTATGCTTTCTTGTGTTTTGCTGAATGTAATCTTGTGAATGTCAGCGGATTAAACAGACAATGCCGGGAGGTCCGCTTAGTAGGCCTCCCGACACGCAATTTGCTGAAAGCGGTATGTAATAGAGGGTTTTGCAGTTTTCCGGCAATATGGCAGCATTGCTTCTTTTATTTAGACTAAATAAAAATATTGCGGCCTATTTGTCCTTCTTCCCGAATATTGAGAAATGGACATAGCGTTTCGGATGCTGCCTCAAGTCAATCATCAGTGAATCGGCGTCACGCATTGTCGCGCTGAGATTGTAGTACAGCTGCGGGTCACGCATGAGCAGCCCCAGCGTTCCTTCCTTGCTGTTGAGCGCTGCCGTCATCTGCTCGACGTTGCTGAGAGTGTTGTTCACCTTTGTCATAGTGGCTGCAATGTCAACGTCGCTGATGTTCTTGGTTATCCGGTCGGTGTTGGTCAGCACCTTGTCTGCCTTGTCAAGCATGCCGGGCACACGTTTGTTGAGGCTTGCCGTGAGCGCATTGAGTTGTTTTGTTGTTACGGCCAGATTTCCTGTTATTGCGTCCACGTTGTGGAGTGAATTGGCCAGTGCGGGGTCGGCGAGCAGAGCGTTGAGGCTTGTGAGGATGGAATCCATTTTCGGCAGCATCTTTTCCACGGCCGGAATCATGTCGGCAGCCTTTGAAAGCATGCCGATTTCTTTGTTTCCCCGTATTGTGTCGCCGGGGGCAACACGTTCCAGAGGGTTGGAGGCCAGAAGCAGGTTGACCTTTATGTTGCCCAGCATGTCGCTCTCTATTTCTGCCGTCGAGCCTTTCGGCAGGCGCATGTTCTTGTCGAGTCCGACAGCGGCAATGATGTCTCCGTCAGTGCCGTAGTTGTAGATGATGTCTTTCACCACTCCGACCTTGTAGCCGTCGGCATAGACCGGGCTTGAGGCGGAAAGGCCGCTGATGTCGTCGAAGGCCACGTAATAGGTGTCTTCCGTTGAGAATATGTTCAGCCCCTTGAGGAACTGAAGTCCGAAGAACAACACCACAACGCCTAATATAGCCACGCAGGCTATCTGTACTTCCTTAGTAAAGAATTTCATAACGTCTGTCTTTTGTTTCTGTTAGTTTTAAATTCGCGTATAGCCTCGGCCACATTTGTTTTCTGTCCGTCCTTGAAGGCGATTATGAATGCCTCGGGAAAACTTTCGAGGAGGCTTTTCCGCAGTCTGAAAATCTCGTTATAGTCGGTTGACGAGCCGACGGTATATTTATATAGTCCGTTCTCCTGGTAGCAGCCTACATCCGTCATGCCTTTCAGCTGACGGTCACCTGCTGGCAGATTGCTGCTGCTGGCGAGTATCTGGACCTTGAAAACGGGGGCGGAGTCTTTGATTTCGCTGACAGCTGCGACTGTTTCTGCCGGCTGAACTATAGGCTCGGGGGAGGCAGCGGGAACAGCAGCGGGGGATTCTGCCGAACGCGTAAGACTGCTTTCTGCGGGCTTCGGCTTCACCTGTGCGGCTGGTTCTGACGTTCCTGATGCGTTTCCTTTTGGCGTCACGGGCCTTTCCGGAACAGCGGCGACCTTGCTTTCCGAAACCGGCGCGGCTTTGCTCCCGGCCACGGCTACGGCCTCCGGAGCCGCCGTGGCGTCCTTGTCGGCTTTTTCCGGTGCGTCAGGTTTGGCGACGGCCTTCTCCTTCGGCTTCTCGTTAGAGACACCGTTTCGGGCGTCGGTCAGCTCCATTATGATGCTCTTGCTGTTTCTTTTGTCGCGTTTGCTCTCCGTCTTCTGCACTTGCTCTGCCGGAGTCTGGGCTTTGACTGATGTAGTCGGTGTGTTGCCGGTCGTTGCCTGTGTGTTGCCGGTCGTACGGCGGCTCTTCTCCGGTTTGGCGGCCGGAGCGGGAGAAGCCTTTATCTGGACGGCAGAGCTCTTGTCGTACTTCTTCTTGTAGTCCAGAAAAGCCTGGTATATTCCTTTTCCGAGGGCGTCAATACCGCTTTTCGAGTTGAGATAGCGTTCCTCGTCCGGCGTCGTTATGAATCCCAGCTCAATCAGGCAGCTGGGCATGGACGTCTCGCGGAGCACAAGGAAACCGGCCTGCTTGACGCCTTTGTTGGGACGTCCGGCAGCGGCACAGGTGCGTTGCTGCACGGCTTTGGCCAGCATGACGCTCTGTTCCATGTTCCTGTCCTGCATGAATTCGAACATGATATAGCTCTCGGAAGAGCGCGGGTCGAAGCCTTCGTAGCGCTGTTTGTAGTCTTTTTCTATCAGGATGACCGAGTTTTCGCGTTTGGCCACGTCGAAATTGTCGGCCGCCCGGTTCATACCGAGCGTATAGGTCTCCAGTCCGCGGGCAATCCGTCCTTTGGGCAGAGCGTTGGTGTGGATGGAGATGAAGAGGTCGGCTTTGTTTTTGTTGGCTATGTTTGCTCTTTCGTGCAGTGGAATGAAAACATCCGTCTTGCGTGTGTATATGACTCTGACATCGGGACAGTTGTTTTCCACATACCGTCCGAAGGCCAGTGCTACGTTCAGATTGATGTTTTTCTCTTTGGAAATTTTGCCTATGGCGCCGGCGTCGTTGCCTCCATGCCCGGCATCGATGACGAGCGTAAACTTATCTTTTGCGGCGTTTGCTACGGCCGCAAAGGATATGGAGAGCCATAGGAGAAACAGAAACTTTCTGCACATGATGCTATTTAAATTACGCAAAAGTAGTTATTTTCCCACTAAAACTCAAATATCTCCGGCAGTTTTATCATTTATTAAATGTATCTCCACACCTGCGCCACGACACTCTGCGCCCATCGGCGGGTTTACTTTTGTTATGCTCAGGTCAATGGAGGTGATGTCGGGAAAGGCCTCCAGGAGTGCCTTGGCAATGCGTCCGGCCACATGTTCCAGCAGTTTCGACGGTGTTTCCATTTCCCGTTTGACGATTGCGAGCATGTCGGCATAGCTCAGCGTGTCGGCGACATCGTCTGTCATGGCGGCGCGGCTGATGTCGTAGCCGGCCCGCAGACTGACAATGAAGTCCGCCCCCACGGCCGTTTCCTGCGGCATGACGCCGTGACGGGCATGGATGCGGACTTCATTGATATATATGTAAGAACGACTGATGTTCATCATTCGGTCTGTCTTATGTTATCCGCAGCGTGATGCGCCGCAGTTCTTGCACGTCAGACAGCCTTCCTGATAGACGAGGCTTTCCTGCCCGCAGACCGGGCATTTCTGGCCCTTGGCCTCCGTTCCGTCCACTATATACTTTTTCAGGGCGCGTTCAACACCGTTCTTCCACGTGTTGATGCTCTCGCTCTTGAGCTGCAGCGAGCTGACGAGCTTGATGACATGGTCTATTGGCATCCGGTAGCGCAGCACGCCGCTGATGAGCTTCGCGTAGTTCCAGTATTCGGGATTGAACTTCTCGCTGAGTCCTTCGACCGTCGTCTTATAGCCGCGTTTGTTCTCAAACTGGAAGTCATAGCGGTGGCGTCCGTCTTCACCGGTGCTCTTGATGATTTTTCCCTTGGTCACGGTCTTGGGCAGCACGATTCCTTCCTCGTCGTCCTGAAGACCGGTGAAAATCTCGTAGGGATAGCCGTTGAGCAGTCCAACGAACGCAACCCATTTCTCCTTGTTGTTCTGGAAGCGCACCACGTCACACTCCAGTTCCTTGGGTCTGACCTCCGTCACTTCGGGATGTTTGCACGGGAAGCGTGTCTCGGCTTTCGCATCCTCTTTCTTCTTGTCTTTCTTCGAAACGGAAATCATCACGCCCGAGCGGCTTCCGTCGCGGTAGATGGTGCAGCCCTTGCATCCTGAGCGCCATGCCTCTACGTAGAGACGGTTCACCAGCGCCTCGTCGACGTCGTTCGGGAGATTGACCGTGACGCTGATGGAATGGTCCACCCACTTCTGTATCGCGCCCTGCATCCTGACCTTCATGAGCCAGTCAACGTCGTTGGCCGTCGCTTTATAATAGGGTGAGCGTGCCACGAGCTCGTTGATTTCCTCCTGCGTATATTTCTTCCGCGTGTCTATGCCGTTGGCCTCCATCCATGTGAGGAACTTATGGTGATAGACGATATATTCCTCAAACGAGTCGCCCACCTCGTCAACGAAATCGACATGAACCGACGTATCGCCCGGATTGACCTTGCGGCGGCGCTTGTAGACGGGCATGAAGACTGGCTCTATGCCGCTCGTGGTCTGTGTCATGAGGCTCGTCGTTCCTGTAGGGGCAATCGTCAGACAGGCGATATTGCGGCGTCCGTGGAGCGCCATGGCCTCATAAAGCTGCGGGTCGGCCTCCTTGAGGCGCTGGATGAACGGGTTGGCGGCTTCGCGTGTCGTGTCGTAGACCTCGAACGCTCCGCGCTCGACGGCCATGCTGACAGACGAGCCGTAGGCAGCCAGGGCCAGACTGCGGTGAACCTCAACGGAGAAGTCCGTAGCCTCCTGTGTTCCGTAGCGCAGTCCCATTGCGGCAATCATGTCACCCTCGGCCGTTATGCCGACGCCGGTGCGGCGTCCCATGCTGCTTTTGCGCTTGATTTTCTCCCAAAGATGACGCTCGGCACCCTTGACCTCGTCGCTCTGCGGGTCTTCGCCGATTTTCTCCATGATGCGGTCAATCTTCTCCAGCTCCAGGTCGACGATGTCGTCCATGATACGCTGTGCGGCAGCCACGTGGCGGCGGAAGAGGTCGAAGTCGAAACGGGCCTCCGGTGTGAACGGGCTTATGACGTATGAATAGAGATTGATGGACAGCAGACGGCACGAGTCATACGGACACAGCGGAATCTCACCGCACGGATTGGTGGACACTGTCTGGAAGCCGAGGTCGGCATAGCAGTCCGGTATGCTCTCGCGGCGTATGGTGTCCCAGAAGAGCACTCCCGGTTCGGCGCTGCGCCATGCGTTGTGGACAATCTTCTCCCAAAGCGCCTTGGCGTCAATATCCTTCTGATAGTCAGGTGTATCGCTGTCGATGGGGAACTTCTGCGTGTAGGTCCGGCCTTCGACGGCAGCCTCCATGAAATCGTCGTCGAGCTTGACCGACACGTTGGCTCCGGTCACCTTGCCCTCGGTCATCTTGGCGTCAATGAAAGCTTCGCTGTCGGGATGCTTTATGCTGACGGAGAGCATCAGTGCTCCGCGGCGTCCGTCCTGTGCGACCTCACGTGTGGAGTTGCTGTAGCGTTCCATGAACGGCACGAGGCCGGTCGATGTCAGGGCCGAGTTGTTGACGGGCGAGCCTTTCGGACGGATATGGCTCAGGTCGTGGCCCACACCTCCGCGGCGTTTCATGAGCTGCACTTGTTCTTCGTCAATGCGCATGATGGCGCCGTAGGAATCGGCATTGCCGTCGAGGCCTATGACGAAACAGTTGCTCAGCGATGCCACCTGATGGTCGTTGCCGATGCCGGTCATGGGGCTTCCGGCGGGTATTATATAGCGGAAGTGGTCCAGCAGTTCAAAAACCTGTGCGGCTGTCATCGGATTGGGATATTTCCGCTCGATACGCTCTATTTCGCGTGCTATGCGCCAGTGCATGTCTTCGGGCGATTTCTCATAGATGTTCCCGAAACTGTCTTTCATGGCGTATTTGTTCACCCATACGCGGGCGGCCAGTTCATCACCGTTGAAATATGCGAGTGAGGCCTCGAAAGCCTCATCATACGAATACGTTTTTTTGTTGTCCATTGTTCTGTCTGTGAAATCGGACGCAAAGATAAGAACATTATTTCATATTGCAAAACAAGTTAGTCAACAGAATTAGTCTAAATGTCCTGCTGATTTATTTTTTTGAGGATTCCATGCTCCATTCCTTTTGTGGGACAGAGGCGGGGAGAACGTTTTTTGTGCGTGATATTCAACGATTTAGCTGATTGGGATTCAACTCTTTGTATGGCACCCCCGTGTCTCCGCTCGTATGTATGCTTATAGCCTACAGTGCGGCTGCACCGTGGGCAGTCATGTATGGACGATGGATGTGTTATCGCATGTCACGATAGCTGAACGTACGTCACGATAGCTGAACGTACGTCACGATAGCTGAATAGTTCGAATAGTTCGTTGCTTATGTGTTAATAGCGTGTTAACAAATTTTAAAATCGGGGGGGGGTGAAACTTATTGGTCGTTATTATCGTCTTTAATATAGCTTTAAAAGGCGTGAATATAACAAAACTAAATGTATATGAAAAGAAAGATTACGATTATGCTGAGTGCGCTATCCGTCGCACTCACGGCGTGGGCGCAGAGCGACAAGGCCACGGTGGTGACCGTGAGCGGAACCGTTGCCGACTCACTCACACATGATGGAGAACCCTATGCCACCGTGCGCATCATGAGGACTGACACCGCCGCAACAGTGTTGAAGACGGTGTTGACCGACGGCTCGGGACGCTTCTCGATGCGCCTCGAAGAGAGGGGAGAGATGATGCTGACGGTCAGTTCCATGGGGCACGGCACGCTTACGCGGCGGTTCACCGCCGCCGATGGCGTCAGGGCCGTTCCTCTGGACACGCTCTTTCTTGCCGCCGGCGGTCACGAACTCCGGCAGGTGGTGGTAAAGGCGCAGAAGCCGTTGGTCAAGGCCGATATCGACAAGATTGCCTACAGTATCGAAGACGACCCTGACTCACATACAAACTCCGTTCTGGAGATGCTCCGCAAGGTGCCGATGGTCACAGTCGACGGAGAAGACAACATCAAGGTCAACGGAAAGTCATCGTTCAAGGTCTATGTCAACGGACGCCCCAACAAGATGATGAGCGACAATCCGAAGGATGTTCTGAAAAGCCTGCCGGCCAACACGGTCAAGCGCATAGAGGTCATCACCAATCCCGGACCGAAATATGACGCCGAAGGTGTGGGCGGTGTCATCAACATCATCACTACAGAGGGTCGCGGCCTGGAGGGATATACCGTCACCATGAGCGGCGAAGGGTTCAATCTCGGAGGCAGCGCGGGAGTTTTCGGAACCATCAAGAAAGGCGGACTGACCGTCAGTGCGCGCTACAACTTCGCCCATATTTCAAAAGACGGCATCAGAAACGGCAGCACTATGAAGGCACTCGGCAATCTGACGGATGCTTCTTCGGACATTGTCTCGGAAACAGAAAATGATATCCGCGTGAAATTCCATTCGGCGGCGATGGAGGCCAGCTATGAGATTGACACGCTGAGGCTCGTATCGGCCGAGTTCTCGATGTGGGGAAACGATGGCCGTTCAAATACTGTCAATACAGCTTCGGCCACATCGCCCCTGACCGGTGCCGGACTTTACTCCTACGGTCAGATGAACAGGTCGGCGGATTCCTATTTCTCCATAAACGGCGGTGTGGACTATCAGCGTTCATTTGCCGGCGTGAAAGATCGGATGCTGACGGTGTCGTACAGGCTGAGCATGACACCGTCGGAGTCGGACATGACGGTGGACTACAGGAACATGAAGACAACGTCGGACTGGCAGGACTTCACGGACGCCCTGCGCAATCAGTGGACGGACGGCAGTCATGGCACGACGGAACACACGGCGCAGGCCGATTTCACCACGCCCATTGCCCGGTTCCATACGCTGGAGACCGGCGTGAAGTATATCTATCGCAACAATCGCTCTGAGGACGACCGCTATGAACGGGCCGTAGGGACGGAGGATGCGTTTGAGCCCGACGTCGACCACAGTTCCCACTACCGCCACCGCAACGACATCGTGGCTGCCTACGCCGGCTACGGACTGAACGTTGGACGCTGGTCGGGACGTCTCGGCCTGCGCTATGAGCACACGACACAGAAAGTCAGCTATCTGCTGGGCCGCGGCTCTGACTTCCGGAAAGATTTCGACGACCTTGTTCCATCGGGCTCGATAGGATATAAGCTGACCGACATGCAGAATCTGCGGCTGGGATATAACATGCGTATCTATCGCCCGGGCATAAGCTATCTCAATCCCTATTTTGACGACAAGAACCCCATGGCCGTCTCTCAGGGCAATCCTGATCTGGTCTCGGAGAAAACCCATTCGCTCAACTTGACCTACAGCAATTTCACGCAGAAGGTGAACATGAACCTGTCTGCCGGCTATTCGTTTGCCAACAATAGTATTGAGAGTTTTTCGGAAATGGTTGAGGACGTGACGCTCGTTCCGCTCGGACTTCAGAATCCTACGGGAAAGAACGTGATGTACACGACCTACCGCAACATCGGACATACGCGCAGTGTGGACCTCAGCGCATACTTCAACTGGAATGTGACGTCGGCACTGCGCGTCTATGCCAACCTCTCGGGAAGCTATTCCTACTATGATGACGGCCACGGACTGAGGAACGACGGCTGGAATATGTTCACTTATGGCGGCACACAGCTGTCCCTGCCGAAGGACTGGCGCTTCAGCTTCAACATATTCTATATGACTCCGCCTGTCTCTCTTCAGGGAAAGACCGGCGAATGGCTGAACTACGGAATGAACGTGAGCAAGAGTTTCCTGAAAAAGCGGCTGACCGTGTCGGCCTTTGCCCAGAACCCTTTCAAGGAATGTTGGCGTAACAGTTCGTTTGTCGAGACTCCTACGTTCCGCTCGGAAAACTGGTCTATGAACCCGGTGCGTCGCTATGGCGTCAGCGTCAGTTTCCGGATTGGCGAACTGTCGGCCGGAGTGAAGAAGGCTGAACGCTCCATCAGCAATGATGATGTGAAGAGTGGGGGAGAGAAGAAATCTTCTCTTTAGTTAAGAGCGATTACAAGTAAGAGTTCAGAGTGATTTCAAGTAAGAGTTCAGAGTGATGAGTGAAGAGGTATGATTACTCTTTAGTTAAGAGTTAAGAGTTCAGAGTGATGAGGTATGATTACCGTGCAAGCCACATGACATTATGCATAGCTTAGTTAAGAGTTCAGAGTGATTTCAAGTAAGAGTTCAGAGTGATGATTGAAGAGGTATGATTACCGTGCAAGCCTTTTGTCTTTAGGTTCGGTAATCATACCTCTTCAATCATCACTCTGAACTCTTACTTGAACTCACAGTGTCGGTTTGACCGCCTTGATGGTTCCGTCCTCGTTGAACTCCATGCGGTCGATGCACACTTCGCGGTTATATCCGGCGTCCCATCCGAGTTTGATGGCGTCGGGGCGGGCGAAGCGGTGATAGACGATATACCAGTCGTCAGACTGCGGTTTGCGCAGGATAGAGTGGTGGCCTGTGCCGTAGATGCCCTTTGACGGGTCCTGCTGGATGACGATGGAGCGCTCCTGGCGGGCCGGTTTGCCGTTGCGGATGAACTCCGTGGGTGATTCGCTGATGAGATAGCGCACGCGGTAGTTGGCGCTGCGGGTGTCGTTCTCCGACCACATGAAATAGTAGAGGCCGTTGCGCTCGAAGACATAAGTGCCCTCGTTGTAGTTGTAGCGTGACTTGTCCTTACGGTCAATGAGCACCTTTGTCGACACGATGGACGTCATGTCCTTGCCCAGTTCGGACACGGCAAGAAAGCCGTTGCCCCAGTAGAGATAATATTTTCCGGTCTTCGGATCCTGAAAGACGTCCGGGTCGATTACCTGACCGCCCTTCATGCCCTCGGGTTTGGCGTCGAGCAGCGGACGGCCGAGGGCGTCCTTGAACGGTCCGGTGGGCGAGTCAGCCACGGCAACGCCTATCTTGCCGGCTCCGGTGAAATAATAATAGTACTTATATTTTTTCTTTCCCGTCTTTTTCTCGATTATGCACGGTGCCCACAGACATTCGTCCGCCCAGCTGCAATCCTTCTTGAGGTCGAAGATGACGCCCTCGTCGGTCCATGTCCTGAGGTCCGGCGAGGAATAGACACGGGCGTCGTGGTTCTTCCAGTTCTTCTGTCCGTCGGTTGTCGGGTAGAGATAATATTGGCCGGTCTTCTCGCTGTACATGATTTCAGGGTCGGCAAAGAGTCCCGGAATGACAGGATTGGCGACGTTCGGAGCCACGTGTTTCGCCTCCAGACTGTCCGACCATGCCTGCAGACGGTCGTATTCCTCCTTCGTCAGTCGCATGAATGAGCCGTGCTGCGGGCCGTTGACGCCCTCAATGTCAACGGGATTGCTGAAGTTACGCATATACTTGTCGGCCTTGCAGATGCGGTAGTGTCTCGGATTTGATGAATATTCGATGTAAGCCACGCGCCACGTAGAGTCGCCGATGAGCTGGAACGCGGAGACTCCCTCGCACTTCTTCTTGCCCTCGAAGTCAATGTAGTCGTCGGCAACGGGCTCGCCCCATGGGCCGGTGAGTGACTTTGAATAGGCGGTGAAGAGGCCCGGTGTGCCTCCCTCTTTCTTGATCATCATGTGGTAGAGGCTGTCCGCTTCAACGAAATTGATGTCGGCGTCGATGGTGGCATACCCCCAATCGAAGAGCAGGCGCGGTTTGGTGAGTTTGGTGAATGTCTTGTCGGCGTATGAATAGTACATGCGGTCGTATGCTTCCTCAGCCCTGTTCCAGAGCGAATAATATATGAAGTAGCCACCCTTGCTTCCGTCGGGCCACACGTATGTGGGATCCCAGTAGGTCTGCGGCGCCCATACGCGGTTGATGGTCGACCAGTCCTTATATACGTCGGGCGATTCGGGGTCGCAGAAAATTTCCGGTCCCTTGCGGAAATCGAACGTCACGGACCGCCAGTTGATGAGGTCGTCGCTCGTGAGCAGGTCCATTCCGTAGTTGTCCCATTTCTTGCTCTTGGCCACACACATGTCTGTCGTGACCATCAGATAGCCCGTTCCGTCGTGTTTGCGGCAGATGTAGGCGTCGCGCGTGCCGCCTTCTATCCGTGCGTGTTCCTCAGGCGGGAAGATGGCGTCGCCGTTAATCAGGTCGTGGAAGTGGAGTCCGTCGCGGCTCAGGGCGTATGCCGTCCATTCTCCGCGGCCGCTCATGTGGCAATAGAGGTATCCGTAGTCACCTTTCTGAAGATTCTGTGCCCCGCCAGGCGTGATTCCCAATGCCATGGCGGCAGCCATAGTCCATTTCAGTAGATTCTTTTTCATATACTCATTATTGGTTCGTAATCTTATGGTTAGCTTTGTCCTTCAAAGTTACGGAATATTTGCCAATAATGACAAATTACCTGTGATAATTGCCGTAATTTAACATATAATATTGTAAAAGGGAGTCTGTGCGTCCCGGGCTTTTGGCTTTTACTGTAAGCGATATGCCGATATAGAACTATTTGGAAGGGTGTGTTGCTTTGTAGATAAGTCGTGAAAGATTGAATGTGATGAGAGTGTTATATTTTATCCAATACTTGAAATAATATTTGTTGAAAGCATGGTTTTTGATGCCGAGAGCTTTCCATTTGTCCACGATGAATCTGATTTTCTCATATTCTCCCTTCTTGCAATATGTTTTTGTTCATAATATCAAAGATTCCTTATTATTATGGTTTGTTGTTGTCGCTTATTTAAAATAGTCTCCATGTATGATATATTCGGAGACACTGTGAGTATTTTCGTTAACGGATGGAACATAATTTTTGTTTAGCAAAGTATGGCCGAGTCCTCGCCATTTGGACTTCAAGAAGAGTACATCAAGTATGGTTGTGTAAACATCAAGCTGATGACATGGTCCGTGATAGGCTGTACTATTGTCGATATCGCCGTTTATTATAAACAGTGGCGTGTCTTTGGTGAGCTTTCCTTTCATGTCTAAAAGCTCATCGTGGGCATGATGGTCCGCTGTTATGATAATCAGTGTCTTTTCATATAGCCCCCTTCTTCTCAGACTTTCGATATAACGGGCTATCTGTCTGTCCGTGTAGTGGGCGGCTGTCAGATAGTTGCAGAACTTTTCCGGTAATGACTTGTCCGTCAGTATGGTGTCCGTCTCTATGGCATGGCTGTATGGGCTGTGCATGGACATGGTGAGTATGACGGAGAAGAATGGTCCGGCTGTGATACTATCCATATCCATGGCGAGATCAAATATTTGCTCGTCGTTTAGTGCTCCATATTCCCCATCCTTATAGTCAGCTGCGGAATAAAGACGGTCAAATCCATATTGCTGACACATTTCCGACTGACTCCAGAACGAGGGGAGTGTGGGGATAACCATTCTTGCCTCCATGTCCGGATGGTTTTCTTTGATTATGGATGCCAATCCTGGCAGAGTGATACTTTTCGCCTTGTTTATGGTGATGGCCCTTTTTAGCGGCAAGATGCCGGTCATGTAGATAAACTGTCCGTCTGAAGACTCCCCTATGCTTATGTCGGGCCTCACTTGAGCGTTGTAATACACGTTGCTGTCACGTCGTAGCGCGTCAAGATACGGCGTTACTTCGGTCCCTCCGACGTTCATGTCGGCCGTTAGCGAGAGATAGGACTCGACGATAATGAAAACCACATTGGTAATGTCCGGCCTTAGACGTCCCGGAGTGATGCGCCGACTTTTATCCTGCCACATGTCCTCAATCTGTTTCCGTTCTTCAGCGGTCAGTTGTCGTGATGATGTCAGGCTGCTCCATGTCGCCGTGACAAGAACCCGCAATGAACCGCTCGTGAAGTTTGTCAGCTGAGGACTCAGTGTCGACTGTATGGGGGAGTAGTAGCGTCTGTTCATATTCCACCAGAACGAGTTGTGCTCATAGTTTTCTTTTGCGACAATGGAAACGGCATACGTGTTGAATCCCACGGTGAATGCTGCCGGCAGAAGCCACCAAGCGAGTGATTTCCATTTCACACGCGTGTCACTAACGTTTTTGTAGCATAGGAAGAACAGGACTGTTGTCACGAAGAATATGCCGTCGGAGAAGGACAGGCCGTCCAACAGACATTCCAGCATGAAACTGTTGGTCATGTTGGAGATTTGCGCAATTGCTGATACGGAGATATAAACACCGAAAAACCGTGAATAAATAATATTGGATAGAGACCATAGTAGCGTAACCATGAACAAGAGAACCATGCTTGGTCTGATTCTTCGTCCGGTGACAAGAAGAAAGAGGACCAGTAGTGACGATACGTCTAATATGACGCTTGCGGCGTTGTCCCAATACTCATAGTGTCGCATGGGAGCCTCCGTATCGGTCGTATTGATGAGAGTATAGTGCATGAGAAACAGGTGCCCGGCGCATAGAACAAACATAAAGGTATAGAGCCCGGCGGATGCCAGAGTCCTCTTGTTTATGCCCAATGATGGTATGGCAGGTATAGGATGGTCTATATTGCGCCTTTGGGGAGGTCGTCTCAACCGGCAGTACAACCTTTTGATTTTCTCGTTCATGCTTATTTAAGTTTTTGGTAGACGTCTTTCAACGTCTGTGCCGACTGATTCCATGAGAAATCTTTCAGTCGCCGACGCTGTTTCTTTAACATTGCCGTCTTCTCATTGCTGTCCAGGTGATAGAAAGTCTCGAACGTCTCCTCAAAGTCAGAGTCCGTACCGTTCATCCGGAAAAACACAGCGGCATCACCGGCAATCTCCCTGAAGCAGCCGTTGTCGTTCAGCAGGACCGGACAATCGGCCTTATAGGCTTCGAGAATAGGTATTCCGAATCCCTCATATTGAGACGGATAGACAAAAGCCACGGCATTGTGGTAGAGGTCCATCAGTTCCTGCTGTGTGTCCGCGAACCGATGGACGAACCGGTCTCTGACTCCGAATGCATCGAAGAAATAAAGTTCTTCGTGTTTGAAGGGGACGCCTGTGCATATGACCTTGAGGTCCGGATGGCGTTTCAGAATCGGGAGACAGTCACGGCAGAAAGCCGCGAAGTTCTTGTAATGGTATCTTGTTCCTATATATAGTATGTATTCATAGTCATACGCAACATTTTCAGAGGGAACGTATGGTTCCTCGTCGGCTCCGTGATAGACCACGGAAACCTTGTCCTCCGGAGTGCCCGTTATGGCGATGAAGTCCTTCTTTGTCTGCTCACTCACGGCAATGAAGTGTGTCGCCTTGGGTATGACGGCCTTTTTCTGTAATATCTGTATGTCGTCTTTGGGAAAATAGTTAGGGAACAGTTCCGGAATCATGTCATGTATGGTCACGACAAAAGGTCTGTTTCCTATGTAGTCAAGGAAATAGCCGTCGAAGAACGTAGGATGGAAGACATCGTAATCTCCTTTTTTCAGCCTGTAGACTGATTCGCAGATGTTGAGTTTTGGATTACGGTCCAACCGCGAGAACTGGCTGTACTTGATGTTGTATGACAGCTTGAACAGCAGATGCTTCAGCTTCGAATCCTCCAAATTCATGAATTCACGGTACGTATCGCCGCGCTTAGGAAATCCGAGCGCCTGCAGATAGACATTGTCAGTCTCCTTTACGGCTATCTCCGCCTCCAGCGTTTCGGGGCGGTGTGAATAAAGTTCGGCAAAGCATCTTGACACGCCACCATGGTCCTGCATGTCAAATGCCTGATAATCATATAGAACTTTCATCGCTTTCTATCGGGATATATTGACCTTATCAAATCTCTCAGAAGAAACTTCATGGCGTTGCGGATAATCTTCAAGTCCCGTTCAAGCGGTTTTTTGGACATGGCTATATTGATTTTTCGCTGCAGTCTCTCCCTGTCATATTTGTCTTCAACCGCCTCCGGTTTCTTCCACAGATACTTATACTTTCCATGCACGAACAGCTCTTCATACATCTCCATGCCGAAGAGTCTCATCATGACCTCCTTGCGCTCGGCGTTTGACAAATCCTGATTGAGCGAGGATATGCCGTCAAGGAAGTATGTGGCAATGATGCACGGCATGCTCTGGTACGTGCATCCGTGCTTATACCACATCTCGAACGACCATTCCCAGTCTGAGACAATCTTGTGGCTTTCGTTGAACGGATGGCGTCTGAGCAACTCCGTCCTGCTGAATGTGGCCTGATGACTCAATGCAAATCTTATCATGAAGTCGAGCGTAATCTCTTCCGGTGCCGGAAACCTGTATGCCATATCATCTCCGACATATATTGTCGCCCCGGTGCATATATCGGCTCCTTTTAAGAACGGAACAGCCTCTTCCAGCGTCATGGCGGAAAAGAACATGTCGCCCGAGTTCATGAATATGCAATATTCGCCGTGAGCCATACCTACGGCCTTGTTCATCGCGTTGTATATCCCGGCGTCCGGCTCACTGACCCATTGGTCTATGCGTGGCAGTGACTGTATGTACTCTTTGCTTCCGTCAGTGGAACCTCCGTCAACCACAATCATTTCAAATTCCTTATAGCTCTGTGACAGGATGGAAGGTATCGTCCTTTGAAGTCCCCGCAGGTTGTTATAATTGATGGTTATTATTGTAAGTTTTGACATATTTATTTCCGTTTTTTATAGGCGTCCCGGTTTGTCGGACATGAAGTCTGTTTCATGGAGTCCGCCATACAGTTGTGTGTCCGATTGGTCTTGACACAGACAGCTACTTATGTTCATGGTGTATCCCCTTCCATGACAGGCATGCGCCATTTCTATATGTATCAGATAGAAATTGATGGCATTTTCTGTAATAGCTCTTATGAGGTTACGTTAATCTGTTATATTTGAAATCTGTAAATAAGACAACATCCGGTCAAGAACATCTGAATCATTACAGACAGCCTCAATATATTTGTTCGTCTGGTGGCTCATAATATTTAAAGCCATATTTCTCTTTGTAAGAGAAGTGCCGGCGGATACAACACTATGGACATCAGCCTCATAGACCACAATTAATGTTGAGCAGCAGTGGTGTTGTGTGACAGAGCGCCCCATTCCGGATAAAACAGGCCGGATAGTAAAAAAAGTAAATATAATATCATAGAATTTAACACTTGAAAAATCTGATTCTAGAGCGGTGCGAAGCCGAAATCCTGACATTTTGCCTCGCCCATCCGCCGGTCTCCGTTCGGTTTTTGAGCCGGGAGGGCCTTACGGCTCTGCAACGGGGCCGCTTTCGTGTTGCAACGGTGGCCCCGTCATCTTCCAACGGTGGCCCCGTTGCAACCTCGGGAAGCCCTTACGGCAAAAGAAAACATGACAAAAAGCTGCACACTTTCATTGATTTCGCTGTAACGCGTTGTGACTCAAGTGGTAAAAGATGCACGCGCAAAACTCGCGAATTTGCGGCCGAATGATTTTTATTTCAGAATAACGCAAGGATTTTGAGGTATTTGTCAGAATAATTCTAAGTTTTTAACACTTCGTTTTCACATTCCTCCCATACCCTTCCGCTCCTTATCCTCAACACCGTTGCCTGATGCCGCTGCAAGCTTGACGCCGCCCTAAATCTTTCTTTCATACATCTATGACATATAGGCCCGATGCAATGGACTTTCCTGACGGATACGCCTGCTTTATTTATGTTTAGTTTCGTTTTTTATGCTTAATTCGTATTTTATTGGGAAAAACTTCGTAGTTATCTTTATTTTTCGTAAATTTGTAGCCAATA
This sequence comes from uncultured Prevotella sp., assembly GCA_947177775.1. Lineage (GTDB taxonomy): Bacteria > Bacteroidota > Bacteroidia > Bacteroidales > Bacteroidaceae > Prevotella. The sequence goes on from CAMWVS010000006.1 coordinate 29,482, forward strand.
ATACTTCTCTTACAGAGAGAAAGATGGCTTTAAATAGCAATGGGCTTTTCTGACGGATACGCCTGCTTTATTTATGTTTAGTTTCGTTTTTTATGCTTAATTCGTATTTTATTGGGAAAAACTTCGTAGTTATCCTTATTTTTCGTAAATTTGTAGCCAATAAAACTTCTCTTACAAAGAGAAAGATTGTTTGAGAAAGTCGTGAATGGTGGTATGGCCATCATTTTTCATGAGGCGTCTTATGAGATGTCTTGATAGTGAAATTGTCTAAATACTGTTTATTAAAAAGATATACAAATATTCTGTATGATATCAAGATTAAATAAATCCAATGCGAATAAAGAGTAACGAACGGATATCTTTTTTATGTAAGAGGAATTATTATAATCCCATATATCTTGTAATATTATGAATGAGATAAAAGTTTCCATCATAGTGCCAGTCTATAATGTAGAAAAATATGTTGTACGCTGTATCGAATCTATAGCTGCCCAGACTTTAAGTGGAATAGAGGCTATATTCGTGGATGATTGCGGACTGGACAGGAGTATGGAGCTGGTTAGGAATTTCATAGATGAATATGATGGAGATGTTTACTTCCGTATAATCCGGCTGGACAGGAACAGTGGCCAGTCTTCCGCTAGAAACTTTGGTATCAGGGAAGCGCGTGGAGAATATATATATTTCCTGGACAGTGACGATTATATCTCTCATGACTGTATCGAGACCCTCTATTCAGTGGCAGAGGCGGACAGATCGTTGCAGATGGTTCTCGGCAACTATGCCATTGAGGGAGCTTTGTTCCTTGCTCCGATGATGCTCCGGCAGCGTGATTACACCTCGCAGGAGATAATAGAGGCTCAGTTTGACTATCGCATATATACGATGCCTTGGAATAAGCTGGTCTCAAGGGCATTTCTCATGGAAAGAGGATTGTTCTTTAGAGAGGGAATCATACATGAGGACAATCTTTGGAGTTACTGTACGGCTTTGTGTTATGACAGGATTTCTGTTGTAAGAAAGGTTACATATCATTATGTCATCCACTCTCATTCAACGGAGCGTGGCAACTCAAAGGCATTTCATGAGGAACAACTGTTTGAGGTTCTGAAATATCTGATACATTTTATCTTTTCCGACAGTATTGCTGTGAAGCGGCAGGTTATGCTCAACCCCGTTCTGTTCCGTTTCGTACAGGCTGAGATAATGAAGTCATTGATGCTGCCGTTGAAGTCCGGTGACGTTAAACTGGCAGTGAAACGATACAGGGAAATCCGTGAAATGAGAATGTGGACTTTCAGGGAACTTTTTTCCATTGAGTCCCTGTCCGTATCGGAGCGGATACGTCCGCTTGTATTCTGGTTGCCTTCATTGGCCGGGATTAAGGCATACGGATATCTCAACAACCGCAAGTATAAACAACCAAATGAAATAAACGCGATGAAACTTACGATAATCACCGTTAATTATAACAATCTGGACGGACTGCGGAGAACAATGCCTTCCATATTGTCCCAGACATACACCGGATATGAACTCATCGTCATTGACGGCGGTTCTACGGACGGCAGCAAGGAATACATACAGTCACTGGACAGGATTGACTATTGGGTCAGCGAACCTGACGGCGGTGTATATAATGCAATGAACAAGGCGGTTCGTCAGGCTCATGGAGAGTTCTGTATATTCATGAACTCAGGTGACATGTTCTTTTCGCCTCTGTCGCTGGAGGAATCCGTGCCATTGCTGCTTGATGCGGATTTCTATACGGGAGAGTCTGTCTTCATTGAGGACGAAAAGGCATATCCGTGTATTCCTCCAAACGAGATGACGGTTGATTTCATGATGTGCAATGCCTTGAACCATCAGTCGACATTCAATCGGACTGCCGTTCTCAAACGCCATCCGTTCAATGAGAAACACAGGATTGTTTCGGATTGGGAATTGTTCTTTGAAGAATGGTATGTCAACAAATGTACATACAGCCGCCTTCCGACGCGGGTGTCCATCTATTTCATGGACGGCATATCGTCCGTCAACAAGGATATTGCTGACGACGAACGCCGCGAGGTGGCATACCGTCTGCTTGGGCCTGATGTAACGAACAAATTTCTGAATCGGGAATATGACGATCTCCCCAAGGACAAGAAGCGCCGCCAGAAGCGCGAGGGGAGACGGAAGAAACTGGAGCGGAAGCTGGCTACGGCAATGTCATATAGCCCCGTGAGCCGTGACCTGAAGATAATACGTAACGGAATCAAATTCCTGTTCAAGGATTTGTTCACTTAAGAATAGGAGAAGGCAGAGATTATGAAAGTGTTGTTTGACCATCAGGCTTTTGATATGCAGACCCATGGTGGTGTGTCAAGATGTTTTGCCGAGCTTTATTCACACCGTCCGTCATCGTTGGACGTGGAGATCAGTGTGAGGGAGACGGATAACGTCTATCTCCGGGATTTGGGGTTCGGAAGGACAGGAGAAATCTATGACCGTTTTATGGGAATGGGCAATTCCGGACTGAAATATGTCTTGTTCAAACTTGCGATGAATTTCGAATATGGTTATTATTCCAAGTTGGACAGACGTCCGCGGCTGAATCTGTATGAATCGGTTTCCCGTCTGAAGAAGCAGGATTTTGATGTCTTTCACCCTACTTTCTTTGACGGATATTTCCTGAAGCACATTGCTGACAGACCGTTTGTCATTACTGTGCATGATATGATTCCGGAACTGTATCCGCAATATTATGCGGTTGATGACATACAGATTCTGCAGAAGAAGGCCGTCATACCAAAGGCGGCTCACATTGTTACGGTCAGTGAGCAGACGAAAAAGGATCTGGTCCGGATGATGAATATTCCGGAAAACAAGGTTTCTGTTGTCTATCATGGCGCGGATGAAGAACCTTATGTACGTTCGGAACAGGTTCAGCGTGATTATGAATATATACTATACGTTGGAGAAAGGCACTTCTATAAGAATTTTGCTTCGTTCAGCCGTGACTGCATACCGATACTGAAGAGACACCGTGACCTGAAAGTGATATGTACCGGCATGCCGTTTACATCGGAAGAACTCTATTTCTTTGATGTCTATGGCATGAAAGACCGGTTCGTACATGTATTTGCGAAGACAAAGCAGGAACTTCTTGATCTCTATCATGATGCTGTCGCTTTCGTCTATCCTTCCGAATACGAGGGCTTCGGAATTCCTATTCTGGAGGCATATCGTGCCGGATGTCCGGTGATGCTGAACCGTTCCAGCTGTTTCCCGGAAATAGCCGGAGACGCTGCGGTCTACTTCAGGATGAATCGAAACACGTCTGATTTTGAAGAACAGTTTGAAACACTCTACCGTATGGACGGCAACGAAAGGGCACTTCTGCTGGACAGGCAGAAAGAGCGCCTGAAAATGTATTCATGGAAGAAGTCGGCTCAGGCGTTAGCGGATGTTTATGCCGGATTGAAATAGCTTTTATGTTGTAATTCGTGAAATAGAAATGGTTTTTTAGTATGGATAATATCGGCAAATTGTTGACAGTGGTTATTCCGACATATAATATGGAGGAATTTCTGCCGGAAAGTCTTGCGTCTGTTACGGCTGCCTGCGTTCCGGATACGCTCGAAGTTATTGTTGTCAATGACGGCAGCACGGACGGATCGTTGCAGATTGCACGCCGATATGAAACAATGCGTCCTGATATTGTCCGCGTGATAGATAAGGAAAACGGAAACTACGGTTCGTGTGTCAATGTCGGGCTGTCGGCGGCAACAGGCAGGTATTTCCGTATATTGGACGCAGATGACTGTTTTGACACTTCCGCGTTGTTGGAACTGCTTGGGAAGTTGAAGGATTGCGAAGCCGGGCTTGTTGTGACACTGATAACTGAGGACATATACCGGAACGGCATGAAGGTCGACGAGCGGCGTTATCCGTTCGATACGGTCAGAAAAGACTTCTTATACCGTACCGATGAGATATGTCTGGATGATTATGTGCATCATGGTGAACTGCGCATGCACAGCATGACATATCTGACTTCTGTGGTTAGAGAGTCAGGCCTGTGTATGCCGGAAGGTGTCAGCTACACGGATAATGTCTATCTTTTCCAGCCTTTTGCATATACGGACAGTCTTATCGTATATGATATCTGCCTATATCGCTATCGTATTGGTCGCGAGGGGCAGACAATGGCTCCTGACAGACTGAAGAAAAACCTGCGTGACATATCTGTGGTGGCCTGTCATCTGTTACGTGAATTTGACGGCACGCGGCAGGATAAGCGTCTTAAGGCGAATCAGGAGACACTCTTTCAGGGATGTCTTGGGCTGCTTATGGGAATATTGAGAATGCAGAAAGGTGTGGCTCCGGATTGTCGTGAGCTGCTTGATGAGATTATCCGTGGACTGAACAAGTATGGAATATCTAACCGGGAGTTTAGAAAGAAGTGGTATTTCCGGTTATGGAAGAAGACGGAAAGTTCACGTGTGCTTAATGTCGTGTTGGCTATTAATGGTTTGGTCAAATAGTTTAATTTAAAAGTAGGATTATGTCCCCCGTTCATCATAGTATTTCCATTATCGTCCCTGTTTATAACTGCGAGCGATGGCTCCCTCAGTGTGTTGAGAGCATATTGTGCCAGACGTACGGCGATTTTGAACTGATATTGGTCAACGACGGCAGTACGGACGGCAGTGAGGCTGTGTGCCGGAGCTACAATGATAGCCGCGTGAGAGTGTTCAGTCAGCCGAACCGTGGGGTCAGTGTGGCGCGCAACAGCGGTCTGGAGGAAGCCCGGGGAGAATATGTCGTGTTCGTTGACAGCGACGACTGGCTGGAGCCGCAGGCCCTTGAGGTGCTGATGAGTCAGGAAAATAAGGCGGACATAACGTTTTTCGGAAGTCTGTTCCGCTCCGAGGACAGTGTGGCCCGGGCCTACATACCGGAAGAACGCTTCTATGGTTCGGCCGCCGAAGTCCAGCAGGGGCTGGTCGATCTTCTGTTCAATCCGCGCCATCCCGACTATGTGGGCTTTACGTGGAACAAGATGTTCCGCCGTGACATAATCCGGGAGCATGGCATCCGGTTCATTGAAGGCCTCACGATACGTGAGGATGAGGCTTTCACATATAGCTATGTGAGCCATTGCCGGACGATGGCTACGCTGCCGGCCTTGCTCTACAACTATCGTGTGCAGCAGACGGGACTGACTTTTTCGCGCAAGACGGCCGATGAATATATCATGCTGGGCGAGGCCTACGAGGCGGCCTGGAGGCTGTTTGACCACGGTCCGCTGCTCGACTATCTCGCGCAGAGCGGCTGTCAGTACTATTTTCTTGCGATGAGGCGTTCCAAGGACACCGTTACCCTTGACAAGGCTCTTGCCCGCTTCTGGTCTTTTTGGAAGTCGGCATGTCCTTCGATTCGTTTCCACGGACTTTACAAGCAGGTCATGCAGTTTGACTCGGAGCGTGCACTGAAAGCTTATTTCCGGTTGCGACTGATGTTCAAATAAGGTGGAAGAGCGTTGAATGTACCGGTTGTGATGGCTTCGTCAGGAGATTCAAGAGATGTAATCCGGTTGCAGACAGTCTCCCGACGGGTTGATGGGGCGCTATTGAAACAATGTTTGTGCTCATCCGATGAAGCAAAAACGGGCAGTGTTGCTGACCGATAAGCCATATATTATCGGGCAAGGCAGTCTGTCAAAAAAACGGTTAAAAAGAATTAAATACACTCCGTTTGTGCTCAAACGTATTTCTGGCGGTGTAATTGTAAACTATAAATACGCTGATTCCGGCCTGCTGTTGTTTTGAAACATGCCGCTTTTCGAGCTAATTTGGCTGTTTCTCAAATCCGTTGGCGGCAGTGTCCGGCAGGTATCTCTCATTTTTTCTTTCGCAACAGTATAATAATCCTGGTGTTGTTGCGTTATTTTATATACGGAAGAGCACTATTTAGACCTTGAAACGGTCATGAGAATGACCCTGTGGCTGCGCTGATGTGGCAGCCACGCAATCACGTGGACATATTTTTAGGAATAAAACAAATCTGAATAATGATGTTGAAACATTGTATTCTAATGCTGTTGTCCTGTCTTTTTGCGTTGGCAGGACGGGCAGACGGCGGACGGCTGGACGACATACGCCGGGCGCTGGAAGAGGCGTCGTCGCGTCAGGTGCAGGAGAAGGTTTTCCTGCATACGGACAATATGTGCTATTTCGTTGGTGACACGATATGGTATAAGGCGTATGTGGTTAGGGCGGATGACCTGCGTTATACGGACATGAGCCGCGTTCTCTATGTCGAGCTGCTCACGCCTGACGGGCTGCTGGTAGAGCGGCAGCGGGTGATTGTGAGTGACCGGGGCTTCGGCTGCGGTCAGTTCTGTCTGCAGGATTCGCTCTATTCGGGCTATTATGAAATGAGGGCGTACACGCGGTGGATGCTCAATTTCAATGTCTCGTTGCAGCGTTACAGCCGCGACGACTCCTATTTGTTCTACAGTGCCGACATGGCGCGCGACTATTTCCGCCGCTGGGACGGGCTCTATTCGCGCGTATTGCCTATCTACAGCCGTCCCGACGCGCTGGGAGATTACACTTATAAGCGGATGTACGGACGCCCGAAGCAGAATGTTCAGAAGGCGGCGAAGCGGACGCTTCATGCCTCTTTCTTTCCCGAGGGCGGCCATCTGGTTGAGGGCGTGCCGTGCCGTGTGGCCTTTGAGCTGACCGATCAGGACGGGGCGGCGGTCTCGCTGACCGGCCGTGTGACTGACGGCGGGCGTGATGTGGCTGAGGCGCGGACACAGCATTTGGGTCGCGGCGTCTTCACGGTGACTCCGGGGAAGACGCGTCTGCGCGGTGAATTCCGCTGGCGTGGCGAGGATTATGCCTTCGATTTACCAAAGGCGGAGACTTCGGGAGTGGCGTTGAGCCTTGACAGCGGACGTGTGAAGCTTGTTGCGCGGGGCATGCCGGAGGGCGAATACGGTCTGTCGGTGCTCTGCCGCGGTGTCCTGCAGGATTTCCGGAGCGTGACGTTCGGCGCGGACGGCAGTGCGGAGATTGAACTTCCGGAGTCGTTGCCAACGGGTGTCAATGACGTGACGCTGTTCACGGCCGACGGACGTATCGTAGCCGACCGCCTGTTTTTCGTCAACGGCCACGACTATGACACAGGACGGACGGTCGTCGAGAGTGGTGCGAAGGTTCAGTATGACCCTTACGAGGAAGTCAGTCTGCAGCTGGCGTGCGGCGGTGTGACCGAACCTACGCTTGTGTCGGTGGCCGTGCGTGATGCCTGTACGGATGAGGAGACATACGACGACGGCGACATCCGCACCGAACTGCTGCTCAGCAGTGAGCTGAAGGGCTTTATTGCTTCGCCGGCATACTATTTCGCTGCTGACGACGCGGAACACCGTCAGGCGCTCGACCAGCTGATGATGGTTCAGGGTTGGCGCCGGTATGACTGGCGGGAACTGTCTGACACGCTCTTCATGGAGCGGCGTTATGCTCCAGAGAAGTCGCTGACGGTTGAAGGAGGCGTCTATAAGACGCCGGACCTGACGCTTGCCGAGCCGGAGGAAATAGCATCGTGGGCCCGCGGACGGGGCATGACCGGAATGAAGACAGAGGAGGACGCCGCTGCCGCCGATCCGTTTGCCACAGCCTCAGACACAGAGAGCGACGGGACGGGAGGCACAGATATGACGGCTGATGCCAGAGCCGGTTTCGCATCGTCGATAGAATATGGTTCGCTCGGAACGGCCAACGATCAGATTGGCGTCAACCACGGCGGACTCAAGAAGGAAGTCGTTGTTGAGGCGGCGGTTGTCTTTTCGGATGGCATTGTCGGCGGAAAGCAGCTCACATACAATGGCGGTCGCTATTTCATAGATATTCCACCGTTCTATGGCACGGCCATATTGAAACTGACGGCATACGAGGAGAAGGATTCTTTGAAGAAGGCGATGGCGTCACACGCAGACGTCGATATGGCCAAGGAAGACGCTTATCCGGACTTTTATGTGAAGCGCGACATGTTCTATCCGGTATTCGCCGCGAAGTACGGATACTATCAGACCCATTGCCCGGAGATACGGACGTCGCTCGACCTCGGTCGTCCGGACAGCCTGTCGTCAATGGAGACGGACGACCACCTGCTCCAGAACCTTGACGTGAAGGGCAAAAAGCGTGGCCGCCGCGCCATCGACTACACCAAACCGGCCTACGTCATGGATGCGTACGACCTGTATAACGACATCACGGACTACGGATTGAGTTTCGGAATGTACGATATGAGACAGTTTCCAGTGCAGATTGCGCGTTATCTTTATGGCAACATGGGCCGCTACAAGCGTTATAACGTCGCAGGACGGATTGACCGTTTCACCTATTACCGTACGTTCAATCCCGACGGCAATCTTGGTTCGGCCGCATCGGGAATGAGCACCATGATGGACAACCGCAATACGCGGGAATTCTATCAAAAATTGCGGCTGAAGAGCCTTCATCAGATTCGTGTATATACGGACTATGAACCGCGTAACAGCGATGTTGAGCTTGAGATGAGCCGCACGACGGCGGATGTGACCGTTGAGATGGTTCCATTTAAGGACGGCGGTGTACAATATACGTTCCGCGACCGTCATATCGTGCTCAAAGGCTTCAACGAAGCGGCCGCTTTCTACAATCCGGACTACAGCAACCGCAATCCGAAGGCACCGGCGGACTATCGCCGTACGCTCTACTGGAATCCGAATGCTGTCACCGACAGCGAAGGACGGCTGACGGCAAAGTTCTATAACAACGGCAAGGAGACGCGGATAAAAGTCTCCGTGGCCGGAATAACGAAAGAAGGGAAGTTCGTGTATTAAAATAAAAAAAGCGCTCCACGGAGCGCTTTTTTTATTTTAAATTAGGGTGTTGCGGAATGCACAACGGTAGGAACATATTCTTGTGAGTTCTGCAACACTACCTTTAAGAATCAGAGGTTCTTCAGGAACTCGATTTCGATGATCTTCAGGGCGTTGTTGCCCTTCTGTTTCTTCTCATTGTTCTTGCTGTCCATCTCCTGCACGGCTCCGAAAGCATCCTTTGTTGTGCTTGAACCGAGCGAACGGATGGTGTACTGGCTTGCCTTCGGGGCGTTCTTGAGCGGAATGTGGATGTAGCTCAGAGACTTGGGCGTCCATCCTTCCCACACTTTCACGTCGCCGGCATAGACTGCTATCGGGTAGGTGGTCATGCGGAAACCTTTCATCTTGACACAGATGTCGTCAATCTGAGTGTCTTCTGCCAGCGTATATGTAATCCACGCCTTGTCCAGAGCGTTGCTGCTTTCCCATGAAGTGTTCTCGTAGGTGTCGTAGCTGAGTTTCACGTCGTTGCCGCTGCCGGCCTCGGCCGATACAATCTGTACACCGCGTCGCCACTGCTTGAACGACGGTTCGGCCGGTGTCTCACCGCGGTCAAGACGACTTTTCAGTCCGTCTGACGGTCGATAGGTGGTCAGTCCGCCTTCAACGGCGATGGCATTGGTGTTCAGCGTCAGCGTTGCGGCGTCCATGCCCTCGGCTTTTGCCGTCAGTGTGACCTTGCCGGCCTTTGTCAGAGAGCGCAGCATGACGCGGTTGACACCACATTCCACCGGCAGCGTGTCGCACAGAGCGTGGTTGTCCTTGCCCTTAGCTACGCCTCCGCGCCATTCGGCCGGTCCGGCGAGAGAGAATTTCACAAGTCTGTTGTCCAGCGGACAGCGGCGTCCCTGCTTGTCAACAACCTCAACCTCAACCAGCGCCAGATCGTTTCCGTCGGCCTTCCAGCCCGTCGGGTTCTCTATCGGCGTGAGGCGGATATGGTCCGGCTCGCCTGCCGTTTCAAGTGTGTATGCCGACTCCTGACGTCCGTTGCGGTCCAGTCCGATTGCCGTCAGCTTGTCAGCGTTGTGTTTTACGTTTTTGAAGATATGAAGAAACTTATATTTGTGTTCGTCAGCAGCTATGCGTCGGCCGTTCTGCTCAAGCACCACACTGTCGCTCGTCGATACGACATAGACCGTGGGCACGGTGAAATCCCGGTCGTAGTTCCAGTGGCCTACGATATAGGTGCGCGGTTTCAGATCGTCAACCCAGCCGTCCCACATCACCTGATGGGCGAAGAACGCATCCTTGGGAACGCGCATCGGGTCGACCACGCCGCTCACGCGGTAGTTGTCTGCCGACCGGCCGTGTGTCTGTGTGTCGCTGAACACAATCTTCACGCCGCCCGAATTGACCTTTGTTCCGCTTCCCGGGCGTTCCAGCCAGTAGTCATACCAGCGGCGCACAAGTTCCACGGCGAATTCGTCGTTGTTGTGGTTGTAGGCATCGGCGGGTGCGTTGCGGTAGAGCGGGCCGTCGCCTTCCTTGTGGAAAGGATAGCTCCACGAGTTCCAGTACCAGCGCAGAGCCTCGTCGCGGCAATATTCCATCATCCACATAGGCTTCGTGTCGCTCTTGTTCACATAGAGCATCTCGCCGCCATATTCGGCCTCCGGTCTGTCGAGCATCTCGCGGCTGCCGATTGCGCGTCCGCCGTTGGGGTCATACTGATCGCGTATGGCCTTCATAGCCACCATGTGGTCGGCCGAAATCTTCTGGTTGCCGCACTCATAGAAGATGACACTCGGGTTGTTGCGGTTGTATATGATGGCGTCGCGCATGACCTCCTCACGGTGTTCCCAGCGCCGTCCCTCAACGTCCTTCTCAGCATCTCCGGCCGGCATGGCCTGTATCAGTCCCACGCGGTCACATGATTCCACGTCCTGTTTCCACGGTGCGACATGCATCCAGCGTACCACATTTCCGCCGCTTTTCACCTGCAGGTCGTTCGAATAGTCGCTGAGCCATGCCGGAACGGACATGCCCACGCCGGGCCACTCGTTGCTCGTGCGCTGTGCATAGCCGTGGACCATCAGCACGCGGTCGTTCAGATAGAACATTCCGTTTCTGAACTCTGTCTTGCGGAAGCCGGTTGTGGTGACAACGGGGTCGTCTTCTCCTTTTGCTCCGTTCTCGTCCTTTTGGCTTAATTTCGTGGTAACGTCATACAGATAGCCGTAGCCCCAGCTCCAGAAGTGGAGTCCGAAAGCGCGTGCTTCAGCTTTGAGGATGGCCGTGGAGTGGGGCGCTATGGTCACTTCTCCGCTCGAGAAGCCGCAGACATTTCCTTTTCCGTCGCGCTCGTCGACCGACACCGAGAGGCTGCGTGTCACGGGGCTGTCCGTATCGTTTCTCACTTCGCTTTCCACACAGATGGTCGCCGCCCGTCCGGCTATGTCAAAGTCCTTGGCGTAGACATAGACACCGGTTGTCTTGAGATTGCTGTACAATGGCAGTGTCTGATAGACATTGTCCGTTATGTGAAGCCAAACGTTTTTCGGCAGTCCGCCGTAGTTGGCGTTGAAGTTGTTGTTGTTCCACTGGTATGGGGAGCCTGTGGCGCGCTCATGGTAGTTCCAGTCGTTGTCCGTGCGTACCTCTATTGTGTTTTTCCCTTTTTTCAGATAGGGAGTGAGGTCGAATCCGAAAGCCATCACTCCGTTCTCGTGGAGACCGACCACCTGGCCGTTGACAGTCACTTCGGCCGCCTGGCGTGCGCCCTCAAATTCGATGAACACGCGCTTGCCCTCCGCACTTTTGGGCAGCGTGAACGTCTTCCTGTACCAAATGACAGAGTCGCTCAGTTCCTTGATGCCCACCTTGTAGGCCTCGTTTTCATTCCATGCGTGCGGCAGCGTCACCGTCTGCTTCTGTTTGTCAATTCTCCAGTCGGAGTTGAAGTTGTAGGTCTCGCGTGCATGTGCGGCCGTTACACCGGCCAAAGCTGCTGCAATCAGCAGATGCCTAAAATTAAATCCCATATTTTCTCGGTTATTCGTTATTAGTATCTGTTGCAAAGATACGGTGAATAGACCGTGAAAATATGGGATTTTCGTACGAAAATCGTGACTATCGTCCGTTTTCGTGTTCTTTTGGTGCTGTCAGCACCTCCGGATTGTCATTTATCGCTTTATTATCTTTTTGGTGAACGTGCCTTCGCCTGACTCAACCTTCAGCATGTAGATGCCTGCGGGTATATGTCCGAGACCGTAAACCTCCAGCGGAGCGGTATGGCCGATTTCATAGTTCAGACCGTAAACCTGTGCTCCTGCCATGTTGTAGAGTCCTATGCGTACGTTCTGAGTCTCCTTGAGGTTGAACTGAAGCACGATGCGGTCGCTGAACTGACCTCCGGACAGTTTGACCCACTCGTCCTGAGAATTTGTCTTAACGCCCAGAATGCCGGCCGGGTCGGCGCAGTGGATGCGTATGGTGTCTTTTGTCTTTTGATTGTCCACTACGTTTGCACCGCTTTCCAATACGAACTCATAAGTACCGAGTTTAGACGGCTTTCCTTTGAAGGTGGCTGACTTTGTCAGGAACTGGTCTACGACAAACGTAAATCCGGCGCATGCGGCGTTTTCCGTGACAGTTCCGTCGGGCTCTATGGACTTGATCAGTGTCGGCTTTGAACAGTTGACCCACTTGAACTCTATCGGCTTGATGTCATCACCGAGGGCTACCGTCTGTTCAAATTCGCCTTCGCCCATAATGGCATATCTTGATGTGAAGCTGCCCGGCAGCCAATATCCCAGATGAGGAGGCTGGTTGTAAGCCGTGTTCTGCCATGCCACACCCATGCGGTAGATATGGTCGTGCATCAGTGTGGGAACCCGATATTCCGTCTCGGTGTTCGTTGTATAGATATTGATTTTTGACGGGTCCTCGCCGTTCCACATGATGATTTCCTCGCGCCAGTCTCCAAAGAGGTCCGCCTGGAGGCAGGGCGTGGCTTTTGTCGTGTTGCATGTGCGTGAGTGGTCTCCTGTCAGGCGTGCCACTTCCGATGTGCCGTTTCCGTTCCAGCGTGTCACCTTCGGTGTGCACCCGCCGTTGGAACTGCTGTATCCGCCGTCAAAGAGCTGCTCGTAGATGTCTCCTGTCCAGTATATACGGAAGTTTATAGAACCCTGGTTTGACGATATGGACTTTCCGTCCACCGAACTGTGTGTGCCGTCTTTGGCCGAAGACCAGAATTCGGCTCCCTTGTTTGTCGCATCGACATCGGCCGCCATACCGCGTCCGTTGTCGCCGCTGCTTGTGGCGCTGTATATGATTTCGCCGGTACGTGCGTCATGGAGATCCCATCCGTAGGGTGACTCCTCGTGAACTTGGAAGACTTCCAGTCCCGGGCGGTCCGGCATGAGGTCGCTAAGATGGATGGCGTCGCCGTGGCCAAAGCCAACGGAGTAGAGAAGTTGGCCGTCGTTGTCGAGTGCGGCCGAGCCCCAGATGATTTCGTCACATCCGTCTCCGTCCACGTCACCCACAGAGAGGTTGTGGTTTCCGTTTCCGTACATGGTCTTGCTTCCTGTTGAGCCGCGGCTGTTTTTTGTGTGATTTCCACTGAAAATCTTATTGCCGTCAGCATCATACACTGCGGTCTTTGTTTTTGATGTGGAAGCGTGCAGCCACTTTGTCGTCAGTTTCTCTCCGTCAAAGTCAACGGCCCAGACGTAGGCCCACGTATAGTATCCGCGGCTGAAAACTCCGCTCGGGTTCTTGTCGTATCCGTCCAGATAAGCCACGGCGGCCAGATAGCGCTCGCCCCGGTTTCCATAGCTAGTGTCCGTCTTTCCTGGGCGGTCATCCCAGTTGAATGACCATCCGGGTGCTCCTCCCCACTGCGGCGTGGCGTCGCTCTTTGGGGCGCGGTTCGGACGGTAGAACACGGTGTGTACGGCTTTTCCCGTCTCACCGTTGAACACCGTCAGATATTCCTGACCACCATTGACTTTTCCGCTGGAGTTACGCCAGTCTTTGGTGTTGTCCACAGTCTTGATTGTTTCTTCGTCGGCCGCTGCGCTGACATAGTTTCCCTCACCGTCCTTGCTTCCGGGTGCGGTTTTGAGCATCATCTCCGCCTTTCCGTCACCGTCGAAGTCATAGACCATGAACTGCGTATAGTGTGCGCCGGCACGTATGTTGGGTCCGAGGTCAACGCGCCAGAGCTTCGTTCCGTCCAGCTTGTAGCAGTCAATGATGACATTTCCTGTATATCCCGATTGTGAGTTGTCATGTGAGTTTGACGGGTCCCATTTCACGAACAGCTCATAGTTGCCGTCACCGTCGATGTCACCCACGCTACAGTCATTCGGACTGTAGGTATATGCTGCTCCGCTCTTGTCCGTTCCGCCGGCAGGTCTGTCAAGCTGTATGGATTTGAAAATGTCATTGGTGAAAATCTCGCAGTCTTCCGATGTATCCACGGCTTGTCCTTTCACTTTTGTCACAACCTGATATTTGCTGCTGGCAAATCCGGCTTTGTCCACATAGTTGGTCTTGCCGAAGAGGTCCGTCGCAATAGTTTTTCCGTCGCGCATGAGGTCAAACGATGTGTTGTCGGTATCTGTTCCGAAAAACCTCCAACTGACAAATCGTCCTGTTCCTGATGCAGCAGGCACGGAAACCACGCCGCGCGTGAGTTTTTCCATTGGGCTCACCAGCGTATTCTGGGCTTCCACTCCGCTGATACCTGCCATGAGCAGTGCTAATGCGTAAAGTTTTCTTTTCATGAATCTGTTATTATGATTGTTTTTAGTAAATAGCGTTATCTGAAAGCGTGTTCTTGTTGTGAATGGGCCGTTTTGGGCCTGTCGACACACCGCTTTATCTTTGCAAACTTAATAATAAATATCCACATGTTCTACGGTGTTGTTGTAAAATCATGTTTTTTTATCAAAAATTATGGTTATGAATTATACATGACGTTCGCTTTCATACGAGAGATTGCAGTCTTTGCCGTGTGTAGCTGGCAGGTGTGCGGATTCATGGCAGGCCTCGTTCTGTAAGAATTGGAGAAGTAGGGGAGAGGGTATGAAACTTTCCGGGGTATGAAAAGAAAGAAAACTACCGTCATAAGTGATGGTCCATAAGATTGATGAGTTAAAAAAACGACTCTTTGGCATTTTTTTTTGAAAGTAGCTGTCTGATTCTGTTTTTTTTTGTATATTTGCATGAATTAAATTATATACGCGCGCGTACATTTAAATATATATATACGCATTATGTTATGCCTGCCGCCGGATAATCTCGGATTTACCGGCGATGGGCTGTTTACCGTCAAAAGACGGGCGTTTTACTGCTGACAACTGATAACTAAAATAACTACAGATTATGAAAAAGAAGTTACTGCTGTTCTTGTTTTCGGTAGCGACATTGGGTTTGCAGGCCCAACGTGCGACCGATGTACTTGACAGAGGCCTCGTGGCCGTAAAAACGGCATCCGGCGTGTATTGCAGCTGGCGTGTGACGGCAGAGGAGTATTATGACGTTAAGTACAACATCTACCGTGACGGAACGAAACTGAACGCGGAGCCCCTCTCCGTTTCAAACTTTACCGACACGGGTGGCTCCATCTCCGCACGCTATACCGTAGAGCCTGTTGTGCGCGGAAAAGCGCAGGCGCAGAGTGCGGCCGTGACGCCGTGGGCGAAGAATTATAAAGAGATAAAGATGGACCACGGTTCTCTCAAGAGCAACTATATTCCCAATGACGCTTGTGTTGCCGATGTCGATGGTGACGGAGAACTGGAGATTCTCCTCAAGTTCGACAACCGTAGTGACGTGGAGCAGGGATGTCTTCCCGGCGGCTATGAGGGCGAATATGCCATCATCGAAGTCTACAAGATGGACGGCACGAAACTCTGGTGGATAGACCTCGGACCCAACATGGCCGACTTCCAGAACAATGAGAACAACATCATCGCCTACGATTGGGACGGTGACGGACGTGCCGAAGCCGTCATGCGTGCCGCCGACGGAACGACGATACATACTTCCAAGGGAGAAACCATCGTTATTGGCGATAAGTCGAAGAACTATCGTTCCTCCACCGGCTACAGCGGTCAGTGGTTTGTTCACGACGGAGCCGAATACCTTCTTTACCTCAACGGTCAGACCGGTGAGCTTTATCAGCAGATGGAATATCCGCTGAAGCGTCTTGAACCGGGAGAGACTAACCTCGAAAAGGCGTGGGGTGACGGCTATGGTCATCGCTCGACCAAACATTTCTTTGGAGCACCTTGTCTGGACGGACGCAAACCGAGCATATTCATGGCCCGCGGTATCTACACGCGCCACAAGATGGTGGCCTATGACGTGGAACCTTCGACCCACAAACTTGTGGAGCGTTGGCGCTGGAACTGCAACACAGCCGGCTCGCCATGGTACGGACAGGGCTACCACAACTTTGGTATAGCCGATGTTGACTGGGACGGACGTGACGAGATTGTCTATGGCTCGATGGTCATCGACGACAACGGAAAGGGACTTTCCACCACAGGTCTCGGTCATGGCGACTCACAGCACTGCAGTGACTTTGATCCCTATACCCACGGTCAGGAAATCTTTGCTTGTAACGAAGATCTTCCGAACAATAACTTCCGTGACGCCACCACATCCAAGGTCTACTACCGTACCATCAGCGGCAGCGACGACGGACGCGCCATCATGGGCAATTTCATCAACGATTATCCCGGAGCACAAGGAGCATCGGCCCACGATGGAAACCTCATAAGCTCTGTGACTCACGATGCCATTCCCGGAGGCTCAAAGAACAATATCGCCCAGAACTTCCGTATTTTCTGGGACGGCGATCTGTGTTCCGAGTCATTCAATTATATCAACGGCAAGAATACGGCCGGTGCGATCTATAAGCCCGGACGCGGCGTCATAGCCACAATGGAGGGCAGTATGACCAACAACGACACCAAAGGAACCCCGTGTTATCAGGGTGACATCCTGGGTGACTGGCGTGAAGAGCTGATCATGCGTACTGCTGACGGAAACATCCGTATCTATACTACTGACGTAGAGACGCCGTGGCGTAATTACACCCTCTGGCATGACCATCAGTACCGTCAGGCCATGGTATGGCAGATGTGCGGCTACAACCAGACTCCCCACGTGAGCTACTTCCTTGGCGAGCTGGAGGATATAACAAAGGCTCCGGCTCCTCTGACCATGACCGGACGTACGGAAATCAGAAACGGTGCGACGATAGGAACGTCGCAGGATGACAAACATGTCATTATGTGTGAGACCGGAGACATGACCGTAAGTGTGACCGACGGTGCCTCGCCCTATATCCTGACGGTCAATGCCCCGACATGGGTTCAGGGTCACGATGACAACAACAACATAACCACAACCGTCTATACCCATACCATCAATGGCGGTGCTTTCGGTGGCGCCATGCGTCTGGTGAAGCAGGGTGACGGTATTCTCAATCTTCCTGCCGTCGTCCAGACATACAGCGGACCTACGGACGTGTGGGCCGGAACACTCAATTTCGACGGAACCATGGCCAACAGCCGCGTTTGGCTCAACCGTTTCGCCGAACTTAACACTTCCGGTGGAAACTTCGCCAAGGGACTGGAGATGGAGTATGCCTCAGTGCTCCGCCCCGGAGGCAAGGATACGAAGGGAACCGTTACTGCTGATTCGCTCATACTCAACTACGGTGCCATCGTGGAGCTGGATGTTTACAGCAGTGACCGCACCGCCGACCTCATGAAGGTCAACACTCTCAAGATAGGCAAGAAGGATTGGACCAACGGACCTGCCTATATGACGCCTGTCTTCAAGATTGTGCCCCATCTGGCTGACGGTGAGCAGAAACTGGCTGCCGGACGCTATGTTGTGGCCGAGGTGGCTAAGGTGGACGGCAACGTAGCTGACATCGTGGTTGACGGACTGACCGGTTCTAAGGCGCAGATGGTGCTGGAGGACGGACTTCTCTATATAGAGGTGATGGGCATGCGTGACGCCAGTGAGATTGTCTGGACAGGAGCGAACGGCTCTGTATGGGATCTGGCTGAGACGGAGAACTTCAAGACCCACGGCGGCACAGCAGAGATTTTTGTTGACGGTGACGTGGTTGTTTTTGACGATGACGCCAAGACGGGAGAAGTCACTTTGGCGGAACCTATGACTCCGTCTTCTGTCGTATTCAGCAACAACACGCTTGAATATACGGTTTCGGGAAGCGAGATTACCGGTAAGGCCACTCTCGTAAAGAACGGTGCGGCCCGCACGACCATCGCCAATACCAACAGTTTCACCGGAGGTACGACCATTAATGCCGGAACGCTGGCTGTGGCTTCTTTGGCTAATAATGAAGGTGTGGATCTCGGTTCGCTGGGAACAGTAAACGAAGCAATCACGATCAACAATGCTGCGGTTCTGTCCGTTACCGGCAGTGTCAAGACCACCCAGACAATCAATGTCGGTGACGGCGGTGCTACATTTGATGTACCCCAAGGTGCGACGCTGACGCTTGACGCTCCTGTCAAGTCGGCGGTAAAGGCTCCTATATATAAAAGAGGTGCGGGAACATTGCGCATAACGGAGGGTAACAGTTTCGGAAAAACATATCTGGAGCAGGGAACCATAACCTCGCTTACGGCAAACAATGCTTCACAGAAGTATTTCCCCGACACACTGATTTTCAACGGAGTCAATGTGACGCTTGATCATGACAACACAACTTACAGTACGTCGGAGAACATCCATGACTATACCAACTTCAGTGTTCCTTATGGAAAGTCCGGCAATATCTATCTTGACGGACGCTGCACATATCATGGCTCGCTGACCGGTGAGGGAACGTTCCGGATATATCCGAGATTCGTCCGCAGTTATCTCGGCGGTGACTGGAGTAAGTTTGAGGGAACCTTGCAGATGTGCAACAACGGCAGTGACCAGTACGGAACCTTTGCCGTGACGCTTACAAGCGGAATGAAATTTCCCGCAGGTGCGGACGTCATTGTTGACAAGGACGCGATTTTCAATAACAATGGAGTGGCTGTAACGCTCAAGTCTCTGTCCGGAGAAGGAACGCTTCAGGGCGGTGGTGTATATACCATCGGCAGCGGAGATGCCGACGTCTACTTCCGCGGAAGCATCACCTCACCTGTCAGCAAAATCGGAACAGGCACGTGGCGCGTCGGTTCGGCAGCTCCTCAGGGTGGCATCGGAACGGTGAATATCAATGAAGGAACGCTCCATTTGGATACATACTATTCCGGTACGTCCGTTATCGGTGGAACTGTGAATATAAACAATGGTGCAGACCTCGTGGGTATAGGTACGGTCAAGACGCTTGTTCTCAACTCCGGTTCGACCGTGACTCCCGGACTGACGAGCATAAACAACTTCACGGGATTTGTCAAGACTACCGATACGTTCAACGCGAAGGCCGGTTCGGTCATCAATCTCTGTGTCTATAACAATGGCGGAACAAACTATAGCCGCTCCTATGTGGCGACAGACAAGTTTATGTTCATGAACTCGACCGTCAATCTTACTCTTGATGCCGGTTATACCCCGGCTGCCGGTGACGAGATTTCTCTCTGGTCAGCTCCTTCTGCCGGAAACTACAGCGGCGCTCCCGTCGTCAATCTGCCGGAACTTCCGGAGGGATTGGCTTGGGATACGGCAGAACTCAATACCTATAGGGGACTGCTGAAGGTTGTGCCCGTTTCTTCAGCCATCTCTTCTATTAACGTATCTGCAGCCGTGCGTTGCCGCATTTTCACTGCAGGTGGTGTGATGGTGGCTGAGTTTGATTCCTCTATGGCTGAAGTGGTCTCGAAGATGCGCGGTCTCGGACTGGCTCAGGGAGCCTATATCCTCAAGGTTTATAGCGGGAATGAAGTGAAGACGTCAAAGGTTGTGGTCCGCTGACGCCAGCCTACATATTTGTATATATTTAAGTAAGTCAGAACCATAGAGGGCGCGTAAGCCTCTCTATGGTTCTGTCGTTTTCCGACGTCGGGAGATGTGGTCCGTAGATTTGTGTTTTCGTATCATTTCTTTTAGGAAATATTCATAGAACTATCAGTTTTCTAAGGAAAAACACTTAAAAAAGGACAGAATTACAAAAAAAAGAATGAAAATCATGATTTATCTATTTCTTTTTAAGTATATTTGCAGGGCTAAAAAGAACAAATTATTCTATTAACTTAAATTAAAAAACAAGATGAAAAAGCGATTACTAGCAATGAGTATCGCGATGTTGGGCGTTTCAAGTATGTTTGCCTACAATGTGGGTGACTATATTTATACGCGTAACGGACGATACCAAGTAACCGGGCCGAACCTGCTTACTAATGGTGACTTTACCCAAGGTTTGGAGACAGGATCCATACAGAGTATGTATGCAGGAGCGCTGAGTGCCGATACCTTCGCCATTGAGACAGAAGGCGGTCCCAACGGTCTGCCCTATCTGAAGGTGTTGGAGAGCAAGTCTACGAACTGGCAGTCCAACTGGGTGACAGACTTTCCTACTGTATCTCAGTCAACTCACTTCTATGCAAAGGTGATGAGACAGCCGAACCAGATGTATGTGCTCACATATAAGGCTAAGTCCGGTTCTGAGGGCGTGAGCCAGATTACGTCTATCTGTCCTTTCAACGGCCGTTCTGACAACTATCAGACATTCTACGCCGATGAGAACGGAGAATTCCTGACTCCCGGAACGAAAGGAACTATCAACAACGCTATGGAGACCGTTCCCGACACATGGACGGAGTTCGCATACGACTACACCTCCAATGAGGCCGGCTTCCTCCATCTTCTTTTCGGTAAACTCCCGTATGGCGCCTGCTTTGCTGATTTCGGAATCTATCCCGTACAGCAGGCTGCCGACGACCGCGCCGCTCAGGAGTGTCTGGATCAGCTGAACTTCTACATTGAGCATAAAGACCTCTTCCCCAATATGCAGGAAGTATTGGTAATGTTGAAGGGACAGCTGGAACAGATGATTGAGAATGACGACATTTCAGAGGCTTTCATCGAGCAGTTCAACACCAATAGTGACGATGACCCCATCAGGGCGTTCCTTGATGCCAATGCTGTGGACATCACAAAGTACTATACCAACTTCTTTGATGGAGGTAGCGGTTGGACGACATCAGGAGGTGACTGGGGTACCAGCGGCGCGACGAATACGTTCAAAAGTCAGTTCGTGCGTCAGTATAAGCGTGGCGACGGAGCGCTGGCTGTCGGCGACTACAAGCAGACAACAGACCTTCCCGCAGGAAAGTATCTTTATGTAGTACGTGCCCAGGCTTATAAATATGGTGTGGACGGTTCGGGCTCAAGCTCCAACTATACCATTCCCCGCTATGAGCCTGTGACCGGTCTTCGCGCTTATCTGAACAATGACTCCATCAATATGGACGATGTTCCTGCTGACAGAAGCAAGATCTATATGCAGGTTCTTGAGCTGGAAGCCGGTAATAAGACAGTAGGTTTCCACTCTCCCGGTTCTACCGGCAATGGCGGCCAGTTCAATTTCGACAATATCCAGCTCCGTCTTGTCGGTCAGACAGAGGCAGATGTTGAAGCATATTTCTGGGCTTCGAAGTGGGCAGATGCTGAACATGCTCTTACCGTGATGAGAGACTCTGCCGTGACTGTAGTGGCTATGGATAAGTATATCTTCGGCAAGGATGTCCTGAATGACTCTATCGCAGTGTCTAACAACATTCTCGCCACGGCTACTGCCAAGACAGAGGAAAACGTTACCATCTTGAACAATCAGATGGACTATATGCGCAACGCTATCCGCGCTTACTATACACTGAACGCCGAGTATGTGACTCTGGCTGACGACATCGCCCAGTCCAAGATTGACGTGGTAGACGAGACCCGTCCTCTCTACAAGAATGAGTTCAATGCCGCCATCTCTACCGCAGAGGCATACTATAAGGCTGTAGATGCAGCCGTGCGTGACTCTGCCGGTCTGGCTGACGCGGACAAGGCTTTGATGACTACACGTCTTGAGTATTTCCTTGAGAATGCTACCATCAACACACCTGCAGAACTGACTCTCGTGAACAACTCGTTCCAGATGAAGAATGCTACAGGTTGGACTACCCCGGAATGGGATAATGGTTCTGGCTCTGCCGCTTGGAAATTTGGCGGAAATGAAAATATCTCTGAGGGATATGATATACACTATGCCCGTGGTAACAGTGCAGACGACCAAAAGGGTATTTATCAGAATATGCCTATCACCAGAGCCGGTGTATATCAGTTCACCGCAGAAGGCGCTGTTCACAACTCACAGTGGACGACTCCGCAGTTGACTCAGGTTTATATCTTTGCAGGTAAGGACTCTGTCGAGATTTGCACAGAAGGCCCCGGTGACCGCAAGAATACTGTTGTAGGTAAGTATGGTAACTTCAGCGTAAGAAGCGTTGTGACTGCCGAAGACATGGCTGAGCTTAATAATATTCTGCCCGTTGGTTTCGTGAAACCGTTCACATCATCAACCGGCGCTCCGAAAGTAAACATCCTCTACTTTGGTGCTTGCCACCTGAAGTACTATGGTCCTTACGATAAGTATAAGGCAGACTCTATGGCTATCGTTCTGCAGCCGACGAAGGATTCTCTGCAGATTGCCATCAATGCGGCCAATGAGCTGAAGAACGAGGCCCGCAACCCGAAGAATGTGGACATGACTCCGTTTGCTACCGCTATCTCAACCGCTCAGGCTGTTCACGATAACGGCAATGCTACTTTGGATGACGTGCTCGCTCAGTTCACGGCTCTTGAGAATGCAACGGATCAGTTCATCTTCAGTGGTGTATGGCCCGCAACAGGTAAGTATTATGATCACTCTAAGCTCCTGAAGAACGCTAAGTTCGACAATGCTGACGACAACTATGCAGGATGGGATATCGACTATGAGTTCGGTGATTCTCTGCGCTTCCTCTCTACACAGCCCGGTTATGTTTACGGTCAGTTCAACTCCAGCTATAGCCAGAGACAGTCTGCTGTCATGACGCAGAATGTAGAGGGACTTCTTGAAGGTAAGTACTCATTCGCTGCCAACGCAGTTTACCGCTACCTCTGGAGAGAGTATTGGGAAGAGTCAGACTATCAGATTCCCAACACTTGGGCAGCTCTGGTTTCCAACACTGATACTGTTTTCGTAAAGGGTCTGATGACAGAGAGTTCTTATCTGCTCAATGCAGAGGACAACAAGTCAAACCTTATGTATCCGAACGGCTCTTCTATCAGCATCTATGCAGCACGTCACTGGAACGACGCCAACGGTGCTCCGGCATTTGTAACTCTCTTTGAGTCCGGTCTGTTTGACGCAGAAGTTCCTGTTACGGTTGGTGCAGACGGTAAGGCTACCGTAGGTTTCTGGGTGAAGGATATTCCGAACGCCAGCGGTTTCGTAGCTTACAATCCGTCTCTCCGTTTCTACGGTGACGAAGTTATCAACGGTATCGAGAATGTTACGGTCAACATGGAAGGCGTTAAATACAACACAGGCGACATCTACACCATCACCGGTGTCAAGGTTCGTTCTAACGCTAATTCTACCGCAGGTCTGCCTAAGGGACTGTATATCATGAACGGTAAGAAGTTTGTGGTTAAATAACCAGACGGCAAATCATAAACTGACAGCGAATAGCTGAAATGGCTAAGGGGCGGCACCGCGTGTGCCGCCCCTTTTTGTGTCCGCCGTTCCGGAAGCGCGGACATGGGATCTTGGTGTGGTTGTCAGGTGATGGCACTTGCTGTCTATCCCCTGACTTTGATATTTGATTAAAACATTTTAAAAGTTGAACAAAAGAAGACCTATACGGCAGAAACTTTTAAAAAAATTTTTCTATAATCTAAAAAAGTATTATTTTTGTAGGCAAAACCTGAGAAATCACGTTTGTTCAAACTACTAATAATAGAACAATAAATAAAACAAATAATAAAAAATTAATCGGAAACTTATGAAAAAAATCATCTTTTGTTTCTCTTTTGTCTGTATGGGCTTGTTTACGTCCTGTATAGACAAAAATGAACTCGTGGATGAAGAGTCAAAGCCTTCATGGCTTGGCGAAAGCATCTACGGAGAGCTGCAGAATCCGGCAGGCAAGGGATTGCTAAGCGGTACGTTCAATACGTACCTGCGGCTTGTGGATGACATTGGCTATGCCGATGTCTTGAACCGTACCGGTAGTAAGACCGTCTTTCCGGCTAACGACGAGGCGTTTGACCGCTTCTTCCGCAGCGGGACATGGCCGGGCGTAAACTCGTATGAGGACCTTTCTATGGCTCAGAAGAAGTTGCTGTTGAACTCGTCAATGCTGGACAACGCTCTTCTGACGAACATGCTGTCGAACGTTACATCCAATGGTCAGTTGACCCCGGGTATGGCGTTGAAGCACAAGACAACTGTCAACCGTATTGACTCTGTGACTTATTATCCGAACGCTACCGTCAAGGATGTCTATCCAAATAACTCATATTGGAATAGATTCGATAACGGAATAGCAGTGGTGACCGATGCTACAACCCCCATGCTTGTGCATTTCACTACAGACTACATGCTCAACAACGGTATCACGACCAACGGTTCTAACAGTGATTTCTCCATTCTTATGGGCGGCAACTATCACGAGGGTGATACCTATATATATAGGAACCGTGTGACAGCTGCCAACGTAACATGTCAGAACGGATATATCCATCAGGTTGAAGATGTTATTGTTCCTCCGGGCAATATGGCTCAGGTCATGAAGTCTGCTGATGATCTGACTATCATCAGTCACATGTTTGACAGATTTGCCGTACCTTATTATAATAGGAGTAGCGACCTGACCTCTTATTATAACAGTTGGTATAAAGAAGAGCAGGATGCCGGTCATGATATGACAGGTATCATCAATCCGGACTCAATCTTTGAAGTGCGTTATCTCAGTGAACTTTCACAGGGAGGTCTTCCTTTCAATGGCGCTTCCAGTTCTACGTCTGGCGGAGAGCAGCTTTCTTTCGATATAGGATGGAACGAATATTATATGGGTAATTCGGATCAGACGCTGTTGGATGTTGCCGCACTTTTTGTTCCGAATGACGAGACAATCAAGGAATATTTCGTAAGCGGTGCCGGTAAGTCCATCATTGAGAGATACTGCAAGGATAGCGGTTTCCCAAATACTCCTGAGAATGTCATGAAGAACATCGACTTCATTCCGTTGAACGTGGTGAACAAGTTGTTGTCAAACATGATGCAGGTTTCGTTCAAGTCTACAGTGCCCAGCAAATTCAGCAAGATAACCGATAACGAGAGCGGTGACTTCATGGGCATCACGGAGAATGACCTCGCCCAGAAGGACAATGCCGCAGATGTGCGTATAGCCAACAATGGTGTGATATATGTGATGAACCGAGTTCTCAGTCCTAACTCATACTCGGCCGTGTCTGCTCCGACGCTGTTTAATACTAATATGAATATCATAAATTGGATGATAGAGAACAAGAGTATGAACGGTGGCTCAGACAATCCTTATTCTATCAACCTCGACTTCTATGCCTATCTGTTGGCTATGAAGGCTAACTTCGCCCTCTTCCTCCCGACGGATGAGGCTTTCCAGCTTTTCTATGTTGACCCGGCAAGGCTTAACCGTACCGGAACAGGCAAGGACGGTCCTACCGCTGTGCGTTACTGCTATCGTCCGGAGATAGCTAGTGATCCTAAGATCAGAGGTGTTATCCATAGCTATAATCCGAGAACGAATACTATAGGTGACTCAATCGGCGCTTTGGATCTCTCTACTTCCAATATGCCTATTGTCAGAAGTCAGCTCTCTGACCTGATGAACTATCATACGGTTGTGTTGAATGCGGGTGAGACTCTTGGTGCCAACAACTACTACAAGGCAAAGAACGGTGGCGGTCTGAAGATTGATCTTGCCAATGGTACCGTTGCCGGTGGCGGTCAGATACACAACGGTCTTTCTGTGTCCAATATAATTCAGACCTATCCGCAGGCTAACGGAAATTCATATTCACTCAATCGCCTGATACAGGGCCCGCTGCAGAGTGTTTATTCTGTTCTGAATGACAATGTGCAATATCCGCAGTTCAGTGAATTTGCGAAACTGCTTGGCGCACTGAGCAACTCTCAGCTGCTGAGATGGGCATTGGACTATGATGTATCACTGACAGAGGAACAGAGACTGACACTCAACTCTTACCGTATATTCACAGACAAGTCAGAGCTTCCAAACTGTCTCGACTATAACGTGCGTTTCTTCAATATGTACAACTATACGGTATATGTGCCTAATAATAAGGCCATGGAAGAAGCCAGCATGGCAGGCCTGCCTTCTGTGGACGAGATGATGGATATATATGAGAATGATATTCGTTACGAGACCAATGACCCGACGATGAAGAAGGTCGTTCTTGATATGCTGGTTGCCCTCAGAGATTTTGCTTATTACCATTTCCAGAATACGTCTGTCTATGTTGACAACAATGTTGACGGTGGTAATTATACGACATTCCTTATTGATGCTCAGCAGAAGAACATGGCGCTTTCCGTTTCCGGCGGAAACGGCGTGCTCAATGTGAAGGATGCAGTAGGCAATACGCATAGTGTGAAGGCTTCTGCGCCGGCTGTGAATATTATGGCACGTGACTTTGAATTTGAGAAGGGAACAACGACAGAAACAGCTACTTATGTGAATTCTTCTTCGTTCGCCGTCTTGCATGAACTGTCAGAGCCGCTCTATTACAGCAAGAACCTGAATAAGGGTGTTTCCAGTGCGAAGAGCCGTAGAATGTCACTTAGACGTTAACAGAAGTAAAATCAAAAAGAATTATAGTTATGCCAAGAATAAAATTAATGCTTACAGCCGTGATGCTTGTTATGGTGCAGGCGATTATGGCGCAGGGGCAGCGCATTTCGGGTACAATCACCGATGATTTTGGTGGTGTGATGGGTGCTTCTGTTGTGGAAGTCGATGTGAACAATCGTAACGTGTCGGCAACTGTGACCGATATAAACGGTAACTTCTCCATGTCGATAAAGAACCCGAAGAACAAGCTGAGGATTACTTATGTAGGTGCAAAGCCGGTGGTACTTCCCATCGGTTCGCGCACCAACTTCAGCACGAAGCTCGGCTCTTCAAGTACTGCCATCAAGGAAGTGAAGGTGACGTCAAAGCGACGCTCTAACTCCGGAGGTCTGTCAATTCCGAAACGTGAGATTTCGGTTGCTCAGCAGACCATGGATATGTCTGAGGTAGAAGGTCTTGCCTTTACGAGTGCCGACGAGGCCTTGCAGGGACAGATTGCCGGTCTTGACATTGTGGCCGGTTCCGGTAACCTTGGTGCCGGAACTCAGATGCGTCTGCGTGGTGTGACATCTATTAATGGTAACAAGAATCCGCTCATCGTGGTGGACGACCAGATATTTGACGCACCTGACTTTGATGCAGAGAACGCAACGGATGAGGATTATGCCTCGCTGCTTTCTGTGAACGTGGACGATATCGCGAACATCACTGTTCTGAAAGATGCCGCTTCTACGGCAATCTGGGGTTCAAAGGGTGCCAACGGTGTTATTGAGATTAAGACTAAGCGTGGTGCGCGTGGTAAGACCAAGGTGACATATAAGTATATGTTCACCGGAAGCTGGCAGCCGAAGGGATATAACCTTCTGAACGGTGACGAGTACACTATGATGATGAAGGAGGAACTTTACAATCCGACTCAGGATCCCAATGCTACGGTAAACATTAACGAGCTCAACTATGTGAAGGATTGGGCTGACTTCGAAAACTGGAACAACAATACGGATTGGGTGGATGCAGTGACTCAGTTCGGACAGTCGCATGACCACAGTTTTACAATTTCCGGTGGTGGTGAGAAGGCAAACTTCCGTATCTCGGCAGGCTATCTGCATCAGAAAGGTACAATCATAAAGCAATCGCTTAACCGCTTCACAACACGTATGGCTCTTGACTATTTCGTGAGTGATCGAATCAAGTTTATAACAACCTTCGCATTCACTTATACGAATAACAACAAGAACTATTCCGACCTTCTCGGCGCAGCCCAGAAGTTGGCTCCTAACATGAGTATCTATCGTCAGGACCGTAATGGTAATGACACTGGAGAATTCTTTATCATGAATACGAGCAAAGCCACCATCAATCCGTCTTCTTCGGAACTTGACAAGGTGCGTGAACTCGGAAATCCTGTCGCGGTGGCAAATCTGGCTTGGGCGAAGGAAAATACATACCGTATCAATCCGGACTTCCGTCTCCAATATGACCTCCTCGGTATTGACGAGGAAAAGAGCCGACTGACCTATACCGGTGGTGTCTATTTTGATATATACACAAAGAGCGCACCGAGCTATAGTCCTGGTGAACTTATCGCTGACCTGACAGATAACTATAACCGTGCATATAACGAGGAAAGTAACTCTATGACCCTTACGGTTACCAATGACCTCGTCTACAAGCCTCATTTCAAGAATAAGGATTGGTTCTCGAATATACGTGCCCGCTATCAGATGTCCATCGGTAACAGCAGCAAGCAGTTCGAGACAGACCGTTTGGTTCCGACAGGTATCGAAATACCTACTTTAGGTGCGTACATGCTGGATGGAACCAAGTACACTTACAGTTCCACGGGCCGTAGCCGTTCACAGAACTGGAGTGTAAACGGACACATCTCTTATAAGAGCCGTTATTCTCTCTATGCTTCTATACGTGCAGATGGTGACTCCCGTTTCGGACCGGCACATAAGTGGGCTTATTTCCCCAGTATCTCAGGACGATGGAACATAAGTGACGAGCCGTTCATGAAGTGGAGCCGTAAGGTTGTGTCTATGCTTGCCTTCCGCCCGAGCTGGGGTATGGTGGGTAACCCGCCAAGCTCAGAGTCTCTGTTCTATGAGATGTATAGCTCTAATGGTAACTATGGTAGAGCAACCAGTGGCGGCAAGGTAATGTCTGCCATGACTTTGGGCAAACTCAAATTGGATGATCTGAAGTGGGAGACAACGACTGCCTATAACATTGGTTTCAACCTTGGCTTGTTTGATGACAAGATTGAGGCCGAATTTGAGTACTACTATAAGAAGACGACAGACCTTCTCATGAAGGACGTACGCATTCCTTCTACTTCCGGTTATTCATCTCTGGCATGGTCCAATGTAGGTGCAATGACCAACGAGGGATGGGAGTTGAACCTGAGTCTCAATAACATAGTAAAGGCCGGAAAGTTCTCTCTGAGTGCCAACTTCAATATAGCACAGAATTACAATGAAGTGTCAGAAATGGATGATCGTGTGCTGGAGAGTATAAACACGAGCTGGGAAGCCAAGAACGGTACATATCTCAACCGTGTGCAGGTAGGTAATCCGCTCGGTTCAATCTACGGATACAGATATAAAGGTGTTTATAAGTGGTCATACGAGGGTGCTGTCAATGAGTTCAAAAAGGCTCAGAATGAAGCTGCACTCAACGGACAGACTCTCAACGCCGAATCATGGTTCAACAACTGGATGCGTCAGAACAATACGGCACCGTTCGCTCTTGATAAGAATGGAAATGTGTTGATGGATGACGCCAAGGGTACTCCGAAGCCGATGGTATTCGACAGTTCGAACCGTAATTATGAGTTCCGTGGTGGTGATGCCATTTATGAGGACGTGAACAATGACGGTGAAATCAATCAGCTGGACGTTGTTTATCTCGGCAACTCTATGCCGAAGGTGAATGGAGGTCTCGGTCTTACATTCAAATATGGCCCTTGGACTCTGAAGACCAACTTCAACTATCGCTTCGGCTTTAAGGTCGTGAACATGGCCCGTATGGAGCTTGAGAAGATGTCTACAACTTACAACCAGTGTGCAACCGTTAACCACCGCTGGCGCAAGGATGGTGATGAAACACCGATTCCGCGTGCTATGTATGGTGACAACGTGGCATTCAACTGGCTCGGAAGTGACCGTTACGTAGAGGATGGATCATTTGTACGTCTGCAGTATGTACAGTTGTCCTATAATGTTCCGAAGAACTTTATCAAGAAACTGGGTCTCACTGACCTGAAAGTATATGTTTCGGCAAACAACCTCTATTGCTGGACGAAGTATAGTGGAACAGACCCGGAGCATTCTTCAAGCTCATATAGTTTTGCATCGGATACTGCAAAGACTCCGCGTTCAAAGTCGTTCACAGCCAGTCTTAGTCTGGCATTCTAATAAATCAGATTTTAAAATATGAGATTTATGAAAAAATATATATTATTATCCGTGTTGCCGACTATGCTCATGACCTCATGTATTGACACGTCAGTGCTCCCGGTTGACCAGATTACAGGAGATGATTTCTGGCAGAACAAGGAGGAGGTCACTAATATGGTCACGGACGTATATAAACACATGTGTGCAGAGAGCGCCGTAGAGCGTTATCTCGTATGGGGAAACTTCCGTTCCGATGAGATGGCACCATATTCAGGTTCTTTGGGAGGTAAGCTCAATTCCTTGAAAGATATCAGTGACGGTGCTATGACAAGTACCAATACGTATGCTGACTGGGCCTCCATGTATGATATAATCAATCGTTGCAATATCGTGTTGGAGAAGGCACCTGCTGTGGTGACAAAAGACCCTTCCTACACTCAGGAGACATACTATACGGACGAATCACAGATGCTCGGTATTCGTGCTTTGTGCCACTTCTATCTGATCCGTGCGTTCCGTGACATACCCTATTCCACAACAGCCTATATGAATAGCAGTGTGGATATGTATGTGAGCCAGGAAGCGCCGATCTACACCCTTGAGAAGTGTATAACTGACCTCAACCGTGCATTGGAGCATCCTCTTTCTCCTACGGCATACACAGACTGGCGTCGGGTGGGATTGCTCAATCGTGATGGTATAAAGGCCATTTTGGCTGATGTGTACCTTTGGAGAGCCTCAATGACCCATAATGCGGATGACTACCGTAAGTGTGCTGATCTCTGCCAGGAAATTATCGATTCAAAGATGTCACAGTACCGTGGCGGTAATATCGGTGGTTTTGGCCCGATGGGCGGCGGCATGGGTCCTTCTATATCTGATGACATGAAGTATCCCCTCTTGAGTGGAGAATATGCTTTCATCTCCACGTTCATATCGGGCAATTCGATGGAGAGTATTTTTGAGATACAGATGGATGGTCAGAACAATTCCAATAACGGCGTGAGAAATCTCTATTGGAATTATGATGAGAAAAACAGAAACACCGGTTTTGTCAAAGGAACCGTGAGTGTCTTCGGTCAGGCTGGCCAGACCTCTTCAGCCTATGCTACGAACACTGATTACCGTTTCTATGAGAATGTGTATAGCGCTGGTGGTTCGAACCTCACGGAGCTTAATATCCGTAAAATGGTCACAGCCGATGCAACCGCTTTAAGGGATAATACAGCGAATAATGTAAGCTCCTGGAAACCTGATAACAGCAATCCTGGAGGTGGTCGTAATGGTACTATGAACCAGATAGATCAGAACTTCATATTCTATCGTCTTACTGACGTTATGCTTATGAGAGCCGAAGCCTTGACACAGCTTGATGAGAAAGATGAAGCATTCGAGCTGGTATATGAGGTTAACAAGCGCAGCCAGACGTCAGAGGCCAACTATCTGAAGGCCGATGAGCTTCAGACAACATTGGATTATGAAAAGCTTGTGCTTGCCGAGCGTCAGCGTGAACTCTGTTTTGAGGGTAAGCGCTGGTTTGACCTCATGCGTTTCAATTATCGCAATGTTGAGGGAATCCGGCCTGATCTGATGCTTTGGGAAATTTCAGGTGGTACTTCTAACAAGAACGCATTTGTTAGAAACTATACCGAGATGATGAATATAGTTCAGCTGCGGTATATAGAAGGAGGTTCTGCCATCTGCTCTAAGATGAATTGGGAGCCCTATCTCTACTTCCCTGTATTGGAAAGCGAGCTGAAGGTCAATGTCAATCTGCATCAGAATCCTGTATATAGCTCAAACGATATATATGTTAAGAATTAAAAATGCCAAGTGTTATGAATATAAATATAAAGAAATCATTGAAGATGGTTGCCGGCATCTTTTTAGCGGCCGGCAGCATGATTATCTCCTCGTGTACGGCAGAACCGGATGATTCCAATCTGTATACATTTACGGGTGAGACAATCGAGGACTTCATAACTAACAATGAGTCGGATTTCAGTAATTTTAATTATATACTGAAGCGTGCCGGGTATGACAGAATCTTGAGTTCTTACGGAACGTACAGCTGTTTCCTCCCCACTAATGATGCTGTCATCGCATACGTGCAGGAACTGTATAACGATGAGGATGCCATACTTCCCCATCATGGAATGCCGGCTGTCGCTGACCCTAACAATGTGCCGTTGGACAATCTGACAGACAGTCTCTGCCGCACCATAGCCATGTATCACGTGGCCGGTATCGTATATCGTGTTGCCGACATCAGCGATGGTTCTTCCAATGCTGTCGTTACTCCCCTTTCCGGTCCTCAGATTACCGCAAGTGTGGTTGACGGCTCGGTTCTGCTTAATGACAAAGCGATGATTACATATAGTAGCGACAATGACGGTACTGACCTTGTCAACGGTATCGTACATGTGGTGAGCTCTGTTATCCCGCGTGCCACCAAGCTGGTGACCACAGATCTTATAAAGGATGGCCGTTTCAACCGTTTTGCAGAGGCTCTTCGCCGTACAGGACTTGATCAGATGATGGAGAAGACCAAGAAAGAAGCGTCAAAGGAAGATCTTCCTACCATCACTCCCGGTGAGGACGGCGCTGCTTCTTATTGGGTAACTCCGGAACCCAGCGACATCAAGTTCACCATCTTTGCCGAGACCGATGAGGTGTTCGAGGCACAGGGCATAACAGACCTTAATTCTTTGGTGCGCCACGCAGCAGAGTGGTATGGTAAGGCCGCTACGGGAAATTCGCGTGGAGAAAACGAAGGATGGTATGACTGGTATCGCAACAATGGTGTGGAGATAGATACCCGACTGGAGAGTGAAGGTGGTGACTATACAAAGGAAAACCACGTACTTAACATGTTTGTGCGTTATCACATCCTTTCATTCGGTGTGGATAGAAACGCTTTGCCAAATGACTATTGCGTTTATGATAAGTCTGGATGGACCGGCGATTCATTTGACTATTATGAGACCCTGCTCCCCAAGACTCTTATGAAGATGTGGTATGTGAACAGATTCCAGAACGCAACCATTAAGAAATATTACATCAACCGTTATGTGGAGAACAATACTCTTACCGACGGTGTCGGTGAGGCTGTTGAGACAGTCGGTTCAGACGGAATGCATGCCCTTCGTTTCACTGGAGTGGAAGTTGATGTCGAGAATGTGCTTCGTTCCATGAACGGATTTATCTATCCGATAAAGGACATCCTCATCTATAATAGTACGGTTCCTAACGGTGTTCTTAACGAGCGTTTGCGTTTTGACGTCCTTTCGCTTCTTGGTGAGACCATGAGCTCCGGCTTCAGAGGTATCTACTGTCAGGACATGGTGTCGCGCAGCGGCAATTCCAGCGTAGGACGTATCCGTTTCCCGGTTGACTATTTTGACAACGTTGTAGTTTACAATGGAAACAAAACAAAACTGGATATGAACCTGTTGGCAAATCCCGGTTCTAACTCATTCCTGCTCTATAAGGGAGACTCTTTCCAGGGCAAGGGTGTCTATGACCTTGCTATCAAGTTGCCTCCCGTACCGGATGGTCTGTATGAGCTTCGTGTGGCTGCAACAAACTTTGGCAACCGTGGCTCCATGCTGCAGTTCTATCTTGGTGAGGGTAGCTCCGATCTTAATGCAATGAGACCTATCGATATTCCTATTGACTTGCGTATGGCAACAGATGTCGGCAGTGATGCCCGTCTGGCTGCTACGGGTTATGTTCCTTGCAATGATCCGACCAATTATCCTGACGACTATGCCGATAGAGGTATTGAATCCGATAAGGTTATGCGTGCCCACAGCTATATGCGTGACGGATTGTCAATTGTGAAGGAGTCTGATGGCTCAAATTCAAAACCGTCAAGCATGAATGCCCGTTATGTAGCCTATCAGCTGCGTCGAATACTGTTGAAGGACGAGTTTAAGCAGAAAGACTATTGGCTCCGTATGAAGACTGTGCTTCCCAAGTATGAAGACAAGAAATTCCAGCTGGACTACATCGAGCTTGTTCCTCAGAGCGTATATGATGGACGCGGCGTGTACAGAGAGGATTTGTATTAATAACAAACAATAAAAGTTTAAGAATTATATGAAGCGAAATAAATTAATATACAGCATGATTGCGGCGACGACATTGTTCGCCGCATCATGCACCGACTTCGATGATTATAATGAGGCCTACACGGACAGCAATCCTTTGGGAAATGCTTCTTTGTGGGAGAACATTGAGGCTAATGGTGAATTGTCCCAGTTCGCTGAGGTGCTGAAGTATGTCGGTTATGATAAGGAGTTGCAGAACTCACGTACATATACGGTATGGGCTCCTCTTAACGGAACATTTGATTACAAGTCTCTGTTGGCTCAGGAAAACAAGGATGAACTGATAAAGAGATTTGTCAACAGCCACGTTGCCAACTATAATTATACGTTGATGAGCACAATGAATGAGAAGATTCATACGCTCAATAATAAGTCGTTCGAGCTCAAGAGTCCGGATGGCGCCAATTTCACGTATGATGAAAAGGCTGTGGTGGAAAAGAACATCCCCACCCAGAACGGACTGTTGCATACGATTGACGGTTATGCCCAGTTCCTGCCTAATATCTATGAGAATATTTTTGCACTATCTGACGAAAATGTAACGAAAGTTCCTGCCATCTTTGCAGAATATCAGAGTGAGGAACTCGATAAGGAGCATAGTGTTGAAGGTCCGATAGATGCAGACGGTAATCAGACTTACATTGAGGAGGTCTGGGTAACTACCAATAGCCTTCTGGATAGAAACTACCTGAATGCCGAACTTGCTGAAGAGGATAGCTCCTATACGATGCTGATACCGACGGATGAAGCTTTCCAGGCATCTTATGATAAGATAAAGAACTACTATAATTATGCTGCCTCTACACAGTATTGGACACCTACACGAGAGATACCTGCTCCGACGGCACCGATAGAATATGCTACTCCCGAAGGACTGGGCGACTCTCTTGTTACTCGTGCAATTCTTTCCAATACAGTGTTTAACAACAACAATAAGTATAACCGCTGGATTGACAATGCCGATGACCCGAACAAAACAGATACCCTTGTTACGACAAGGGGTGTTAAGTTGTCCAATGGTCCGGATTTCCTCAGCGACGAAATCCTTGCTCAGGGTGGTGAACAGGATATGAGTAATGGAAATTTCCGTGTAGTGACAGACCTGCCGTATCGTTCGTGGGAGACTTACAATCCGGAGATTTCTGTTCCTTTGTCAAGAACTTACCGTCCTTTAGTGGAAGGAATCCAAGGTAATGAGCCTACAACAACATTACTTGGTTATCATGATAAAGATGGAAATTTAGTGTCTGTTCCATATCTTGATTTCATTCCGCAAGATGTATATACCAATCCCAGGGCCTATTTCTATATACCTAATGTCCGTTCCACAACATACAATGTGTATGTTGCTGTAATCCCGTCAGGATTGGTGGAGACACAGACCGTAAAGGATGAAGAAGGCAACGAACACGAAGTGCTTTATGACAGAACTTATAAGTTTGAGGTTGCTTTCAATTTTGCCAAGGCAGACGGTAAAGTGCAGGTAGGTACTGGCAGCCGCCAGTTCTACAATGCTTTCCAGCAATGGAAGCAAACTGTTGAAGCGGGAGCCTTACATAAGGACATGACGTCTCCGGTGGATACGGTCTTTGTCGGCCAAATTACATTCCCGGTGGCCTATGTCGGTCTGCAGAATTGCTATCCGATGGTGCGTATTGAGGGTAAGCGCAGTACTTGGAATACAACGGAATACACGAAAATCAACAACCGTCTCCGCATCAGCGATATTATCTTGCGGCCGGTGGAGTATGACGAGTACCTGAAGAAAGATGATGACTTAAAAACAGAAGAATGATTATGAACAGCTTTATATATAATATAGAAAAGTCGTTTCTGAGAAACGTTCTTTGCTCGGCAATGGCATTGATGGTAGTTTCTCCTGTGCTTGCTCAGGATGATCTTACTGATGATTTCACCGAGGAAGAGGTTGTGGCAAAGCCAAGAGCTAAAGCCAAGCCTGAGAAATATCAGCTCATGTCCGTGAAGGGCATCATCCTGGATGAAGCAACCAAGAAGCCTTTGTCCGGTATTCAAGTGAAAATGCTCGGCAACAGCCGTTATACAGCCATGTCAGACGATGAGGGTGCTTTCACTATCAAAGTTCCCGTGTTTGCAACGTCGTTATACGTCCATTCGTCAGAATTCCTGTCACAGCAGGTCGCCATACCGGCAGATACGGCCCAGACTGTAAAAATCTATATGCTGAGTGACAAGTTCCGTCAGATGTATTCGGACGGAACCAACTATACGGCTCGCCGTAGTTTCACGTCGTCCGCCGTACAGAACATCTCGGCAGATTCGGAGATTGAGGAGAACCTCATGGCTGACATGCGTTCTATCCAGCGTTCTGCTGCTCCCGGTATAGGCAATGTGAACTTTATACGTGGTTTGAACTCTATCAATGCAAACTCTCAGCCGTTGATTATAGTTGACGGTCAGGAGCTTGATATGCAGTTGTCACGTGAAGTTCTTCACAGCGGCAATTATTTCAACATGCTGTCCACCATCATGCCTGCCGATATCGATAAGGTTACTGTTCTGAAGAATGCCACTGCCCTTTACGGAGCACGTGGTGCGAACGGAGTCATCGTTATTGATACCAAGCGTGGTCACAGTATGGCAACGCGTATTGACGCCAATCTTTCTGTCGGCCTGAATCTCGTTCCGCGTCTCCCTAAGATGATGGACGCCTCACAGTTCCGTACCTACGCAACTGAGCTTATCGGTACGATGGACGGCATGAAAGTCAGCACTCCGTCATTGAACTTCCTCAATGATGATCCCAATGGATATTATTACCACATGTATCACAACAATACGGACTGGACGGATGAAGTCTATCGTACGGCATTGACCCAGAACTATAGCATCAACGTGCAGGGAGGTGACAATGTCGGTATGTATAATCTTTCAGTCGGTTTCGTTGACGGCAAGAGCACAGCTGATTATAATGACTACAACCGTATCAATGTGCGCTTCAATACCGATATTAATATCGTACGTAATCTGACGACCAAGTTCAATATCTCTATTTCCCGTGTCACGAGCAATCTGCGTAATGATGGCGCACAGGAGGATTTCACAAAGGAGACTCCCACTTCTCCCACCTTCCTTTCGCTTATCAAGTCACCGTTGCTCTCGCCGTATCAGTACAATAAGTATCTTGGCGGATTCTCAGATCTGCTCAGTGAGGCCGATGACATTTTCAACGCGTTGGGTTCCACCCATTCGTTGGCCAATCCTCTCGGACTCTTGGAGGAAGCTGACGGTGTCAACAAGAACTATCTGGAGAATACGAACTTCAACATGATGCTTGAGCCGACATATCGCATTTGCGATGACCTTTCCGTCACTACGTCGTTCAGCTACTATCTGAACCGTAACTCTCAGCGTTATACCCGTCCCCATACGTACACTCCGGCTTTTGCCGTACCGCAGTTCGGAACAGTTTACAACAAGTTCGCGTCGCTTTTCTCTAAGGAGAATAACATAATGAGCAACACGCATGTAGACTATTCCCACATGTTCGGTTCCCATAGCCTCAGTGCTTTTGTCGGCTTCCGTTATAATTACTTCTCGTTTGACAATGACATTCTGAGCACAGAGTACACCAATGACCAGGAGCTCAACAGCAACCCGCACATTTCAGCAAACTCTGCCAACCTGAACACAGTGGCCGGAACCAATGATGTATGGAAGCAGCTTCAGTGGTATGGCAATGTAGACTATAACTACATGAACAAGTATTTCCTGACTCTGTCTCTTATGGCCGAGGCCAACAGCCGTTTCGGTGAGAATGCTGACGGACTCAAGATGTTCGGTGTCCAGTGGGCCATCTTCCCCAGTGTCCAGGCAGGTTGGGTGCTCACCAACGAGAAGTGGTTCCCGAAGAATGCAGGTATTGACTATCTGCGTGTGAACGCCGGTTATGACGTCAGCGGAAATGACGACATCAACAACTACGCTTCACGCACAATCTACTCCATGGTGAAATTCCAAGACATGTATAATGGTATGCAGATCACCAATATCGGTAACGACAAGCTCCAGTGGGAGACCACAAAGAAGTTTAACGTCGGTTTCGAAGGTAACTTCCTGCATAACCGTATTGGCGTGACCTTTGATTATTTCATCCACAAGACCAGCAACTTGCTTACTCTCAAGAATTTCAGTGACCAGATCAGTGGTATCAGCCGTTACTGGGCCAACTCAGGCGAGTTGCAGAACACAGGTTTTGAGATGTCAGTGACAGCCAAGCCCGTTGTAACCAAGAGCTGGAACGTAGAGGTAGGAGCCAGCGTAGGCCACTATAAGAACGAGGTGACCAAACTGCCGGACGGAGACTATACGTCATCTGTCTATGGAACAGACAATATTCTTACTTCAGTCGGCAATCCGGTGGCATTGTTCTATGGATATAAGACAGCCGGTGTCTTTGCTACGGATGCAGCGGCCCTTGCGGCAGGCCAGCCTTCAGAGGACGGAACTCCGAACTATCTGTATCAGCTGGATGCTACTGGTGAGAAGGTTTATTTCAAAGCCGGTGACGTTCATTTCGTAGATCAGAACGGTGATGGCATGATCAGTGAGAGCGACCGCGTTATCCTTGGTGACCCGAATCCGGATATCTATGGTAACATCTTTGCTAATGTCAGCTGGAAGAACTTAACGCTTAGCATGAACTTTAACTACAGCCTGGGCAACGATGTCTACAACTATCAGCGCATGCTCCTGAATTCCGGAAGCAATCTCTGGAACCAGCAGGTGGCCACCACCAAACGCTGGCGCTATGAAGGTCAGCAGACCGACATGCCGCGTGCCGTTTATGGTGACCCCATGCAGAACAACCGTTTCAGCGACCGCTGGATAGAGGACGGCAGCTATCTGCGCCTGAAAACCTTGACACTGTCTTATCGTGTTCCTGTGAACTTCAGCTGGCTGCAGGGTCTCACAGTATGGGCACAGGCTGTCAATCTGTTCACGCTGACACACTATACCGGTAGCGATCCGGAATTCAGTGCGCGCAACAGTGTTCTCTATCAGGGTGTGGACTGTGGAAACCTCGCTCAGGGCCGAGCTTTCACACTTGGATTAAAAATAAACCTCTAAACAAACGACAATATGAAAAAGACGATATTTTTCTTCGCAAGCATGATGACACTTTTTGTGTCATCATGCAGCGATATGCTTGAAGTCGAGGACAAACGTCATCTTGATGCCAATGACGTTATAGGCAGCAAGACAGACTCCTTGTTTTATGCCTATGGCATCATGCAGGCCATGCAGGAGGCAGCCGACATGTATGTGGTTCAGAATGAGATGCGTGGAGACCTCGTCACCACGACGAGCTATTCCAGCTCCCACCTGCGTGAGATGGCCGACTATACGGCTACCACTGCCAACAAGTATGACAGCGCATACGTCTACTACAAGGTAATCAACAACTGCAACAATTACATTGCCCGTCGTGACACCGCTCTCTATAACGGTAGCTACAATGTTACGCGCAATGAATATGCTGCCGTACATGCTTTCCGCGCATGGGCTTATCTTCAGCTCGCCCGCATGTATGGAAAGGTGAAGTTCTTCACCCATCCGTTGACCAGTGTCTCTCAGATAGACAACGACCAGTCTCCGATGTATGGCATATCTGAAATCACTGCAGAGCTGGCTCCCGAGTTGGAGAAGTTCAGCGGAACTCCGGTTCCTACCCTGTTTAATTTTTCTTATATTCCGGTGGACGTAATCCTGGGCGAATTATATCTGGAAGATGGCCAGTGGCTGAATGCCGCCAAGCACTATTACAGATATCTTGTGGATAACAAGATGCCGATACTTCCGTATACAGCCGGTTTCAATAGAGTTAATGATGACAGAGTTCCTCCAATTGACATGCCTTCTATTTCCGACAACTGGACTACATCAGAATTCGTATCCGGCATAAGAATGGCTTCAAGCAGCGTCACTGGAAAGACATCAGAACTTCCGTTATTGTTTGGTTACAATGCTTATAAGGTTGGTGATGAAGACAGATGGTTGTCTTCCCAGATTACTCCTTCCGATGCCTATTATGAGTTGGCGGACAGTTCTTATTACTATTACCTGTCAACATACACCAATTCGTATGCTTCGGTCAAGTATGGAGATGCACGTGGATTCAACCGTCTGATCACCATTATGAATGAAGACGGAGGTTTATCGTACATCCCTAGGCTTTATGCTACTTCTCCGGCCAGCATACGACTTTATCGCGTTACCACAATATGGCTCCATCTCGCCGAGGCTCTCAACCGTCTTGGCCATCCTGATGCAGCATTTGCCATTCTCAAGGACGGTATGGGTGTTCACCTTACAGCAAGCAATGCTCCTTACCTCACGGCTTCCACACGTGCGTTGCTGGCTTCAGATGGTCCGGTGCCTTTCTTCGGTGATGAGGCCACGTTAGCTTTTGGAAACGAAGTGTCCACTATGGGTATCCATGGATATGGATGCAGTAGCTATAACAGATCCAGCTCGCTTTCCGGTGTGGGCGGAACCGCTTCTGTCTATCAGATGGACTCTGTGGTTTCGGCTAAGATGCATCAGCTGGAGAAGGAGTTGGGAATACGCTACTCTATAGTGAAAAAGACCGGTTCGGATCTGACATTGACCATCACGGTTGATCCCCAGGTGACCGCCAATGCTCCTCTCACAAGTTTCTCGCCTGTTGTTCAGGATGCCTGCAATGAGGCCGTAATGGCATTGGTTCCGGAACAGAACATAAAGCTGGGTATGACTATACCTTATCCGAATCCGGTTCTTAAGGGTACGGTTACGAATGAAGACGGTGAGGAAATGGAAGAGTATGAGCTGACCATTCCTGAATATACTCTCACCTATGCTCCTATGGCCGATGTCATCAATGCGATGGAGGATATCCTCTGTGATGAGTATGCAATGGAACTGGCCTTTGAGGGTAGCCGCTTCACGGATTTGACCCGTATGGCCCGTCATAAGAATGCTGACGACGTGAAGCCCTACGGCAGTAACTTCGGAGGAATCTGGTTCTATAACAAGATTCGTAAGAACAATCCGTCGGTAGGCAAGGATCTTACAGTGGAGAATAATTGGTATCTGCCACTTTGATAAAGGAATGTGTGTCCCTTTTATAGGGAATACGCAACATAATTTTTGTGAGAAATATTATTGGTCAGTCTCGTGTGTGTTCATACATGCGAGACTGACTTTTTTTATATGTTTTTATGGAAACTGTTCTTATAGATTCGTGGGGGGGGGGGGGTGGGGGGGGGGGGGGGGGGGGGGGGGGGGGGGGGGGGGGGG
>CAMWVS010000007.1 GCA_947177775.1 uncultured Prevotella sp.
TTCCTCCTGAACGTGACCTTGTTTCCAACGGTCATAGTCTTCTTCGTCACTTCAACCGGCTCACGGTTCCAGTTCCAGACATTCATCAACTCTTTTTTTATCGTTTTTTGTGACATTGCGTTCTTTTGATTTTAGGTCTTTTCATTAAGTGGTAACGAACAGACATTTCGTCCTATTTACTCAGCAGAGTTCTCTTTCTCCAATTCTGCATCTATCAAATCTCGTTTATAGCTATTCATTGTTTCACGCAACGATTCTCTATAAAAAACTTTCATTTCTTTAGGACGTAACGTTTTGTTAAATATCGAAATAGTACTATTATCGTAAATCCCTTCAAACGTCACTTCCCTCCAAAAGAATTCTGGAGCCTGAATCCACAACTTGTATCCCGATGAAATTATATCCTCATCCTCACGAAATCTCAATTCCACTGGCTGACTGTAATAACCTCTGCCTGTTGAATTTAACTTAAAAGAAATATTTCCTTCATCCATTATAAAGTTTGTAGCTTCCAACATGATAAATCCAGGAAGAAACGGTTCCGGAGAATCGTCAAACTCTATGGACGGACCATAATACATGCATTTGGTTCCATTGTCTGTTTTTACCAATACCAATATTTCGTCAAACATTGACGGTGTGGCCTCCGCATGATAATGATAGATTAGTGTATCTGCTGACTGCGAAAAGACAGAATTTCCAAAAACATAATTCACTTTAAATAAAAGAAAAAACAAAATAACTCTACTCATAATCTTATTTAATTTTATATTACCCGTCCAACGGGTAACAATAGATTTTCCGCCGCATGCTACCTACCAAACGCGTTTATACACAATGGTCATGTCTAGCTTAGGGATACTTTTCGGCAACGCTTTATGATGCAACACAAGTTCATTATCCGTCAAAGACATGACTGTATAGAAGTCAATGCTGTTAACCTTGGCGTTATAAAATACGATATAACGGCCTTTACGCTCCTTCCCTACATCTTCATTGGCAAATTGGACATAAGATGGTTCTGTATTGGTTATATAATACTTATGTTTAAATTGAAATATATCATTATGGTTTATGCGATAATGATAGTTTTCAATATATTTTTTAGTAAATGTGATTATTGTAGTATCACCTTCTATCATCTGAACAGGCAACACTCTTTCCCACTTCTTCCCTATCAATTGAGAATTGGAGATTTCGACTTGTGCATCACATTTTATTGCACAAACAATGGATACCAACAAATATACTATTCTTTTCATATATCAAATCGGATGCCACTCTCCGTCGTTTTCACCGTAACCTCATCGCCGTCGGCCGACGCCAGCAATAAAATGAGAAGAATGTTCTGCCGATACTTTTCCATCTGTTCTTTACTTTTTACATTATTAATCATTAGTACTTAACTATTAAGATGCAATATTACAAAAAGTTTTCGTAAAAAAACTCTCAATCAATTAGAAAACTGCATCCCTGACAATCATTATCCGTCATTATCTGGATTTTGGAGTATATCACCCGTTGACGGAACTAATAAACTCCGCCAACGGGTAAATAAAATATCTCTGCCCTTCACTTCCTCCTGAACGTGACCTTGTTTCCAACGGTCATAGTCTTCTTCGTCACTTCAAGCGGCTCACGGTTCCAGTTCCAGACTTTCATAAACTCTCTCTTTATCGTTTTCTCCTGTGTCCGTGACATAAACGCGGCGTCATTATATGAACTACTTTCCCACAAATAAACTAACATCTCATAGTCATAATCATAGCTGTCCACAGACGGCATTTCCGGCATATCCCGGCCGGAATCTATATAACAGGAAACACCCTCTGGAGCAACCTTGGTCGTGATTGTACCATCCGAAACACTATATGTGCCTTTAACTTTGATTTGGAGAGTGTGCTTGGAAGTAATATGATCAGGTCTTTTTGTCAATTCTATAATTCCACTGCTCTTAACCGTTTTAGAAGACCAACCTTTATTCTTC
The DNA here is from genome assembly GCA_947177775.1 of uncultured Prevotella sp. Classification (GTDB taxonomy): domain Bacteria; phylum Bacteroidota; class Bacteroidia; order Bacteroidales; family Bacteroidaceae; genus Prevotella. The sequence continues at coordinate 1,988 of CAMWVS010000007.1, forward strand.
GGTTTACGACCCAATCTTTGTCCCCGCCCTTTGATTTTAATAGTGAACGTACTGTCCTTCTTAAAACAATAGCGTCCACGCATCTGAATAAACCTTGTCCCCAAACTATGAAGAAACTCTTCTGAGCATCTCCACCTGCCAACCACGTTCTGCGCTTCAGCAGCCGGAAGAATGGAGAGCATCATTAGGATGATAAAAAGAATCTTTTTCATATAATATGATATTAAAAGTAAAATATATATTTGTAGTTTCCCATATTATTATATGGTGATACATTATAGTATATATAGTTATACTTGGTATTACCTCTATGTCCATCAAAATTTACAACTGTAGTAGAATCTGTTTTACCTACATTCTTATCGGTTAATTGTCGGTCTTCTTTTAATTTATCTACAATAGGAACCAACAATACCGTCATAGGAATAAAGAATACGGCAAATGCCATAATCAAAAATGTTTTTTTCATGCTTTTATCCTTTTCTGTGTTATTTATTAAATGGTTGTAGTTAAATTTCTCAGTACAAAAATATATCTTTTATTACAAACCAATAGTCTTTTTATGCTTTTTAACAATAATCGGATTACATTAACACTACAATAAACATACCTGATTTACAACTACTTATCCCAAATCTCTGCAAGAAAACGCCATAGAATTGTAATAAACGGCCGTTGAATCTTTGGATGTTTGGCATATTATACATATTTTTGTAATACAAAAAATAAATACACTTAATGAAGTTACCTATATTACTAACCATCTTTTCTTTCTTTTTGGGCTGTAGCAACAACACGGTTTATAAAGAACTGGAGGCTATAGACTCGCTGATGGAGCGGGACCTGCTTGACTCTGCAAGGGTGGCACTGTCAGGCATGGATGTTTCCGCCGTCGAGGACGATGGTGTCATAGCATATTACGACATGCTCAGCTATCTGATTGAGTTCCGTCAGGGCAATGTTCCGGCCAGCGACTCCCTGATAGACCACAGCATAGATTATTATACGAAGAAGAACGACCATGACATGCTTGCCCGTTCCTATTATTATAAGGGGCGTATTCTTCATAAGCGGGACAAGGTCAAGGAAGCCATAATTTGCCTGAAAAAAGCAGAAAGCCATTCGGAAAACATCAGCAACTACTTACTGAGAAGCCGCATAAAGAACAGCCTGGCTGAGTTCAATATCAGTGGCGGCGAACACCAAAAAGGGCTGGCGTATAGTCTGAAAGCCGTTGAATATGCTGAAATTTCCGGGAACAAGGAACAGATGCTGCTGAGCATGGACAAGCTGGCTGTGATATATAACAGGATTGGGAAAAGGGATAGCGGCAGCTATTATCGGGAAAAATGTATGCACATCATCAAGGATGTTCCACCGGAAAGTCAGGTCGCATTTCTGGCCAACATCGCGCTTACATATAAAGATATTGGAACAGAGAAAGCAAAACAATATGTTTTTCAGTCACTGCAGATAGAGGAACGCCCTGGACCATACCGCATTCTTTCCGATATCTATCTTGCCGAGGGCAACACCGCCGAAGCAGAAAAGAGCCTGAGACGCGGGATTGCTATATGCAAGAACGATCTGTTCACGGAAATTAACCTCATCAATGACCTGCGCGAATATAAACAAAGCATCGGTCAGACGGCAGAGGCGGCACAGCTTGGTGACAAGATTATCTTTCTCAGCGACAGCCTGCAACGCAAATTGCAGAATGACAGCATCGTCGAGGCGCAGATGATTTTTGAAAATCAAAAGGCGTCTGAGTCGTTCAGACACCAGAAATATAATCTTCGCATCGTTTATGCAATATCATTCCTGACCCTTTTGCTCTTATGCGGGGGCGCCATATATCATAATATGCGCAAGCGGCGTAAGGCGAGAATAATCATCGACAGTCAGCATGAGAAGCTGAAAAAATATGAGAAAACCACTGCCGACTATGTCCATAAGGTCGAAAAGCTATCAGAAAAGGAAAAAGAGACTAAGCGTATGGCGGAGAACCTGCGCCGGAACATGAAGAATCTGGAGGACAGACACCAGCGTGACATTGAAACAGCACAGCAGAAAGCGGCTGAACACATGCTCAGGGGCTACCGGCTGTTCGAGGCGGTAAAGGGCGGGGCCTGTATTTCTAAATGGACAAAGGAAGAGCGTAAGCTGTTCGTAGAATACTACACGACCGTAAATCCCTCGCTGACAGACGCCAAGAAGTTTTCTCAGAACGAGATTTTCTATAACATCCTCACCGACATGGGCAACGACGACGAAGCCGTCATGCGCATAATGTCACTGTCGCTGTCCGCCTTCAGGACCATGAAGTCACGGCTCAAAAAGAAATGAGACGCAGAGAAGGTTGTTTTAAAAAAACAAAGGCGCCTATTTTAAAACTCTCTAACTCTGCTTCTTCGTTTTTGCGTTGAAATAAGCGTCTTTGCGTTGAAGGCCGGCAACGGTGCAATTCCTAATTCATAATGCTTTCAGTTAATTATCTGTAAATAGCGTGGCCACATGCCTCCCACAATGAAAACATTTCGTACTTTTACAGAAACAAACGTGACGGCATATCCCCGTTACATTAGTATACAACTATATTAATATACAAAGCTTATGAACAGAATCAAGGAATCGGCTATCATAGCCATCAGTATCGTTATCCTCGGCTTTTGCCTGAAGGCCGGTATCGACAATTTTGTCAATAAGGACAGGAAAGTCACCGTCAAGGGACTTTCGGAAAAGGAAGTGGAGGCCGACAAAGTGACTTGGTCCCTCCAGACAAAGGAACTTGGTGACGACCTGCAACAGCTCTACCGCAGCATCAACGTCACGACGGAAAAGGTGAAGACGTTCCTCAAGCAGAACGGCGTCAAGGAAGAGGAAATCAGTGTCGGGGCGCCCGTCGTCCGCGACCTCAATGCCGAGATGTACAACAACAATATGAACCGCTACCGCTACAACATAACGTCGACCATAACCGTCACCTCACGCAACGTCAAACTCGTGCGCGGGATAATCGCCCGTCAGGGAGAACTGCTCAATCAGGGTGTCGCCGTGGTCGGTGACGGCTACAGCAACAACGTCGACTACGAATACGTATCGTTCCAGAGCATGAAGCCGGAGATGATGCGCGAGGCCATCAAGAACGCCGAGAAGACAGCTGAGCAGTTTGCCGAGAGCAGCAACAGCAAGATAAGCAAGATTCTCACGGCTGACCAAGGCCAGTTCTCCATTTCGGACCGCGACGCCAACACGCCCCACATAAAGAAGGTCCGTGTGGTGACGACAGTGACATATTCGCTCCGCGACTGAACGGAGACTTTTTCACAATACATGTATAAAAACAGATAACGTCAATGAACAAGAAAGCGAAAATATTTTTTCTTAGTCTCCTCATGGCCTTGCCTCTCGTGCTGATTTCATGTGGTGACGACGACTATTATCCGCAGCACCCGGGATGGGCGGACAATGGCGGCAGCCATTTCAGCGGACCGCTCAACCAGTATGAAAAGGCACTCGTCGGCGACTATATCTCGGACGACAAGCCGGAGAGTCCGTTCTATCTCACACTGAACTCCGACCGCACGGGCTACTGCAAATCCGTTGTCAACGGCAAGGTGGAACTGGAAGACGGCTTCCGCTGGGAGGCGACGGCAAACACATTGACGGTCTTATACGACAGTGACAAGAGCACAGCCGAAATGGCCTACAGCTTCGGCGACGGCCATCTGGTTGTTGACGGCATCCCGCTCGTCATCAACGAGGGCAACACCGGCGGAGACAACAAGCCGCAGACACCGCTCATCGGTATGTGGCAGGGCACTATCAACGGCTACTACAGCGAAGTGTGGGGACTGGAGGGTGACAACTATATGACGGTCTGCGAGTTCATGGCCGATGGAAATGGACGCCAGCTGGACTATGACCGCTTCAGTCCGCGGACGGATTTCGCCTACACACCGTTCACGTGGATGCAGACTCAGGACGCCGTGACCATAGCCTACGCCCCGGACAGCCATCTTTCGGCCGTACGGATTTCCGACTTTGCCCTGACCGATGTCGAGTTCTCCGGCCGCATGGCATACGGCGACAAGACATTCACATTCGCCATGGGACGCATAACGTCCTTCGACTGGTCGCCATACACGGGTCCGCAGAACGTCTCGCCCGCCGGCCACGGACTGGCTGCAAAGCGCAAGACTGTTTCGCTGATTGTGCGTCAGGGCATCTTTGCCGACCGCTGAAAAGCGTTGAAAATGACTGACGGAAGTTAAAACGACCGGCGGAATTGCTCTTTTTGTCGGAATAATTTGTCTGTTCTGCTGAAAATCAGTACTTTTGCCGGTCGAAAATAAATCAAATGTATATCAGAACAAGTATGAGTTACAATTTATTGAAAGGTAAGCGCGGAATCATTTTCGGCGCGCTCAACGAAGAATCTATAGCATGGAAGGTGGCCGTGAAAGCCGTAGAGGAAGGCGCCACCATCACACTTAGCAATACACCGATGGCCCTGCGCATGGGCGAGCTGGACGGTCTGAGCAAGCAGCTCAACGCTCCGGTAATTCCGGCCGACGCCACCAGTGTTGAAGACCTCAACAAAGTATTTGAAGAGTCAGTGCGCCTGCTGGGCGGTAAGATTGACTTCGTGCTCCACTCAATCGGCATGAGCCCCAACGTCCGCAAGCACCGTACGTATGACGATCTCGACTACAACTATCTTCAGAAGACTCTGGACATCTCCGCCATTTCGTTCCACAAGATGCTTCAGGTGGCCAAGAAGCAGGATGCCATCGCCGAATACGGTTCGGTGGTAGCTCTGACATACGTCGCTTCACAGCGCACATTCTTCGGTTACAACGACATGGCCGACGCCAAGAGCATGCTGGAGAGCATCGCGCGCAGCTTCGGCTACATCTACGGCCGCGAGAAGAACGTGCGTGTGAACACCATATCCCAGTCGCCGACGGCCACAACGGCCGGCAAGGGCATCAAGGACATGGACAACATGATGGACTTCGCCAGCAAGATGTCGCCTCTGGGCAACGCTACGGCTGAGGAGTGCGCCAACTATTGCGTCATGATGTTCTCCGACTTCACACGCAAGGTTACCATGCAGAACCTCTTCCACGACGGCGGTTTCTCGTCAATGGGTATGAGTCTGAGAGCCATGAACCAGTATGCCAAGGACCTCGCTCCCTACGAGGACGAGAACGGCAAGGTTATATACGGGTAAAAAACGAACCTGAGCCCCGAACCTAAAACCCACCCCAACTCTCCCGAAAGGAGCGTTGGGGTGGGTTTTAGGTTCGGGGTTCAGGTTTTTTAGGTTCGGGGTTCAGGTCTTCTTCATTTTATCCTTATCGCCACATCCAGCCCATTCCCCCTCACACTCATGCTGATGTCGCTTTCCGGGAACAGTTTGGTCAGGAAACGGTCCACCAGAAAATAGCTCAGCTCGGTTGACAGAATACCGATTCCCGCTCCGGCAGCCACGTCGTGCCAGTGGTGGCGGTCACGTCTGACGCGGTCAACGGCCGTCAGTGTGGCCACGGCATAGCCCCCTACACTGACCCACGGCGACACATGGCCGAACTCGTGGTGCAGCACGGTGGCGCCGGAGAAGGCTACGGCAGAATGGCCGGAAGGAAAGGAGCGGCGGTCGGAATGGTCAGGGCGCCACTCGTTGATGCTGCATTTCAGGGCGTATGTAACACCGGCGCTGACCGCGAGGGACGTGACGGCGTTTGCCGTAAGCTGCGGCCAGGTGTGACTGTTGTCCGTGCCACAGGCTTTCAGAATGAAGACAGCAGCATAGGGGGTATATTGAAGAATGTCGTCAGGACCGTTGCCGTGGCGCTGTTGCGCCCGGCCGACAGTCGCAAAGGTGCATATCAGTATCGCGATAAAAACAATATTTCTCATTTCTTTAATAATCGTTTGGATCAGGCTGTGTGTGTCGGAAAATCTCTGTCAGCGGTTTCATGGCTGACGTCTGGTGTTCAAATTCTTCTTTCGGAACAAATCTGACACGGAGTGTACGCACGACGGAGAAGCCGGCGAAGCGGTCGTCGTCGGTGGAAAACCACTGCCATGTGGCCACGCCGCGGCTATCTCTGGCCTGCTGGGTTACCGTCTGGACATATTTGGGATTGACCACCGTCAGCATGTACCTCCCGTCGCTGGAGGTCAGCGCCATCACGAGCCGCTCACGTTTGTGGTTCCGGCCGGCCACTGTCCACTGGCTGGTGTCAGCACGTATGCTGATGTTGAGGCCGGCGGCGTTGAGCCGTGCCATTTCCCAGCAGAACATCCGGCCATGGGGTGAGGCGTCACGGAGGTTGTTTAACACTAAGTTGTAGTGGATCATCTCATGTGCGACGATGTCCCGCAGGGTTTCCTCTGTGATGTCGTAGTATGTGCTCACCTTGATTGTATGGTCCTTTGTGCCCCTTCCGAACGACTTTCGTTTGCAACAGAACTGGCCGAGGATGGTTCTGGAGCGGGTCAGGATGAAGCGCGGTTCGGGCAGGTCGCTGTCGAAATAGTCACGGTTGAGAACGTAGAAGAGGCTGCGCAGGAGTTCTATGGTTATGTAGCATTTCACTGATGGTCAGATTGACAGGCTGGACTTGATGTCCAGATATTTGTTTATTACGTTGATTGAAAGGTTCTCCGGTGTGGTGAGCAGGCTCATGATGCCGTTGCGTCGGAGTGCCGAGACGGTCATGCGCTGCTCGGCTACGCAGCGGGCGGCAATGACGTGGCGATAGTATTCCTCCGTGTTCGCTGCCCTGCCTGCGGCATAGTCCCTGACCTCGCGATCCTCAAAGAACACGACGAGAAGCCGGTGACGGCCGTTGAGCTGGCGAAGATAGGGCAACTGGCGTTCCATTGACGCCTTGCCGGCAAAGTTGGTGAAGAGCACGAGCAGCGAACGCTTTGGCAGGTGAGTGTTTATTCCGGTCACGAGTGAAAAGAAATCGCTCTCGCCGAACGTTGTTTCAAGAGCGTAGAGACTTTCCTGCATGCGTTGCATCTGACCCGGACGGCGGGATGGCGGGATGTTGCCGCAGAACTCTTCGCAGAACGTCACGAGGCCGGCCTTGTCGCCCTTATGTATGGCGACGTAGGAGAGAACGAGCGCGGCATTGATGGAATAGTCCAGAAGGGACATTCCGAGGAACGACTGCTGCATGGCGCGGCCCTTGTCTATCACCGCCACGACCTGCTGCGAGCGTTCGTCCTGACATACATTGACCATTAGCCGGTGCTGCCGGGCTGTCGCTTTCCAGTTTATCATACGGTAGTCGTCGCCCTTGACATAGTCCTTTATCTGCTCGAACTCAGTGCTGTGGCCCGCCCGTCTGATGCGTTTCACGCCCATGTCGGTCAGCCGGTTGCTGATAGCGAGCAGCTCGTAGCGGTGGAGCATGAGATAGGATGGATAGACTTTGATATCTTCCGGCCGGCCGCAGGTGAAGCGGCGCTGGAGCAGTCCGACGGCCGTAGAGGCGAAAACGCGTATCCGCCCGAAGCCGTAGACACCGCGGGCGGTCGGCCGCAGGGTGTAGGTGACGGTCTTGCCCTGACCTGATTTCAGTTTCAGCGGGAAGCAGATGTCGCGCCGTTGGAACACCGCCGGAATCTCGTCGATGACCTCAGCCACAACACCGAAACCGTATGTGCTCTCCACCCGCAGCCTAACTTCATTGTCGTCGCCGTTGGAAAACCTGTCGGAGCAATTCCGCCATGCCTCCATTCCGCGGCGGCTCCACAGCAGTGCGGCCTCCGCTGCGATTAGAACACCCATGACGGCGAGCAGAATAAGGCCGACGGAATATAGCGGCGGATAGACATATCCTCCGGCGATAACGAGAATGACGGCTGTAGCCGCTATGTAGAACCTACGGGTGGGGAACATCTGACGGGTGTTTCTATTTCGGAACTTCTACCTTTTCAATGAGTTTCCGGGCCACTTTTAGCGGCGTGTAGCCTTCCATTTCAGCCTCCGCCGTGAGTATGAGGCGGTGCTGGAGGACGTGCGGCGTGACGGTCTTGATGTCGTCCGGTGTTACGAAATCGCGTCCCTGAATCAGTGCGTATGCCTTTGACGCCTGCAGCATGGCCACCGATGCACGCGGAGAAGCTCCGAGATAAACGGCGCGGGACGTGCGGGTCTGACGCACTATCTGCGCGATATAGTTCAGGAGCGAACCGTCCACAACCACAGCGGTCATCATTTCGCGCAGCCGCAGCAGTTCGGCGGGCGACAGCACCGGCTCCATATCGTCCAGACGGGCGAACGACGCTTTTGCCTGATGACGCTCAAGAATGGCCACTTCCTCCTCTACGGACGGATAGCCCATCGTTATTTTCATAAGGAAACGGTCAAGCTGAGCCTCCGGAAGTTTGTATGTTCCTTCCTGCTCGACGGGGTTCTGTGTGGCCAGAATGGTATAGATGTCGCCCATCCGGCGGGTCGTTCCGTCAACGGAGACCTGCCGTTCCTCCATGACCTCAAAGAGGGCCGCCTGCGTTTTGGCCGGTGCACGGTTTATTTCGTCCACGAGTATGATGTCGGCGAAGACAGGACCGGGGTGGAAATCAAATTCCGAGGTCTTCATGTTGAACACCGTCGTGCCGAGAACGTCGCTCGGCATGAGGTCCGGAGTGAACTGCACACGGGAGAAACGCGTGTCAATCAGCCGTGAAATGAGTCGCGCCAACAGTGTTTTGGCAACACCTGGGACGCCTTCTATCAGCACGTGGCCGTCGGCGAGGATGCACGTCAGCACCATGTCGACAGCTTCTTCCTGCCCCACTATGACCCGGGCTATGCTGCTCCGGAGCTGCCGTATCTTCCCGCTAAAAGCGGTAAGGTCTGTTCTCTGTTCCATATTTCTATGTTATTTTGTCTGTAATCATGTTCATGTTGTCCACATACAGCTGCATGCCGGCTGCCGTCGCAATCATCTCTCCGTCGACGACAAGCCTGATGTCGCCTATCATCCGGGCAATGTCCTCATGCGGAATTCCGGTCTGGCGGGCTATTTCTCCGAAGTTGCGGCTGTCCTCCCTGACGTCGGTTATGTCCACCATAAGCAGGCGGCGCAGCTCTTCGGTAAAGAGTGAATAGCGTTTCCGCACAAGATCGGAGTGGTCCTTGCGGTTGAAATAGAGCGTCCCGATGGTCTTGATGAATTCCAGCGAGCGGTTGACAGGCGGCGCGATGACAGGAATGACACGCTGACGGCGGCGCGCTTCTGACAGCATCAGCAACAGGATGAGGCCCAAAGCGAGGTATAAAGCCGTGCGAAGAGGCGGCTGGCTGAGGAAATATCTCAGCGGGGAAGCGCTTCTCATGTCAGCTTCCGGCGACTTCATATAGGCAGTGGTGCGAATGACCGGCGCGTCGGCAATGTGGGACATGAGGCGCATGAGAAACTCCGTGGTGTTGCTGTCAAGCGCTCCGTAGTTTGTGAACAGCAGTGGAGTGGAAACGAAATATACCTCCCCCTTGTTCTTACGGCATCTCACAGCCATTACGGATGAGGCTCTGCTGTCCCGTTTTGCTGACAGTTTCGTGGCGAGAACGTCATGACTGCTGTCCGCGATGTGGCCGATATAGGACTGCACCATCATCTCGCAGACTGAATATATGCGTTCTCCGTAGACGCCTCCCCCGGCCTCCCAGCATATCGTGTCGTACGCTCCGGCGATGTCGTCCTTAAGCTTTTTCTTTAGAACGGCAATATTGAAGTAGTCTTCCCCGACAGGACTTGCGCCGAAATTCTCCATAAGGACGCTATCGGGAGTGTAGCTGTCGCGGCTTGCCACAATCATGACTTTGCCGCCGCGGGACGTTATCCGCCTGATGGCGGCAATGTCCGTTCCGGTCAACGAAAGCCTGTCGGTAATCAGAAGGACATTGTGCGGTTTCTTCCCAAGGCTTATCTGGCGCAGCGTTCGCGGCATTACGGCATATCCGTTGGGTAGCGACGCGCCCATCACGCTGTCGAAAACCATACAGCCGAAGGGGTTCTTATCTGTCGGCGAGAACGTCGGCTGCCACGAATAACGCTTCGGCATCCGGAAATTGACAACAATCATGACGATGAACAAGGCCGCAATGCCGGCCAGAAAGAACTTGTTCATTTTCATCCGGCACCTCCTTTCCGCCCATTCAGTCCTTCCAACCCTTCCGAAGTCTTTTCCCGAGCTGTTTCCGGCGTCCTTTTCGGTGCTTTGCCAACGATGTTTCCGCCAATCCGCGTCATCTCACCGATGGTCTCGCGGGTAGCCGGAAAATTGCCGTAGCGCACCCGAAGGAACATATCGGAGAAATAGCGGAAATCAGTCGTGGCCACTTCTGCGGCATATTGGGTCGGCGTCTTGGACGGTTCCCAAATGATACGACCCTCGTCTTCCAGCTGTTTCAGGACGTAGAGATAGGTCATTCTCACGGCTCCGCGCCAGTCCTCTCGTTCCATTGCCGCCGCTATTTCGGCCGGAAAGTCAACACCGTAGATTGTGTCCTCCGCAACTTCATAGCCTACCGGCGTCTTCCTTCCGCTGCTTCCGAAAAGCGCCGGCCTGAAGCGGACTATCAACGCGGCCACTCCCGCGATACAGCCGAGCACAACCAGCGTCCATATCAGCGTCTCGTTGTCGTTGTAGAACCGGCTGCCGAAGACGGCGTCGAACATCTTCGAGAGCTGCGAAGCTATCCACTGGCCCACGCTGAAGTCCGACTGCACCATTTCGCGGGTGTAGTCGAAGTCCTCGTTTGCCCGCAATGCGTTCAGCATAGCGGTGTCGGCGGTCAGGGTGTCGGCGGCGTTCTGGAACATGCGGTTTCTTCTTTGTGCCGTGATTACGGCCAGATGGATTTGTTATCAGGGTCAGATGGATTCAAAATTGTCTATGTCGTCCTTCGTTCCGAAGAGTCTGCTGTCGTCAGCACTGGTGTCCGTCAGCTCCTCGAAGCGGTCAACGTCGCGCCTCACGGACATTCCGTCAATCTTCTCGGCGGCGTGGCCGTAAAGGAAAGTGCCGCCCGTCATGAAGAGAGCATAGCTCAGAAGCATTCCGAAAACCTGTATCACAGCAAACACATACATTCCTGTTGAGTAGAGAAAAGAATTCGTTATGCCGTTGTCCAGGTTTCCCTGAACATTCATGAATATCTGTATTCCGCTCATAATATATAGCGGAATGGAGCAAACACCCGCCACGATATAGGATATTAATGCCAGTATGAACGTCACGCCGAATATTCCGGCCCACGTCCTGAAGCCGAGACGGAAAGCCCGCGACATGGCTTTGCCGATGGTGATGTCTTCAAAAAGATAGACAGGAAGAGCCAGCTGGAGCGGATAAACACATATAAGGACGGCAACGTAAAGCAAAACAATCCCCCAAATCATGCCGTCACCCATCATCGCTATAAGTCCGCCAAAGACAGCGCAGACAAGTATGAATACAGCCATAATTGTCAGTTCCATGGCCATGGAGCGTTTTATGCCGCGCCAAAGTGTCGGGCGGAATTCGCTGAACGTCAGTCCGGCGAGTCGCTCCGGCTGCTCCATGTATATCCTGATAAGTCCGTTGACTACGGCCGAGATGAAGGCGATGGCAAGAAAAATCGTAATAAGATTTATGAAAGTGTAGCCTATTATAGACATTACATAGTCGTATGGGGCGTTTTCTATTTCCGCCGTATTCATCATCAAACCACTCTGTCCGAGGAGCGAATTGAGCGTTTTGCCCTGTATCAGGGCCAGCGGCAGGAGCAGATAGGTCAGAAAGAGAAACATCGGTTTCTTGGTCTCGGCAATGAAGTCGAAAGTGACGGCCAGCTTGTTGCTGAACGAGCGTACAGCGTAGAGTTCAATCTTAGGCTTTTTCATATAATTTATTTTTTTACGGTTAGTCGGTTGTTCTTCGCCGATTGTATGGTTGTTCATCAGCGGTCGGTTGTTGTTTGCCGGTCATCCGGCGGTGTGTCCGTCGCGGCAGCACTACATAATAATAGATAACGAACGCCAGCGAGAGCAGGATGACGCTCAGACGCAACAGGTCGGGCAGTCCGGTGTGACGCGTGATGAATCCCTCTATGAATCCGGCCACTGTAAAGATGGGCACCGTTCCCACGACAATCTTCAGGCCGCGCCGTGCTCCGCGTCTGAATGAGACGCCGCGCGAATATGTCCCCAGATGAAGCCAGCCGCTGCCGAGGGCCAGTCCGGCTGCACCGGCCACGATGATGGCCGAAATCTCAAGCGTTCCGTGGAGCATCACGGCCAGCAGCGACTCGCGGAGAAGTCCGTGTTGCCACAGCATGGTCTCGAAACAGCCCAACATGATTCCGTTCTGGAACAGACACCAGCCCGTTCCAATGGCCGTGAAGATGCCGAGAACGAATGTCCGGAAGGCCACGCCTATATTATTGAACGTTATTCCGAGAAACATCTGTGTTTCATCTGTGCCGGCATAGACATCCATCGGTTTGCCACGGGCTATGTTTTCCAGTGTCATGTCGACATAGCCGTCGCCCAGTATGACGCGCACGAACTCGGGGTCGGCTGCTTGGGAGACGACGCCTATGAGCATACTGAAAATGGTGACAAGCAGCGAAATCATGAGCATGCGGCGCTCACGATACATCACCAACGGCACTTCGCGGGTCCAGAACGTCAGCACACGAGTCCATTTCTCGCGCTTCCTCACGTATATTTCATTGTGGAGTGCGGAAGCAAGATTGTTGAGATAGGCCGTTATACGTGACGTCGGGTAGTGGGTCCGGGCGAAAGCCAGATCTGTGGTGATGGCGGTGTAGACCTCCGCCAGCTCGTCTGGGGTGTGCTGTGCAATGGTGTCCATTACGAACTCAGCCTTATGCCACCGTTCGATATTGTTGCGTATGAAAACCAGTTCTTTCATTAATACATTACAAAAGTATAAAAAAATGGCTATATTTGCAACATAATTAAAACAAAATATGGCAACAACAGAAATAATAACAGGCCAGTACGTACATATCACACAGACCCCGGCAGGCGTGGCCGACCGCGTCATCGGGCGTATGATAGACATGTTCGTGATATTTCTTTATGTCTTTTCGGTGATTTTCGTCTTCTACCGGTGGCTGGACGGGCTGCCGGACGCCCTTCTCGTGACGCTTTGGATTGGCTTGCTACTGCCCGCAGTCTTCTACACATTCCTTCTCGAGACCTTCTTTCACGGCCAAACGGCCGGCAAGCGCATAATGAAGACGCGTGTTGTCCGGGCTGACGGTTCCATGCCTGGTATCGGCGATTTCTTTATGCGGTGGATACTGCTGCTTGTCGATCTGCACGTCAGCTGTATCGGCATCATCTTTATTATCTGTACGGCCCGCAACCAGCGGCTCGGCGACATGGCAGCCGGAACGATGGTCGTGAAGTCGGAGGGATATAAGAAACTGAGTGTCTCACTTGATGAGTTCGACTATGCACGCCGCGATTACCGTCCTGTCTATCCCGAGGCGGCACAGCTTTCACTCGGTCAGGTGGACGTCATACGCAAGACGCTCTATGGTCCCGGCCGCTACGACGAGAATCAGGCTGCACATCTTGCAGCCAAGGTCCAGGCTGTTCTGAACATTAGGAAGAAAGAGACTGACGACTACGCTTTTTTGGAGACGCTCCTGCATGATTATCATCACTATGCGCTGGAGTTGGTGTAGAGGCACACGGGAAAGAAGACCACCGGCCCCACCCCGGCCCTCTCTTTTTTTGGGGAAAAGAGCGCCTGCTTTACAAGCACCCCGCCCCCTCCGGAAACCGGCCGTATTTGTAGTAGACATCCAGTGGCAGTAGTATGACGTTTTCGCGCCTTCACGTTAAAGAAACGATGCCTTCACGTTGAGGTCCATGCGTTTTAGCGTTGAAAACGAACTGTTAAAAACTCGGAATTAAGCGGACAAATGCCTCAAAATCCTTGCAATATTCTGAAATTATTTTCCCGCGGCCCGAAATTCGCGAGTTTTGCGCGTGCATATTTTATCGCCTGAGAAACAGCGCGTTACGACAAAAACTCCGAAAGTGTGCAAGTTTTTATTCACCTTTATTCTGCCGTAAGGGCCTTACGGCATTGCAACGGGGCCACCGTTGGAAGACAACGGGGCCACCGCTGTCATGCAAAAGCGGCCCCGTTGCAGAGTCGGGAAGGCCTTACGGCCCGGTGATTGACAAAAATCGGGATAACGACGGCGACAAAATGTCAAGATTCCGGCGTCGGCGCTCTCTGGATTTAGAATTTTCAAGTGTTAAATTCCGTGATATTATCTTTACTAACAAAGCATATCATACCTCTTCATCCATCACTCTGAACTCTGACTCATCCATCACTCTGAGCTCTGACTCATCCATCACTCCGGACTCTGACCCGACCTAAACCTCAGCTCCGCCTCCAGCATGCTCAGCCGCGGCATCTCAAACCCAATGCGCCGGGCCTCGGCTATCGGCCGCGTATAGAGATATTCGATTTCCATCGGACGGCGGTTGTCGTAGTCAAGCTTCATTGACGGCGAATAGGACGGCATAGAGAGCGTGTTGCGTATCATCTTGTCCGCAAAAGCCTCGGTAACACCGCCGACACCGAGAGCTCCGGCTGCACCGACAACCTCCATCATCATCTCCCTCACGAGCGCCATCGTCGACGGGCAGGCCAAAAGGCGGTCCGTCTGAGTGTCGAGAGCTACGGTGAGACCGTTGAAAGGCATGTTCCAGACGGCTTTCTTCCATCTGGCCTCTTCATATTCCACCTCGGCCGCACCGACTCCCGCCCCTCTGAAATCCTCCACAACGGCACTGACGAGCGACGTTTCCGGGCAGGAATAGTTTCCGATATTGATGTTGCCGTAAAACTGGTGGACGATATGCCCCGGTCCGGTCTTCGCCGAACAGATGAAGGCGAGACCCGCCGCAAGCCAAAGGCCCGGCATGCGGGCCTGAAGGTCAGCCTCAAGTCCTATGCCGTTCTGGATGAGCACGACGAGCGTGCGGCTGTGAAGCAGAGGCCGGAGAAGTTCGGGGAGCAGGCTGTTGTTGACCGATTTCAGACCGACCAGCACCACGTCACACAGGGGCATGTCCGCCGGAGAGGCGTAGGCGTTGACCTGCTCCAGAAGGAAATCACCGTCGCAGGAGTCCACGCGCAGTCCTGAAGCACAGACGTGGTCGTAGTCGCTGTGAAGAAGAAAATGGACGTCATGGCCCGCGCGGGCCAGCTTCGCACCGTAGTAGCCGCCTATGGCACCGGTGCCTATAATACCGTATTTCATAATTTTCTCTGTCTTGTGTGTCATCTTAACATTTCAGAATATCATGCAAATGTAGCGATTTTTATCCTTACCGGCCGTAAATTCGAAATAAAAGCGTAACTTTGCAGGGTTATTTTATATGCGTTAACTGTGGAACAAAGCAAATCAGGCCTGCTTGGCCATATAAAGTATCCCGACGATCTGCGTCGACTCAAAGTCGACCAGCTGCCACAGGTGTGCCGCGAACTGCGCGAAGACATCGTTGAGGAACTGTCGGTAAACCCCGGCCATCTGGCTTCGAGCCTCGGCGTGGCTGAAATAACTGTAGCCTTACATTACGTGTATGACACGCCCTACGACCGCATCGTATGGGACGTAGGACATCAGGCCTACGGTCATAAAATCCTGACGGGACGCCGCGAGCACTTCTGCACAAACCGGAAACTCCACGGCATCATGCCATTCCCCTCGCCCACCGAAAGCGAATATGACTCGTTTGTCTGCGGACATGCCAGCAATTCCATTTCAGCCGCACTGGGAATGGCCGTGGCGGAGAAGAGGTTTGCGGAGAGTGAGGAGTCTTCAAAATCCAAACGCCACATAGTCGCTGTCATCGGCGACGGCGCCATGAGCGGCGGACTGGCTTTCGAAGGACTGAACAACGCCTCATCCACACCAAACGACATGCTCATAATCCTCAATGACAACAACATGAGCATCGACCGAAGCGTTGGCGGAATGAAGCAATATCTCCTGGAGCTGAACACAAACGAGACATACAACGCTCTGCGTTTCCGCGCCAGCAACTGGCTGCGCTCGAAAGGCTATCTCGCCGACGACCGCCGCAACGGACTCATCCGGCTCGGCAACGCCCTGAAATCGGCCATCAGCCACCAGCAGAACATCTTCGAAGGACTCAACATCCGCTATTTCGGTCCGTTCGACGGACATAACGTCAAGGAACTCGTGCGTATCCTGCGGCAGCTGAAGGACATGAAAGGACCGAAGCTGCTCCACCTCCACACGACAAAGGGAAAGGGATTCGGACCGGCCGAAAAGGCTGCCACGATATGGCACGCGCCGGGAAAGTTCGACCCCGCCACGGGCGAACGCATCAAGAGCGAGAAGCCGGGCATGCCCCCGAAATATCAGGATGTCTTCGGTCACACACTCCTCGAACTTGCCCGCCAGAATCCGCGCATCGTCGGAGTTACCCCCGCCATGCCTACGGGATGCTCAATGAACATCATGATGGAAGCCATGCCCGACCGTACGTTCGATGTAGGCATAGCCGAGGGCCACGCCGTGACCTTCTCAGGAGGCATGGCAAAGGAAGGACTGCAGCCATTCTGCAATATCTACAGCGCCTTTGCACAGCGCGCCTACGACAATATCATACATGATGTGGCCATCCTCCGGCTGCCCGTTGTCATCTGTCTTGACCGTGCCGGACTGGTCGGCGAAGACGGAGCGACCCATCACGGCGCCTTCGACATGGCCGCCCTGCGCCCCATACCCAACCTCACCATCGCATCGCCGATGGACGAACATGAGCTGAGACGCATGATGTTCACAGCCCAGCTGCCCGACAAGGGAACGTTCGTCATCCGCTATCCGCGCGGCCACGGCGTGATCCGCGACTGGCAGTGTCCGCTCGAAGAGATTGCCGTTGGAACGGGACGACGCCTGAAAGACGGAAATTCCATGGCCGTGATGACCATAGGCCCGATTGGAAACACTGCCGCCGAAGCCATAGCCGAAGTAGAACGGGAGCATCCTGAAATACAGGTGGCACATTACGACATGAGATTCCTGAAACCATTGGACGAAAATATCCTTGCCGAAGCAGCACGGCGGTTCGACCGTATAGTCACCGTCGAAGACGGAGCGCGCAACGGCGGTTTCGGCTCTGCCGTACTCGAATGGATGGCCGACAACGGCCATGCGCCGCGAATGACACGCCTCGGCATGCCCGACAACTTCATTGAACACGGCACGGTGGCCCAGTTGCAGCATATCGTAGGCATAGACAAAGAGGCGATTATGGCGGCTATCATGGACAGCAAGACTCCAACAAAACAAGATATATGAAGATTATCATAGCCGGTGCCGGCGCAGTAGGCACACACTTGGCCAAGCTCCTCTCACGCGACAATCAGGATTGCACACTGATTGACGAGGACGACGAACGGCTGGCCGGACTTGACGGCGAATACGACATAATGACCGTTTTGGACTCACCGACCAGCATCCGCGCCCTCAACGAAGCCGGAGCACAGAACGCCGATCTATTTGTCGGAGTCACACCGGACGAGAGCCGCAACATGAACGCGTGTATGATAGCCCATGCCATGGGTGCAAAAAAAACCGTGGCACGCATTGACAACTACGAATATCTCTCTCCGAATTTCAATTCTTTCTTCAAGAATATGGGCATTGACTCGCTCATCTATCCCGAAGTCCTGGCCGCACGCGACATCAACAACTGTCTCAGCCTGAGCTGGGCGCGCCAGCAATGGGACGTTTTCGGCGGCACACTGGTGCTCCTCGGCATCAAGCTCTACGCCACATGCGAGATTCTCAACCAGCCGCTGCGAACGCTGTGCGGACCAGACGATCCCTATCTCGTGGTGGCGATCAAGCGCGGAACGGACACGATCATCCCCGGAGGTAACGACGAACTGCATGAACGGGACATGGTTTTCTTCATGACCAAACGAGAGGATGTTCCCTACATACGCCACATCGTCGGCAAGGACCACTACCCGGACGTGCGCCACGTCATCATCATGGGAGGCAGCAAGACTGCCGTCAGAGCCTCACTGACATCGCCGGACAACATGAAGATAAAAATAATTGAGCGCAGCGAGGGACGCTGCGAACGCCTCAACCAGCTGCTCGGAGAGACCGACACCATGGTCATTCACGGCGACGGACGCGACATAGGACTTCTCGAAGAGGAAGGAATAAAGAACACCCAGGCTTTCGTCGCACTGACGGAACACGCCGAGACCAACATCCTCGCCTGTCTGACGGCCAAGCGCCTGGGCGTCAGAAAGACCATAGCGATGGTCGAGAACCTCGACTACGTGAAAATGGCGGAGGAACTCGACATAGGAACCATCATCAACAAGAAGACCATTGCGGCCAGCCATATCTATCAGATGATGCTCGACGCCAAGGTGAGCAACATGCGATCGCTGATGATGGTAGACTCGGAAGTGGCCGAATTCACCGCAGCCCAAGGCTCACCGGTCACCAGAAAACCCGTAAAAGCACTTGGCCTGCCGTTCGGAGTGACCATCGGCGGCCTGGCACGCAACGGAAAAGGCATGCTTGTCAACGGTAATTCGCAGATTGAAGCGGGCGATTCCGTGATGGTGTTCTGCCACGAACAGAACATGAAAAAGATAGAAAAGTACTTCAAATCCGCCTCAATATGGTGAACTTCAGGATTGTTTCCAAAATCATAGGACAGCTCCTTTTCCTTGAAGTAGCGTTCATGTTGTGCTGCTTTCTGATGGCCCTGTACTATGATGAAGACGACGTCATGGCTTTCATAATATCCATGATAGCCACCTTCGGGGCAGGACTTGTCTTCAAATACTTCGGCCGTGACGCCTCCAACAACATGAGCCGGCGCGACGCCTACCTCGTAGTGACGTCCACATGGCTCATCTTCAGCGTCTTCGGCATGCTGCCCTACATCGTCGGCGGATACATAACCCATCTTCCTGACGCCTACTTCGAGACCATGTCAGGTTTCACGACTACCGGGGCCACCATTCTCGACAGTGTCGAAGAGCTGCCCCACGGGATTCTTTTCTGGCGCTCGCTGACCCAATGGATAGGCGGCCTGGGAATCGTTTTTTTCACCATAGCCATCCTTCCGTCGATGGTCGGAGGCAACGTGAAAGTCTTTGCGGCCGAAGCCACCGGCCCCATCAGGTCGAAGATGCACCCTCGTCTGAGCACAAGCGCGAAGTGGATATGGTCCATTTACCTCGGACTGACAGTGGCCTGCATACTCTCTTTCTGGGTGGCTGGAATGAGTCTGTTCGACAGCGTCAACTATTCGATGTCCACGACAGCCACAGGCGGCTTCTCAACCCACAACGACAGCACGGAATATTTCCGCTCGCCAGCCATAGAATACGCCGGAATAGTTTTCCAGTTCCTTTCCGGAATCAACTTCACGCTGCTCTACATGGCGACTTTCAAGGGCAAACTGCGAAACATGCTGTCCAATTCCGAATTCAGGCTGTACCTCGCCGTGGTCTCCATAGCGACGATATGGATAATGTATCTGCTCATCACCCGTCTTGACTACGACTTGGAACGCGCTTTCCGCAGCGCCCTTTTCCAGGTTGTTTCGTTCATAACGACAACAGGACTGTTCAACGACAACGCCGGCGCATGGCCTCACATAACGTGGGTTATCCTCGGTTCGTGTATGTTCATCGGGGCCTGCGCGGGTTCGACGAGCGGCGGATTCAAGTGCATCCGCGGTGTCATGGTTCTAAAGATTCTGCGCAACGAGTTCCGCCATCTTCTCCATCCGAACGCCGTTCTGCCCGTCAAAGTCAACGGGCAAAGCGTCCCACAGTCGAAGATAGCCACGCTGCTGGCGTTCTTCTCGGCATACGTGCTGATGTGTCTGATTGCCGCCACGATCATGATTGCGGCCGGAGTGGACAATGTCAACGCCATCACAATCTCACTGAGCTGTATGAGCAACGTCGGTCCGACACTCGGAACGGAAATCGGTCCGGTCATGTCGTGGAGCCAGTTGCCCGACATCGTGAAATGGATTTGCTCCCTGCTCATGCTCATGGGACGTCTGGAAATAATGTCGGTGCTGCTTCTCTTCACCCGCAGCTACTGGACGGAAAACTGATTTTAGTGTGTTTAACGAAGATAGAAGGATTTTTTTAAGGATATAAAAGGAGATTTTCAAGGAGATAGAAGGAGCTAAAAGGAGAAAAAGGAAGATAAAGGACAATGGTCTTTATTCAAATGCCAAGACATACGTCCTTTATCTTCCTTTTTCTCCTTTTAGCTCCTTAAAAATCTCTTTCTATCTCTTTAACTGTCTCCCTTTATATCCTTGTCCGTCCCTTTCTCCACGCCGGTGGCTCCGTCCAGCAGCCGGCTGACGTCCTCCTGAAGACGGACAAACTGCGGACAGTACATATATCCCGTGTTCTTCTTCAACATGGAGCGTATGTCGGCAATGCTGTTTTCGTAGCATGACATCTCGTTCCGCATCTGCGTGCGGTGGGCTGCCGTAGCGTATATTTCTCTTTCGCGCTCCTGCCGCAGACGGTTGCACACCTTGTTGAGTATCGGAACGACCACGGTGTCGAAGATGTGATGGCCTTGTATATAGAGATATGTGGTCTGCGGCGTCACGCCCAGCGCCGTGAGTTCGTCCTTCAGACTCAGATAGCCGGCCTTGGCTTTTGGGAAATGCTGCTGAAGTGCGTGAACCTTGCGCCCCACTTTGTGACGAAGATGATTGATTGATACCATCGGATTGTCAACATTGAAACCGCCCGGATCTACAATGCGACAGAAGTCGGTGATGGAAAAATGGGGATAATTGCCCGTGCGGTATGCCCATACAGACCATACGAACAGCGGATAACAGGCTTCGGAGTACAACCGGAAATATTCTTCAAAGTCGAAAATGGCGTGGTCATTGAGCGTAACCATCACGCAAACGTCATGGAGACTACGCGCATAACACTGGAAATTCTCTATCGAATAGACATAGGTGTGGAACACGTAGGGGTTGGAAATGACCTTGCGCGACTGGTCCGTGCATCCCTGCAGCAGATAGTCGTAGTCGGCATCGACGCAGGCTATCATGTCACTGCCTGCTCCTGAGGCAATCAGACTCATAAGCACAGACTTCTTTCCACGCTGGAGCGTTCCCTTGGAAGGGAGCATGACTTCGAAATAGCGTTCGGAGTTCTCATAGCGGCCCAGCACCGTGCGCCAGAAGAAAATGTCGTCATAGCTCTCCACGTATGCCGCAATGCGCCTCCGCGCTTTCTTTGAAGCCAACCGGTTGGCGGCTTCAAAATAACCGGATGTTATGTTGTCTTTAAGGCGATGGGACATGGTTGTCGGTTTTTTAAGGAACTTAAGGTCATTAAGGAACTTAAGGTCATTAAGGACATTAAGGTCTTTAAGGACTTTAAAGACCTTAATTTTATTCTAACCCACCGTAATGTCGCTGACCTCCGTCACCCTGTCCATCCATCCGTTCATTATCACGGCCGGAGAATGGGTAGTGAGGATAATCTGGACATTGGGATTCAGTTCGACAATAAGGTCGATTAGCTGTTTCTGCCAGTCGATATGCAGGCTGACTTCCGGCTCGTCCATGAAAAGGACATAGTGCTGGCCGTCCTCGATGAGCACCGTGAGCAGTATGGCGAGCATCTGTTTCTCGCCGCTGGACAGCTGATAAGGCAGAAGTTCCTCGCCAATCTGGGTGAACGCAATCTCGTTTTTCGACCGTATCAGCCGCTTGCCCGTAGCCGCAAAGAGCCGGTCGATCATGTCCTGGAACTTCCGTTTGGGCTCCGACAGTTGCTGCGCCCGCTGCGCGCTGTCCGCTTCGCCGCTCTGCAGCGCCTCGATTATGCGGTTTCCGATGTTCACCTGATAGTCCAGATATTTCCTCTGGAGCTGATACAGCTGCCAGTCAAGCTCCGTGACTACTGATGCGTCGACCATCTTGTTCATCACCTCGCCCGACATCAGAGGCCGGTCGAAGCTCCTGATGACGTCATAGCGAATCCACTTGGCATCAGCCGGGTCGACGCCCAGGCGCACGCCCTTCAGCAGATGGCTCGGAAACTCACCTCCCGAGAGCAGCCCGCGCACGACCTTGTTCAGTATCGTACTCTTTCCCACACCGTTGATACCGCTCAGGATATTGACCTTCGGGTCCAGTGTCCACTTGATGTGTTTCATGCCGCTCCAAAGAGAATCAATCTCTATTTCGGTTATATAGTCTGCATATTTCATAAGCACGCTATTGATTTATGTTTCTCCGTCAGCAAATATACGCATTTAATGGCACAAAACCTTGTCAGCGATACTTAATTTTTTGTAATTTTGCAGCCCGTTATAACAACTATATATAATGTATATGAACGACAAAACGTCCCGTCCTCTCCTGGCCCACCTGAGCATGTTCGCCGCTTGCGCCTTCTGGGGACTGATGGCCCCATTGGGCAAAGACGCCATGACCCACGGCATCACCGGAATCGACATGGTCACATTCCGCGTCAGCGGAGCAGCCCTGCTCTTCTGGCTCACGTCCCTCTTCACACCCCGCGAGCACGTCACACGCCGCGACCTCATGCTCTTTCCGCTGGCCGGACTCTTCGGTCTCGTCATGAACCAATGCTGCTACACCATCGGGCTGAGCATAACGTCACCCGTCAACGCCAGCATCGTCACCACCTCCATGCCTATATTCGCCATGATTCTGGCCGCACTGATACTTAAAGAGCCTATCACCGGCCGCAAGGCCACGGGCGTGCTCATGGGATGCAGCGGCGCTCTCATACTAATCCTCACCTCGGCATCCGCCGCCAACGCCAAGGTCGGTGACATCCGCGGCGACCTTCTCTGTCTGCTCGCCCAGTTCTCCTTTGCCCTCTATCTCGCACTGTTCAACCCGCTCGTGCGCCGCTATTCCGTCTTTACCATCAACAAGTGGATGTTTCTTTGGGCAACAGTCTTCATCCTTCCCTTCTCATGGTCCCATGTGACGGCAATCCGGTGGTCCGACGTGCCCGTCAGGACATGGTGGGAGACGGCCTACGTCGTCTTCGTGGCCACCTACCTGAGCTATATCCTCACCATGGTCGGCCAGCGCACACTGCGCCCCACCGTCGTCAGCACCTACAACTACGTACAGCCCCTCGTCTCCGTCATTGTCAGCGTAGCCGCCGGACTGGCCGCCTTCCGCCCATCCCACGCCATTGCCGTCATTCTCGTATTCTCCGGAGTGTGGCTCGTCACAAAGTCACGAAGCCGCAGGGACATGGAAAAAGAGGCGCAGGAAGGCAAATGTCGGGATGTGAATTAACATCACCTAAAAAAAATGTTCAATCGTTTGGTAAGCGCGGGAATTTAAATTAACTTTGCACTAAACTATCAAAAACCATCACCCCATGACCAAGATAACCGATATTATCAGACAGAGGGCAAAGAAGCAGCAATACAAGGACTACTTCTTCATCACGCTCGGCATCCTGCTCTATTCGTTCGGATATACCGCCTTCATCCTGCCGGAGCAGGTAGTGATGGGCGGAGTGGCCGGTATGTCGGCCCTACTGTTCTATTGGCTCGGCTTTCCGGCCGGTATATCCATCTGGGTTCTCAACTTCTCGATGTTGCTCATCGCCTCCCGCGCCCTGAGCCGTCAGTTCACCATACGCACGATTATCGGAGTGTCAATCATGTCCGTATTTGTCGGATTGCTTCAGCCTGTCTTCCAGCAGATGCCAATCATCACGGTCGGTGAAGACAAGTTCATGCACGTTCTGATTGGCGGAGCAATGGGCGGAGCAGGTCTCGGACTGGTTTTCTCCCACAACGGTTCTACGGGAGGAACGGACATCATCATAGCTCTGCTTAACAAGTATTTCCGGATGAGCTTCGGACGGGCCATGCAGTTCATCGATACCGTCATCATCTGCTCGTCATATTTCCTTTTCCAAAGTACGGAGACAATCGTCTACGGTATCGCCTTCACGCTGATTGCGAGCTACGTCTGCGACTATGTCATCAACGGTTCACGCCAGACGGTGCAGTTCATCATCATATCAAAAGAATATGAGAAAATTGCCGATACAATCAACAAGAAAGTCAACCGCGGCGTTACGCTTCTGAACGGCAAAGGCTGGTATTCGAAACACGACGTTGAAATCCTTCTCGTGCTCGCCAGAAAGTACGAATCACAAGAGGTGTTCTTCACAATAAAGAACATCGACCCAAACGCCCTCGTTTCACAATCGTTCTGCAACGGCGTCTTCGGAGAAGGGTTCGACAAGATTAAATAGGGACCCTTCCGCTTTACTGCCAAAATGTCAGCCGTCAAGGCTGGGCATAATATTTGTCTCTTTCTCAACGAAAAACAGTTAATCAAAAGAAAGGAGACAAATATGACATTAGACAAATTTACTATCAAGGCTCAGGAAGCCGTGCAGGAGGCTGTCAACGCGGCACAGGCCGGCGGACAGCAGAGCATCGAGCCGGTGCACCTGCTCCACGGCGTGCTGACGAAAGGACGCGACGTGGCTGGATTCATTTTCAGAAAGGCGGGCATCAACGCGGCACAGATTGAAAATCTCGTCAGCCGCGAAATGCAGCATCTGCCGCGTGTGCAGGGCGGCGGACAGCCATATCTGAGCAACGAAGCCAATAGCGTCCTGCAACGGGCACAGGACATCGCGGCCAGGAACGGAGACGAGTTTGTTTCCGTCGAACCGCTGATGATGGCCCTGCTCGCGGTCAGCTCCACGGCATCACGCATAATGAAGGACGCCGGACTGACGGAAAAGGACATGCAGGCCGCCATCAACGAACTGCGGCAGGGACGCAAGGTTGAGTCGCAGAGCGCCGACAACAACTACCAGTCGCTGGAAAAATATGCCAAGAACATGGTTGAACTGGCACGCGCAGGAAAACTCGACCCCGTCATCGGACGCGACGACGAGATACGCCGTGTGCTGCAGATTCTTTCGAGACGAACGAAGAACAATCCAATACTGATAGGTGAACCGGGAACGGGAAAGACGGCCATCGTCGAAGGACTGGCCGAGCGTATCGTGCGCGGCGACGTGCCGGAGAACCTGAAAGACAAGCAGCTCTATTCGCTGGACATGGGCGCGCTGGTGGCCGGAGCTAAATATAAAGGTGAATTTGAGGAACGTCTGAAGAGCGTAATCAGCGAGGTTACGGGGGCCGACGGCCGCATCATACTCTTCATCGACGAGATTCACACGCTCGTCGGAGCCGGCGGCGGTGAGGGCGCGATGGACGC
The DNA here is from genome assembly GCA_947177775.1 of uncultured Prevotella sp. Lineage (GTDB taxonomy): Bacteria > Bacteroidota > Bacteroidia > Bacteroidales > Bacteroidaceae > Prevotella. The sequence continues at coordinate 27,367 of CAMWVS010000007.1, forward strand.
AGCCAACATCCTCAAACCGGCTTTGGCCCGCGGCGAACTGCGCTCAATCGGCGCGACGACGCTCAACGAATATCAGAAATATTTCGAAAAAGACAAGGCTCTGGAGCGCCGGTTCCAGACCGTCATGGTAGATGAACCGGACGAGCTGAGCGCCATCAGCATACTCCGCGGACTGAAAGAGCGCTACGAGAACCACCACAAGGTGCGCATACAGGACGACGCCTGCATCGCCGCCGTACAACTCTCGGAACGATATATCAGCGACCGCTTTCTGCCGGACAAGGCCATCGACCTTATGGACGAGGCAGCGGCAAAGCTGAGGATGGAACGCGACTCCGTCCCGGAGGAGCTCGACGAGACGAGCCGCCGGCTGAAACAGCTGGAGATTGAGCGCGAAGCCATCAAGCGTGAGAACGATACGGCCAAACTGGCGCAGCTGGACAAGGACATAGCCGACCTGCGCGACCAAGAGAAGCAGTGGCGGGCGAAATGGGAAGGCGAACGGACGCTGGTCAACAGGATTCAGCAGGACAAGCTCCAGATGGAGCAGCTACGCTTCGAGGCCGAGCGCGCCGAGCGCGAAGGCAACTATGAGCGCGTGGCAGAGATACGCTACGGCAAGCTGAAAGAACTGGAAGACGACATCCGAAACATCCAAAGTCAGCTCCACGACGCCCAAGGCGCCGAGGCCATGGTGCGCGAAGAGGTGACGGCCGACGACATTGCCGAAGTCGTGAGCCGCTGGACGGGAATCCCCGTGACGCGCATGATGCAGAGCGAGCGTGAGAAACTGCTCCACCTTGAAGAGGAACTCCACCGCCGCGTCATAGGCCAGGACGAGGCCATCAGGGCCGTGAGCGACGCCGTGCGCCGAAGCCGTGCGGGCCTACAGGACCCGAAACGTCCAATCGCCTCGTTCATCTTCCTCGGCACGACGGGTGTCGGTAAAACCGAGTTGGCCAAGGCGCTGGCCGAATATCTGTTCAACGACGAGACTATGATGACGCGAATTGACATGAGCGAATATCAGGAGAAGTTCAGCGTCAGCCGGCTTATCGGTGCGCCTCCGGGATATGTCGGCTATGACGAGGGCGGACAGCTGACCGAAGCCGTGAGACGAAAGCCCTACTCGGTAGTGCTCTTCGACGAAATCGAGAAGGCCCATCCCGACGTGTTCAACATCCTCTTGCAGGTGCTCGACGACGGACGGCTGACGGACAACAAGGGACGCACGGTAAACTTCAAAAACACCATCATAATAATGACATCGAACCTCGGCAGCCAGCTCATACGCGAGGAGACCGAACGTAGCGGCGGCACACTGTCGGACGAACGGCTCGACAATCTCCGCACATCGCTCTTCGGCATGCTCAAGCAGACCATACGGCCGGAATTCCTCAACCGCATTGACGAGACGATAATGTTCCTGCCGCTGACGAAGAACGAGATTGCCGACGTCGTAAGGCTTCAGATGGAGGCCGTCAGGAAGATGCTCGTGCCGCAGGGATTCACGCTAACAGTCACGGATCGGGCCATCGACGCACTGGCCGAAGCGGGCTACGACCCGGAGTTCGGCGCCCGTCCGGTGAAACGGGCCATCCAGCGCGACGTGCTCAACGACCTGTCGAAACGTCTGCTGGCAGGCGACGTGGAACGCGACCGCCCCATCACGGTAGACGCGGAAGACGGACGGCTGGTGTTCCGCAACTGACATGGAGGGCTGTTAACGGCTATAAAGCGGCATCATCCCACGTTAAACTTTGTTAGATAAACTCCGCCGGCTTGCCGGTTACAGAAAAATGACATTACCTTTGTGGTCAGTCAGATATAAAGACAGAAAAATATTCGTTTATAATAAAACTTTAGCATTATGATTACACAGAAATTACAAGACGCTATCAACGCGCAAATCGCAAGAGAAATCTGGTCGGCCAATCTCTATCTCTCTATGGCCTTCTATTTCGATAAGGAGGGCTTCAACGGCTTCTCGACATGGATGAAGAAACAGTCTCAGGAGGAAATGGATCATGCTTATCAGATGGCAGACTATGTCATCAAGCGTGGCGGAACAGCCGTTGTGGGCCAGATTGACGCCGTGCCCACACAGTGGGGAACTCCGTTGGAGGTTTTCGAGGCTGTCTATGAGCACGAGTGCAAGGTGTCCCGCTGGATTGACGAGCTGGTGGACATCGCTTCAGACGAAAAGGACAAGGCCACTCAGGACTTCCTCTGGGGCTTCGTTCGCGAACAGGTGGAGGAAGAAGCCACCGCTTCCGGCATCGTAGACCGCATCAAGAAGATGGGCGACTCGGCCATCTTCAACCTCGACCAGCAGTACGGCAGCCGCAAGTAAAACTGAAGTGACGCCTTCATTTCTTTCCGGCGTCACACGCTGAAAACGCGGATTACACAGTGTTTATTGTCAACAGACAGCGCAAACAGGAATCATGAGTTCATGTCTCGTGATTGGAAGGCGCTGACAGACATTGACAAAAACAGTCCTGTGTAATCCGCGTTTATCGTTTAAATTGAGTACCTTTGCACCATGAGAATAGCCATCGTTGGCGCCGGAGCTGCCGGATGCTTCGCTGCCGTAAATCTGAAAAGGATGTGTCCGCAGGCCGATATAACCATATATGAGGGCGGACGGAAACCGCTGGCCAAGGTGGCGGTGACGGGCGGCGGACGCTGTAACCTGACCAACTCGTTCGCCCGGGTGAGAAGTCTCGCCGCCGTCTATCCCCGCGGCGAGCGGCTGATGAAGCGTTTGCTGCGCGAGTTCAGCCACGAGGATGCATACAGATGGTTCGAGAGCGAGGGAGTGAGGCTCGTCACGCAGGATGACTGCTGTGTCTTTCCGCAGTCGCAGGACGCCATGGAGATTGTATCCACGCTCACACGGCTGATCCGCAGGAACGGGATAGAGCTGAGAACGGGCCACCGCGTGACGCTGATTGAACGCACGGAGAACGGGAACGGAACGTCGGAATTTCGCGTCGGCTTTGCCGGAGAAGCTGTTCCCGAGGCCATGGCCGACATTGTTATCGTCACGGCGGGAGGCTGTCCGAAAGCCTCGGGGCTCGATATGTTGCGTCCGCTGGACGTCAGGACGGTCTCTCCGGTCCCGTCGCTGTTCAGCGTCTGTCTGCCGGGCGACCCGATAAGGGAACTGACGGGAACGGTCGTTGAAGACGTCTCGGTATCTCTGACTGGCTCGAAGATGCATGCCGACGGTCCGCTGCTAATCACCCATTGGGGCATGAGCGGCCCGGCCATACTGAAACTGTCGTCATACGCGGCACGGACAATGGCCGGAAACGGATATAAGGCCACGCTCTCGGTCAATTGGACAGGCGGCGGAAACGAAGCCGACGCGCTGGAGACAGTCACCGGACTTGCCGTCAGAAATCCGCAGAAGCAGCTCGCTTCGGTCTATCCGCCATATCTGAACGCCCGCCTTTGGACGCATCTGCTGTCACGCAGCGGTCTGAACGTCTCCATGCGGTGGGCCGAACTGGGCCGCAAAGGCATGAACCGGCTCGTCAACACGCTGACCAACAGCCAATACCGGATTGACGGAAAGAACCGTTTCAAGGATGAATTTGTCACCTGCGGAGGTGTGGCGCTGGAGGAAATAAACCCTCAGACGCTCGAAAGCAAAACCTGTCCGGGGCTCTATTTTGCCGGCGAAGTGCTTGACGTTGACGCCATCACAGGAGGTTTCAACCTGCAGGCGGCGTGGACAATGGGCTATGTCGTGGCGAAAGCCATTAGTAAAATCCACCTTCCATCCTCCACTAATTAAAGCCAAGGCTGCTGAACAAAGAGATAAACAAGGAAAGAATAAAAACAGATAGTATTAACAATTTAACTTGACCCTATGCCAGCCAACCAATTCCCTACCACTTGTCGGGAAAGGGCTGGATGAAACAGTAGGGCTTCTTATATTATGATAAACGAGATACTTGAATTTAATCGTAAATTCGTGGCCGAACGTGGCTACGAGAAGTATGTGACGAGTAAGTACCCGGACAAGAAACTGGCCATACTTTCATGTATGGACACACGTCTGACGGAACTGTTGCCGGCAGCGTTGGGTATAAGGAATGGTGACGCAAAGCTGATCAAGAATGCCGGAGGAACCATACTGAATCCCTTCGACAGCAATATCCGCAGTCTGCTCGTGGCCATCTATGAACTGGGCGTAAACGAAATCATGGTTATTGCCCACACCACCTGCGGCGCATGTCACATGGACGGTGGCGAGATGATAGGACTCATGAAGCAACGGGGCATAACCGAAGCTACGCTCGAGACAATCCGCCACTGTGGAATCCATCTTGACGAATGGCTCGAAGGTTTTCACGATACGGAGGAGTCGGTACGCAAGACAGTTGAATGCATACGCAACCATCCTCTTGTACCAAAGGACGTCAATGTGCGCGGATTCATAATCGACTCGGTGACGGGAGAATTGCGTGCTATATGCTGATTCTCAACTGACAGCAAGTATAATCAATCCTGTCAGATAGACTACAGGTATAAACGAAGAGGTATGATTCAAGTTGTAAACAGACAATTTGAATCATACCTCTTTATTTTTCAGGAATCATACCTCTTTATTTTTCAGGAATCATACCTCTTTATTTTTCAGGAATCATATTTCCTCACTTTTCATGATGGACTCTGCTCCATCATGCGCCGCCATTTCCTATATCCCATTATCGCTATCACGGCATAAAGGCCGTAGAGCGCACCCTTGAACGGTATGCCCTTATAGGCGTAGAGGAAGCAGCTGATGACGTCGATGACAATCCATATCAGCCATTGCTCCACGTATTTGCGGGCCAATGCCCACAGAGCGACGAAGCTCAGAGCGTTGATGAAACTGTCGGTCACAGGCACGTCGCTGTTGGTGAAGCTCACCAGTATCCAGTAGATGGCGGCCCAGGCGGCGAGAAAAGCTAAGACAGACGGCAGGATATGTGACTTACGCATGTGGGTTATGGGCAGTTCGACGGCAGCACTACCGTCTTTTCCTCCTCCGAATTTCCATGAGGCATATCCGTAGACGGCAGCAAGCGTATAGTAAATGGCCATGCCGAAGTCGGCGTAAAGTCCGACCGACCAATACAGATAGATGTCTATGGCCGGCATGACTATGGCCACAAACCACAAAGCGATGCTTGCCCTATACTCCAAAGCTATATATACAAGTCCTATTGTCGTACTTAATATGTCGAGCCAATGGGCGCCGAGAAATGTCATTACGTCGTTCATACTGTTTTTCTATATAAGTAAGAGATTGTGTCATGAAACAGGCTTGATAATGGTTCCTGCCTGCCGGCACAATCTCTTATTCACTGTTTATGGCAATCAGAAATTGAGTGACAGGTTCACCATGAAGTTGAACGGAGCCGATGGCGCAAAGCCGGCTTCATACAGATCGTCCATGCAGTAAGCCTCAACACCTCCGTCGGCAGTCCTCCTGTATTCAGGTGCAGCCCATCCGTTGTTGTCGTGCTTTGAACTGAAAATGTTGTAAAACGTAACACCGATGGTAGCATCTTTCAGACCGACTGTCTTCATTTTAAATCTGTATGCCACGTTTATGTTGGTTGTAAAGTAGTCTTCGAGTGTCGTTCCTACCTGCTGTACGGTCCCGTCAGCAGCATAATTGGTGTAGCTCTTCATACCGGTGTTGGTGAGATACTGCTCTCCTACATACTGACTCTGTATGTTTGCGCTCAGACCTTTATAGCTGAATGAGAAAATGTTGTTGAACAGGAAGTCCGGCGAGAAACTCAGCGGTGTGTCTCCGAGTGTGGCCACGCTGCCGTCATCAAGCGTAACGGTCCAGTCCTTGGCGCGGTTGCGGCTCAGTGTCGCGTTTGCATCCCAGCGGAACCATTCGGCCGGTTGCCATGCGGCTTCCAGTTCCATGCCCATACGGTAGCTCTTGCCCACGTTGCGTGCCATCATCTCACCTATGTGATTGAGTTCGCCTGTCAGCACAAACTGGTCGCTATAGTGCATGTAGTAAAGATTGGCTCCTGCGCTGAACCGTCCGCTTTGGAATCTGTATCCAGCCTCCCAGTCGGTCAGCGTCTCCGATTTAAGCCTGTTGCCGATGTTGTCCTCATAGTCATTGCGTGTGGGCTCTTTGTGTGCCACAGCAACCGAAACATAGGCAGTGTGTCCTTTGCCAGGACTCCATGTCAGACCGAATTTTGGATTGAAGAAATCGAAATCGTCGTCTACGTTGAAGCAGATCTGCTCCATGACGTCCCAATCCCAGTCGTCGCCCGGTCCGCTCATGGCATAGCCGACATGGCGATACTGCATGTCGGCAAAGGCGCTCAGTCCCTTCAGGAATGTCCAGTTGAGTTTGCCGTATATGTTGAAGTCGGTTTTTACGGCATTGTTACGGTAATATTCCATGCCGGGTGTAAGATTGCCGGGACCTTGCACATACTGCTTATATTTGTTGCCATCGGCATCTTTCATTGTATAATATGGTGTTCCGGTCCATTTCACGTTGCCGTAGTGATCGCCGTCATACCGGTTCCATCCTCCGCCAAGAGTCGCCGTTATGCTGTTTTTGGCATAGTTTGCCGATGCTATTGCGCCGTAGAAGTCGCTCTCCACTTTCTTCTGACGCACCAGATCGCCCTGCATGTTCCAATCATTTGTCAGGTTATACTCAGCCCATGTTCGGCCGGACTTGTACTCTTCGTAATATCCGAACCCATTGGTGTAGTGTAACGCGGCGTTGATTTTCCACTCGTTGCCCAGCATCATGCTCCACAGCAACTGATAGTTCTGCTGATGGAAGTTGTCCGTCTGGTCGTCGTAGAAACACATACGTCCATCCTTGTCGTAGTAAACACCGCACGAGTTGTACGTACGGCCATATAGACGTTGCTCTTCTTTCGATGTGTAGTTCCATGCGTGGTATGTCTCTTCCACCGAGTTCCATGCTATGAGCTTCAGCATGGTGTTGTCTCCGAAATATCCTGCTTGCAGGAAATAGGAGTTGAGCTTGCTTGACGCACGGTCCAGATAGCCTTTTGAACCGATGTCCGACAGACGGCCCTGTATGCCGAAATGTCCGTTGATGAGACCTGTTCCGAAGCGCAATGTCTCCTTGTGCGAGTTGTAGCTGCCTCCGGCCATGTCGAGACTGACGAACGGAGTGGTGCCGATGTTTTCCGTCTGCATGTTCACCGTGGCGCCGAAAGCTCCCGAGCCGTTTGTCGACGTTCCAACGCCGCGCTGTATCTGCACGCTTTGCATGCTTGAAATTAGGTCGTTGTTGCTCACCCAATACATCGTAGAGCTCTCAACGTCGTTCAACGGTATGCCGTTTGCCGTGACATTAATGCGTGTGGGGTCGGTGCCGCGCACACGCAACGAGGTATATCCGATACCGTTTCCGGCGTCGGATGTTATTGTCACCGACGGCGTGAGCGCCATCAGATACGGCACATCCCGGCCTGTGTTCATGCTCTTGATTTCGTCCTTTCCGATGTTCTTGAAAGCCATCGGTGTGTTCTTCGATGCGCGCGTTGACACCACCTGCACATCCTGAAGCGCATAGGAAGTGAGCGTGTCGACGGTCACTTCTTCAGGCAGTGCGGCCCCGGCGGCGGCAGCATATGTCCATGCAGCCATCGCCAAAATGTTTTTTCTCATAGAAGTTTTAAAAAATAAAATACATAAAAAGGGGTTCTTTTCATGTTTGAACACGCAAAACTTTCATACCAAGTATTCCGGTTCTTCATCCCGCCGCAGGCATTATCCTGTTCCGGTCAGAGGGTATGTTCTCAGGCTTCAATATTCAGCCACCCCTTAATCTGCTGTTTGCAAATCGGCTGCAAAGGTAGTATAAATGTTCAGAACGACAAAAGAAAAGCTTATAAATGTATTTTTTCCTTTATGACGGAGAATGGCATGTCATCTCTCCAATATATGCGCCGCCAATCCGTCGGCGGCCTGAATGATGGCGGTGAGCGGATGGTCGCTTGCTTCCGATATGTTGCACTTGTCCTCGTAGCTCTGGAATGGCAGATTCCATGCTCCCATGTGCCAGCGGATGGCAATAATCTCGTCGTTTGTCAGTTCGAGTCCGAGGCGCAGGAGCATGATGACCGACTTCTCGCCGTGACCAAGTGGAAAACGGGAGTAGTCCGTCTCATACGTGTCATACTGTTCCCAGCGGTTCTGTTCGTCCTTGCGCCATTTCTTCGCGGTTTTGTAGATGTTGGCCTTGCACACATCGTGCAGCAACGCGGCTATGGTGACGCTGTCTTCGGATAGCTGTTCGGCCAGTTCCGGTTTCATCTCTATCATCTGGCCACGCAACATCATGCCCATGCGGTGGACGTTGAGCGAATGTTCCACCAGTCCGCCCTCGTAGCTCAGGTGGTGGTTTACGGAGGCAGGAGCATCGAAGAAGCCCACCTTCTCGAGATATGCAATGACGCTGTCGACGCCTTGACGGCCGGTGGAGCGGAGCATGGAAATGAATTTGTCTTTCATAAGAAGTGAAAGATTGAAAGTTTATTATGGTTAAAGTTGGAAATTGAAAGGTTTTGTCGCGAACACACAAAGGCAACATAGGGAACATGCAAAGACTGCATAGGGAACATGCAAAGACGGTGCTGAACTCACGCAAACCGCAGGGTCACATTCTTGCATTTGTCCGTTTCATATTCATAATTCGGCGGACAAATACAAGAATATGTTCCTACGGTGTGTGTGGTGTATAATCCGTGGCTGATACAGCCCCGCATTATGTCTTGTTCCTACTTAGCGCACGGAGTCCACGGCTTCAGCTGCTTGAAGAAGTCGTTTCCTTTGTCGTCGACGAGGATGAATGCTGGGAAGTCCTCAACTGTAATCTTCCATATTGCCTCCATGCCAAGCTCGGGATATTCCACGCACTCGATGCTCTTGATGCTGCTCTGCGAGAGCACTGCGGCAACGCCGCCGATAGTGCCGAGGTAGAATCCGCCGTGCTTCTTGCATGCCTCCGTAACGACATCGCTGCGGTTGCCCTTGGCAATCATCACGAGGCTGGCGCCATGATCCTGGAACTCATCGACATAGGGGTCCATGCGGTTGGCCGTTGTCGGACCCATCGAGCCGCAGGGATAGCCTTCGGGAGTCTTTGCCGGACCGGCGTAGAGCACAGGATAGTCCTTGAAGTACTGCGGCATGTCCTCACCGGCGTCCAGACGAGCCTTCAGCTTTGCGTGGGCGATGTCGCGTGCCACGATGATGGTTCCCTTCAGGTTGACGCGGGTGCTGACGGGATATTTCGTCAGTTCGGCGCGCACGGCGTCCATGCCCTTGTCAAGGTCGATGACTATGCCAGTGGTTCCCTCGCCCGGATTGCGCAGTTCTTCGGGGATGAGTTCCGTGGGATTGCTGTCCATCTTCTCCAGCCATATACCGTCTTTGTTTATCTTGGCCTTGATATTGCGGTCGGCCGAGCAGCTGACACCCATACCGATGGGGCAGCTTGCGCCGTGGCGCGGCAGACGGATCACGCGGATGTCGTGGGCAAGGGCCTTGCCGCCGAACTGTGCGCCGAGACCTATCTTCTGTGCCTCCACGAGCAGTTTCTCCTCAAGGTCAATGTCGCGGAAGGCGCGGCCTGTCTCGTCGCCCGTGGTGGGCAGGTTGTCGTAGTATTTGATTGAGGCGAGCTTGACGGTCAGCAGGTTCTTCTCAGCCGATGTGCCGCCGATGACGAATGCGATGTGATAAGGCGGACAAGCTGCCGTACCGAGGCTCTTCATCTTCTCTACGAGGAAAGGCAGCAACGTGCCTTCGTTCTGAATCGTAGCCTTGGTCATGGGATAGAAATATGTCTTGTTGGCCGAGCCGCCGCCCTTTGCCACCATCACGAAGCGATATTCGGCACCCTCCACGGCCTCGATGTCTATCTGTGCCGGAAGGTTGCAGCGTGTGTTCACCTCGTCATACATGTTGAGCGGAGCATTCTGCGAGTAGCGCAGATTGTCCTGAGTGAACGTGTTGTAGACGCCGAGCGACAGAGCCTCTTCGTCCTCGAATCCCGTCCATACCTGCTGGCCCTTTTCTCCGTGTATGATGGCCGTGCCGGTGTCCTGGCAGAAAGGCAGCACTCCTTTGCATGCTGTCTCGGCGTTGCGGAGGAACTGCAAGGCCACGTATTTGTCGTTTTCCGATGCTTCAGGGTCTGTCAGTATCTTTGCAACCTGCTCGTTGTGTGAGCGGCGCAGCATGAACTCCACGTCGTGGAATGCCTGCTGGGCAAGCATCGTGAGAGCCTCTTTGGATACTTTGAGGATTTCGTGTCCTTCGAAATCGCCTACCGACACGCCTTCTTTTGTAAGCAGGCGATACTCTGTGTCGTCTTTGCCCATCTGAAACATCGGGGCATACTTGAATTCTGGTGTTGTTGCCATAATAAGTTATATCTCTTTAAATAATGTTTGTCCTGACTGCAAAGTTATGCTTTTTTTCTGACATACGGCTTCTTATCCTATGCAAAATGTCCCGATACGATGCAAAATAGCTGTTTGCGGGAACGTCGGCTATACGATTGCCATGTTGCGCCGGCTGTCTACGGACGATGCCATGCCGCTGCTGCTGATTTTCCGCACAGGCCGCCTCACCGGACCACCGCCTCTACGGGCAATTCCTGTACGCCCCAGTCTATCATGGCGTTGAACAGTCTTATATGCGAGAACGAGCCGAGCATGTCGGGCGTGATGTCTTTCTCCTGCAATATGCCACGGTCAAGGAGCGACTCACGTCGTGTGCCTCCAAGCAGCGGAAGGCGCGGCGTCTGCCAGACCGTCCCATCGAACAAGGCGATGTTGGCTATTGATGTGTCGGTGAGAAGTCCGCGTCTCACGATGATTATGTCATCGCTTATGCCCCGCATTCCAAAGAGACGGTCTATAGCCTTGCGGTCAGTACTTTTGCAGGCATAGTCAATATCGTCGGAACAGACCAGACGCAGAGAGCGTACGGGCCTAAGGGTATATTCGGAGTATGTTATTTCCGATATTCCGTCCTTGCCGTAGACCACACGACACTTGATATTATCCATATCCGGTGACAGACACAGGTGGTCCGCCAGGCTGTATCGGGGATCTGTCAGGCGATTGTCTGCCGTTGGCCGGCGGCCGTCGGCGTCACTGAACAAACGACGGAGCGTCTCGTTCATTCTTTTCTCATGATAGCACAGGTTTGTTGCCTGCCCGCCGTCTATACGTATGGTTTCAACAAAATGGCACATAAATCTTCTGTATAAGTTCCCTGTATTCGCTTTCGGCGTCGCTCTTCGACGTTATTCCGCCTCCGGCCTTATAGAAAAGGCGGCCGTCGGCATCCTGCTCGACAAAACGTATCATCACGGCACTGTCAAGGCTACGCCCGTCGCAGCGTCCCATCACACCGGTATAGAATCCGCGCCGGTATGTCTCTGCCTCGGATATGATTCCGCATGTCTTCCGTTTCGGCGCACCGGTAATGGAGCCGGCAGGAAGCTGACTGAAGATAATGTCACCGATGTGTGACGGATAGCCGGCCGGCAGCATTCCGGTAATTTCGGAACTTGTCTGCAGGATGGCTCCCTTGTTGGTGGCTATCCGTTCGCAGTAGCGGTATCGGGCCACGTTGACCCTGTCGGCCACCATACTCAGGTCATTTCTTATCAGATCAACGACGGTTGCATGTTCGGCAGCCTCCTTCACGTCATTCATGAGACGGTTGTGCGCATCAGGCAACGTCGCGTCGATGGTGCCTTTCATCGGATATGAACTCATACGGCCGTCGCTGCCTATACGTACGAAGGTTTCGGGCGAGAAACAGACAAAACGGTCTTTCATCCATAGCCTGTAGGGTGCGTTCGAGATGGTGAATATCTCGCGGGTGGTGAGGTTTGTCTCTACCGCCACACGGCATGTCAGATTGACCAGATAGCTGTTTCCGGCCATGATATGGTTTCTCACGGTATTGAAAGAGCTGTTATATTCGTCAAACGAAGGCGGATATATTTTCCATGTTATATCACCGGCTCTCCCGCTGTTGCTGTGGGACACGGCGTTGCCAATGCCCCCGAAATCGAACAGACATTCCCGGCAATCCACATTGCAGGTTTCCTCAACATACGCCTGTTGCTGCTCATAGTCAATGATGAAAATGAATTCCCGTCCGGCTTCCGACAGGCTGTTCATGCGCCGTATTGCCTCTGTCTTGCTGTATTGATACATGAATGTCATTTTGAAAATGATATGCAAAGATATGCTTTTTTTCTTTTCCTACCATAAACGACAGCCCAAATCAAAGGCACGAAGACAGTCCGGCAACATTTCAGGCAACAGAAGACATCGTCCGGAACCGGGATTTCATCCCACCGTTATGTAATTATAATATCACGGAATTTAACACTTGAAAAATTTAATTCTAGAGAGCGGAGAATCCGAAACTTTTACATTTCGCCGACATCACCATCCAAAAATCCGACCGTCGCCGGGCCGGGAGGCCCTTACGGCTCTGCAATAAGGCCACCGTTGTCTCACAACGGGGCTGCCGCTGCAGTGCAACAAAGGCCCCGTTGCAACCCCGTAAGGCCCTTACGGCAGAAGTTTTGGCCCGTTTTTATTGCACACTTCCGCCAATTCCGTTGCAACACTCTGTGCGTCAGGCCATAAAAGATGCACGCGCAAAACTCGCGAATTTCGGACCACGGGATTTTTATTTCAGAATTCTTCAAGGATTTTAGCCCTTTTGTCATAAAAATTACGAATTCCAAACTACAGTTCAGGAGTAGTCGGCCAGTGTCCTGTCAGGACTTACAGGCTCTACGGACATTGTCACAAATCACATCTGCCGGTTGTCATATACCTCATTATGATTAGCATATAGTGATGAGCGGAATGCGGATACTTCCATGTTTCGCTACCGATGATATACCGGACACATATTTAATATAATGGCTGAACCGCCTCCGGCGACACTCCGACGGCGGAACGACAGCGGAAACATTTCACGATTTTTAAGTATTGTGGCCGAAATATTTTCTTGATAATTTTGCAGCCGATTTAGAAAACAACAAAAAAGCAAAGCATTTATGGAAACATTAAAAAACAAAATTCAGTATCTTTTCCTTATCATGGCCGCCGTAACTCTGTTCTCATGCAGCAGCGACGACGATGAAAACGAAACAAATGTCGACAACATCCAGATTACGCCAACAGGATATGCCTGGGCCGGCATGGAAGGAAGCTATGCCGGATGGACATCGGCTTCGTTTGCCTACAGCCCCGACCCTATGGTAGCAGACGGCGAGAAGATTGACATCACTGTCAACGAAGACGGTACGGCCGACATCACACTGACGTCATCACAGTGGGGCACAATGACCATTCCATCGGCCGCAGTGAAAGAAGAGAACGGAGCTTTCGCCCTCAGCGGCGAGGGAACGGCTGTTCTCGGCATGGCAGGAAAAGAACCGAAGGAATATGCCTGCATAATGGCAGGAACATTCGCCGGCGACTCCAAGTCCTGCACGGTTGTGTTCACACTACCCGCGGTGATGGGCGGCCTCAACATCACGTTTTCAAACGGGAATGCCCCGACAGCTGAATAATCCATCGGGAAAAGACTTAAAATGAAAATAAAAAACAGACTTTTGTGCATGCTGTTCATGACGGGAGCGGGCTTTCCGCTCCTGTCATGTGACGGCATCTACGACGATCCTTCCGACGTCGCGCCGGCATCCGGCAACGGCACGTTCAGCTATATTGACGCCACGAGCTACACCACATGGGTCTACATCGACCTCGCCGCAGGAACACAGACCGCCCTGCCATACGACAACACGGACAATGTGCCCGACGGATGGATCTTCGCGCTCCACCGCTACGACTGCCGCACCAACGGCGGAGGTGTCATCGAAACAAACTACACTTCACTCGACAACCTCACCGACGACCTCGCCGCAGGACGCTACACTCTGCCTGAAGCCACCGAATACGTCCCCGACGAGGACGACAATATCACCACGGACATGAGCCACATGATGGATGGCTATCTCGTCACGGCACCAAGCCGAATCAACAAGGTCATGGGCCGATGGCTCAACGTTGACACCAGTTCCATGCCGCCAACGTACACCATGTCCGGCCGCGTCTATCTGGTGAGCACCGCCAATGGAACTGTGGGAGCAGTGCTGTTCACAGCTTTCTCCAACCCATATAATTATGATACGAAAGGATATGTCTCCTTCGACTACGTATATCCCCTAACAACCCAGCAATGAACTTCCGCACACTCATCTTCACTCTCTTCCTCACTCTCTCGGCAACCGTCTTCGGAGCTGAACACATCGTCAAGGGACATATTGTCACCGACCGCAACGAACCTCTGCCCTACGCCTATATCAACGTCGAGGGCCACCCCATAGCCACCCAGGCCGACAAAAGCGGCCACTTCACTCTACGGCTGCCGGAAGGAACTTTCCGGCTGACGGCCAAGATGGTCGGCTACAGACAGGAGACACAGACAGTGGTGGCTCCCTCACAGAGCACAACGGACGGACAAGTGGTATTCCGGCTTGGCGAAGACCTCATCAACCTCAACACCATCACCGTCACCGGCACACGCACACCGAAGCTGCTGGGGAACACACCCGTGGTGACACAAATCATAACGGCAGACGAGATAGAGAAACTCGACGCCACCAACATACAGGACGTGCTCATCAGCGAAATGCCCGGACTGGAATTCTCATTCTCCATGGACCAGCAGGTGTCGCTATCAATGCAGGGACTCGGGGGCATGGCTATACTGTTCCTCGTTGACGGTGAGCGCCTGGCGGGCGAAACGCTCGACAACACAGACTTCCTACGGCTCAACACCGACGACATCGAGCGAATCGAGATTATCAAGGGAGCGGCATCGGCACTCTACGGTTCAAACTCTGTCGGAGCCGTGATAAACATCATAACGAAGCGCGCCACCAACCGCTGGACAGCCAATCTGAACACACATTTCGGCTCACGCCACGGCGAACAGCGCCACGGCGGACAACTCGGCATAAACAGCGGACACTGGAACAGCCTTACAAGTGTCCAGACAAACAGCACCGACACTTATTCCCTGACTGGACGCTCCGGCACAGACACAATGGCCGTCTACGGAAACCGCCAATGGAACTTCAAGGAAAAACTGACATATTCGTTCACCGACCGAACGTCGCTGACGGCCCGCGCCGGATACTATTTCCACGAACGCAACTCGTCGGAACACAAGAAAGACCGCGCCCGCGATTTCTCCGGCGGGCTGCGACTGCAGTCAGCCACGGGCGACGGGGGAAACATTGACGTTTCCTACACGTTCGACAGATATGACAAAAGCAACTTCTATCCGGCCATCTCTTCCGACTTCATTGAATACAAAAACGTGCAGAACACGCTGCGCGCGCTCTACACCATGCCCCTCGGACAGAACGTCACACTCACGGCAGGAGGCGACGCCATGAGCGATTTTCTCATGTCATACCAGTTTGAGGCCGGAACTGACCACTCACAGTATTCGGCCGACATATTCACACAGGCCGAGCTGACTCTCGGCAGCCACTGGACCGTTATCGGCGGACTGCGCGCCGACTGGATGTCCAAATCAGGATGGAACGTCACTCCGAAACTCGCCGCCATGTACAGTCTCGGCCGGCTCAGGATGCGCGGATCCTATTCCGGCGGCTTCAAGGCTCCCACTCTCAAGGAGATGTATATGAACTTCAACATGGCCAACATCTTCACCATCTACGGCAACCGCGACCTGACGGCTGAACGCAGCCACAGTTTCGCCCTTTCGGCCGAATACTCCCACAGCCGCTACAGCCTGACGGCCACCGGCTACTACAACATCATGGACAACGAAATAACCACCCTGTGGGACCCAACGCGCGAAAACGGACGCGGAGCAATGGTCTATCACAATGTCAGCGGACGCAATCTGCTCGGAACGGATGTCTCCGTAGCGGCACGCTATCCCTGCGGAATCGGGGCGAAGGTGGCCTATGCCTATTTCCACGAGTTCACCCGCAACGGACAACCGAACACGTCAGACTCACGTCCCCACTCGCTGACTGCCAAGATTGACTACCGGAAAGTTCTGCGCAACTATGAATTTGACGTAATGCTCTCCGGCCGCTATCTCTCGTCGGTCCGCTACCACACTTTTGCCGACAGCGACTACAACAGCTATGAGGTGGCCTCATCGCCGGCATACACGATATGGAAACTGGCTCTATCGCAGCGTTTCTTCAACGCTTTCAGACTCACACTGACAGCCGACAATCTGTTCAACTATCGGCCAAAGACCTACGAATACAACTCTCCGGTGACGGAAGGAACCACTTTCAGCGCTACCGTCGCCGTGGACATAGAGAAACTTTTCAACAGGAAATAGACATAATGAACATTAAAAACAAATAATTCTTTATGATTAACATAAGACTCTCCCGACGACGCCTCGCCGTCATTCTGGCCTCCGTCGCCGTCATTGCCTGCGCCATCAGCGTATGGAACGTGTGGTTTTCCCGCACATACATTGCCTTCGTAAACTTCCAGCCGATAGCCCTGCAGAGCTTCTCGCAGGCAAACGACAATTCGTTCGTACGCCTGTTTGACGTCGCGACGGACGACATAGGCGACCTCGACAGCTACGACATCGTCTTCGTCAACGGCATGGGCCTCAACATCACAGCCGAACAGCGCGCCCATCTGCAGCAGCTGGCCGAAGGCGGAACGCCCGTCTATACGACGATGGCCACCAACCCGGACAACAACATTACCAATCTTACGGTCGACGAAACCGTTACCGTACAGCAGTATATGATGCACGGAGGGCGCGCCAACTACCGCAATCTGCTGCGATTCCTGCGACGCAACATCGACGGGAAGGCGGCTTTCTGTGACACCCCGGAGGCTCCGGAGGAGAAGCCTACGGACTTTCTGTACTTTCCCGAGGCCGACGAGGAACGCTGTTTCACGTCTGTTGCCGACTATGAACGCTATATGAAAAGCGCAGGAATATATGTGGAAGGCGGCCGACGCATCATCGTGACGGGACAGATTGCCGACCCTTCTGACCTCATCAAGGCACTCGTGGCCACAAAACGATATAACGTCTATCCGGTCACGTCGCTCGCCCGTCTCACCGACTATGTGGCGGAAATACGCCCGGAAGCGGTGGTCAATCTTGCCCACGGACGGCTTGGCGACGACATGGTGGAACTGCTCAAAGCCAACAACACGCTACTCTTTGACCCGTTGACCATCAACGGTGAGGCAGCCGAATGGGAAGACGACGCCATGGGAATGATGGGCGGATTTCTTTCACAGAGCGTAGTGACACCGGAAATCGACGGAGCCATACGCACTCAGGTGCTCTTTGCCCAGAAACGGGACGACAACGGGCTACTGAAATCATACGCAATTCCTGAACGTCTCGAAAGTTTCATCGCTACGGTTGACCGATATATGGCCCTTCGCACGAAGCAGAATGCCGACAAGCGTGTGGCCATCGCCTACTTCAAGGGGCCGGGCCAGGCAAAACTCGTGGCCAGCGGACTTGATGTAGTGCCCTCACTCTACGGCTTTCTCTGCAACATGAAGGCGCAGGGATACCGGCTCGACGGACTGCCTACCAATCTGTCTGAATTTGAAAAGCAGATAGACGAGCGCGGCTCGATATTCAATTCGTTTGCAGCAGGCAGCGCCGCAAATTTCCTCCGCAACGGGAATCCGCAGCTGGTGGACCGTGACGAATATGACGGATGGTGCAGAACGTCGTTGCGCGCCGACCGCATAGACGCTGTGAACAAGACGTTCGGAGAGTTTCCCGGCGACCACAACATACTCCGTACGGACAACGGACAACTGGCATTTCCGCGTCTGCAATACGGAAATGTGGTCATCCTGCCACAGCCAATGGCCGGCGAGGGGAAGGACGAATTCCGCATAGTCCACGGAACGGATGAGGTTCCGCCACATAGCTACATAGCACCGTATCTCTGGATACAGCATGGGTTCCGCGCCGACGCACTTATTCACTTCGGCACTCACGGAAGTCTCGAGTTCACACCGAAGAAGCAGGTGGCGCTGTCGTCGGCCGACTGGCCCGACCGGCTCGTCGGCGAACTGCCTCACTTCTATCTCTACACCATCGACAACGTGGGCGAAGCCATGACAGCAAAGCGCCGCTCGTATGCCCAGATGGTGTCTCATCTGACTCCGCCGTATCACGAAAGCAATCTGCGCGACACATATAAGCAACTCGAAAAACTGCTCCGTGAATATTCCGCAAAAACGGAGAACAAGACGGCAACGGCCGAAAAAATCAAACAGGCCGTGGCTACGCTGGGAATTGACAAGGACCTCAGACTGTCAACAGACGCCCAAACGACTTACAACGATGACGACATCAACCGAATAGAGACATACGCCGAAGAGCTGATGAACGAAAAGATGTGTGGAACACCATATAGGCTTGGCACTCCATACGCAGCCGGCGACATACGCACGTCGGTATTCGCCATGACAACCGACCCTATAGCTTATTGCAAATACAACATCGACCGGCAGACGGGACGCGTACGCAAGGGCGTGGAACCGGGCAACATGCTCTTCAACGACACATATATGGCTCCCGCAAAACGACTTGTGGAACAGCTCTATGACGGAAACGGAAACGTGACGGACGAACTGATATGCCGCGTGGCAGGCATCGACAAGGAACAACTCAGCCGCTGCCGCGAGATAATAGCAAGACGGAATGCGCCAAAAGGCATGCTGGCCATGATGAAAGCGGCAGGAAAAAAAGACGCGAAATCAACTGGCCCAGCGAGCATGAAGCCTAAAACAACCGGGCCGATAGCCGAACCGAAAAACGGCATCGTAGCCAAATTCATGCGCCACCAAATGCGCAAAATGCTCGCAAAGAAAGATCCGGAAATGATGATCAAGGTGGCACAGAAGATGGGAGCAAGCCCCAAAGCAATCAAGAAGATGCGTGAAGCTATGGGAAAGACAAAGCCCGCAGTCGAGAAACAGGAAGCTGCTGAAAATGAGAACACAGACCTTGCACTGGCTGTCGACGACATTGAACGCGCACTGCTGAACGTGACGGCCTACCGCCGCATGCTCCAGGAAAGTCCGCAGACGGAAATTGACGCGCTGATGAACGCTCTCAACGGCGGATTCACGGCGCCGTCACCAGGCGGTGATCCGATAGCGAACCCGAACACGCTGCCGACAGGCCGCAACCTCTTTGCCATAAACGCGGAGGAAACTCCTTCGGAAGATGCGTGGGAGAAAGGTATAACTCTGGCGAAGAACACTATAGACGACTACGCCAAGGCTCATAACGGTGAGTTTCCGCGCAAAGTGAGCTATACGCTGTGGTCGGGAGAATTTATCCAGACGGGAGGAGCTACGATAGCACAGGTGCTCTACATGCTCGGCGTGGAGCCTGTGCGCGACCGCTTCGGCCGCGTGAACGATCTGCGCCTCATACCAGCCGAACAGCTCGGACGGCCCAGAATCGACGTTGTGGTCCAGACTTCAGGCCAGCTCCGCGACCTCGCGGCATCACGCCTGTTCCTCATCCACCGTGCCGTGGCAATGGCGGCGACAGCCGACGACGGCGACACGGAAAACATGGTACGCAAGGGTGTGGAGGAAAGCGAACGCTATCTGATAGACAAAGGCGTGTCTCCCAAAGAGGCGCGCGAGCTCTCTGCCTACCGCGTGTTCGGCGGACTGAACGGCGGCTACGGCTCCGGCATTCAGGGAATGGTGGAACAGGGCAACGCCTGGAACGACGAAAGCGAAGTTGCCCGTCAGTATGTCAGCAACATGGGCGCCTTCTACGGTGACGAAACAAAATGGTCGGCATACGCCGAAGAGGCTTTCGCCGCAGCCCTGACACGCACCGATGTTGTAGTACAGCCCAGGCAGAACAACTCGTGGGGTGCTCTAAGTCTCGACCATGTCTACGAGTTCATGGGCGGAATGAACCTCGCCATACGAAACATTACCGGCAAGGATCCGGACGCCTACTTCAGCGACTACCGCAACCGCAACGGCTACCGGATGCAGGATTCAAAGGACGCCATTGCCGTGGAAGCACGCACAAAACTCTTCAATCCTTCATACATCAAGGAGGCCATGAATGGCGGAGCCACATCGACAGACGCCCTGGCCGAGATGGTGCGCAACACATACGGATGGAATGTCATGAAACCGAAGGCCGTTACGAAACAGATGTGGGACGAGATATATGACGTCTACGTGAAGGACAGCCACAACCTGGGAATACATGAAGCCATGGGTGAAACCAATCCGGCGGCAATGATGGAAATTACAGCCACCATGATGGAGACCGCACGCAAGGGATATTGGAAGGCGACAAAGGAACAGCTGGCTGACATTGCGCGCCTCCACACGTCGTTCGTCAGCAAATACGGTCCGTCAGGTTCTGCCTTTGAGGGTGGCAATCCGCTACTCCGCAAGTTCATCTCCGCAAATGCCGGGAAACAGGCAGCCAATGCATACGAACAAGATATGCGCCGTATGGCCGAAACGAAGCCGTCGTCCGGTGACAAGAAGGCAATGGTGATGGAGCGCGAGACAACCACGGCAGCACCGGAGGCGGAGAGCCGTAGCGCCGCGGGCGGCATCGCCGTAGTAGTCATTGTCGTAGTGGCTTTCGTCGGAGCAGTGATAATGATGCGCCGCAAGCGCGATAGCGACAACAAATAACGGAGCAAGACAGATGGATCTGATAATATATGCACTGATAATATTCATCATTCTGGGCTGTTCCCTGAAACTGAGCCTGTGGCCGTGGCGCGGCCGCATGGCTTTCGGGGCCGTAGTGGCGGCGTTCGTAGAATACGCCGGTGAAGCAGCCATGTCACAGTCGAAAACACAGATTGCCGACTATCTTCAGAATACGGCAGCTCTACAGGACATGGCCGTCATCGTCACCATAGAGTCGGCTGTATGTTTTGCCTTCGTTATATGCTGGCTGCAAGGCGTCTATGAGACTCCGCCGAAACGCCCGTCGGGCGTCGTGCGCCGCATATCGGTGGCCCTGCTGCGCTTCTACCCCAGCCTGCTGATATTTCCCGTGGCCTTCTATCTGCTCACACAGGCCATGTTCACGGCCGTCGGCACGGACTTCGCCGTCACCATCCACGCCATGGCAGCAGCGATGTTCATCGGACTGCCGCTCGTGGCACGGACGATGAGCGTTCTGCTTCCGCCGGACGAGAGCCGCGTGGAGATGCTTCTCGTCGTTGCCTGTTTCGTATGTGTGCTCGGTCTGGCGTCTACGGAAAGCAGCAGTATCGTATATAAGGTAAAGGAAACTCCACTTGACGTCAAGGCGCTCGCCGCCGCATTGGCTCTCTTCGCCGTGCTCTTTGTGGCCGGGGCGACAGGAGAAAGGATTATCGGAAGGTTGAGGTTCAAGGGAATGAAGTAGGCTTCACTCAAACAAGAAACAATACGACAACCGGATTAATAACATATTAATACAACTACCACATTTAAACAAATCCCAAACGGAATAAAAACAAAACAACTGCATTATGGAAATAATATCAAAAGCTCTTTTCGGGATAGCCAACAGCCTGCTGATCCCTGACGTGATTCTTCTCATCGTATTCTTTTTCCGCGCGCTCCTCATGGCGGGCGGAACATACAGCGCGTATATGACACGGCGCAAAAACAGCAGGCGGTTTGACAACGTTATCAAGGGACTGACACCAGACAATGTTGACGGACTTCGCAAACTCCTGCCGTCAAATCCCGACTCACTCTTCACACTCTACCTCTCCGACCTGCTGGCAGCACCACGCACTGACGACTATGCCGACTACATGATAGCAAAGTTTGAGGCCGAGGCCGCCAAGGACATCAACATGGCGCATATCCTGACAAAAATAGGCCCGATTCTCGGTCTCATCGGTACGCTCATATCCATGAGTCCGGCACTCGTCGGACTATCCTCCGGCGACATTTCCGGCATGGCCTACAACATGCAGGTGGTGTTCGCATCAACAGTCGTCGGTCTCGTGATCAGTGCCGTGGGACTGACAACGGCACAGACCAAACAGCGCTGGTATGCCAAGGACATCAACAATCTGGACTATGTGGCACGCACCGTCTGCTCCACAAAGGAAGAAAGGAGGGACGCATGAGACAGCGGCGCCGCAGGATGGGCCTGCTCAAGCACGACGACAGCGATCCGCTGAGTGTTGTTGTCAATCTGTTCGACGTAGCAATGGTCTTTGCCGTTTCGCTCATGGTGGCCATGGTCATGCACATGAACATGACCGAGGTTTTCGGACAGGAAGACTTCACCATCGTGAAAAATCCGGGAAAAGACGACATGGAAATAATAACCAAAGAGGGAAAGGAAATCAACACCTACAAGGCGTCAGGCCAAAAAGCCGATGGCGACGGAACGCAGGGCAAGCGTCTCGGCACGGCCTACCAGCTGGACAACGGTCAGATTATCTACGTGCCGGAATAAAACTGTCCGGCACGGCCCCTAACCTTTATATCTGCTGGGCACAACTCCATATCTCGCCTTAAAACACTTGTTGAAATACGACGCGTCCCTTATGCCCACACGGTAGCTCACCTCAGCCACCGTCAGCCGGCCTTCGGACAGCAATCCGGCGGCAACGGACATACGCTCATTTTGCAGATACTTGTTTGGAGACATTCCTGTCAGCTCCTTTGTCTTGGCAAAGAGCTTCGTCCGGCCCATGCCAAGCATTTCGGCAAGACGGTCCACGGTGAAGTCGGGGTCGGAAATATGTTTGGCCGTTATGGCCGCTATACGGTCGAGAAAAACTTTGTCCGCCTGCGACGTTATCAACTGAGGTTGCGACGGAACGACTACCGGTCCGGAAGAAGGAGACTGCTGCGACGGCACCGTTTCCTGCTTCCGGACATTCTTTATCAGCTGGATGGCCCGCGCAATGAGCAGACGGAAGTTGCATGGCTTGATCATATAGTCGTCAGCCCCGGCATTGTAACTTTTCAGCCGGTGACTGTCGTCATCCAAAGCAGTCAGCATGATTACGGGCAACGATGCCATGGATTCTTTGCCTTTCAGTTGTCTGACAATATCATAGCCGCTCATGTCGGGCAACATCACGTCACATATAACCAACGAGGGGCGACGGGCTGCAATACCGTCGAGAGCCGCTTGTCCCGTGGCATAGCAGTCCGTATGGAAATAGCGGCCGGCCTCACTGCTGATCTGCTCCATCATATCGGGGTCGTCCTCGATTATAGCCACGGTCATGTCGTTGAGAGCTTTCGGGCCCAATTCCCTTATTGTCTCCTCATAGGCGGCGGAATCTCTTTCGGACCGCGACGTGTCAACGGCCATCGTTTTTTTGAAGTCATCGGCCTGATATGCGGAAGCATCGGCAGGAAGTACGACCGTAAAGACGGAACCGCCGTCCGGCCCTACCCTACGATAGCTGAGGGAACCATGATGGAGAACGGCCATTCTATGGGCCATATACAGCCCTATGCCCATTCCGCCCTGCGATACAAGTCCGTGCATGAACGGCTGGAAGAGACACTTCTGCTGTTCTTCCCCTATACCGGGGCCGTTGTCCTCAACCGTGACTACAAGGCCGGTGCTCTCCAGACGCACGACCAGTGAGACATGGCCGTGTTCGGGAGCATATTTGACGGCATTGCTCATCAGATTGTACACAATCATTTCCACCATCCTCTTGTCGAACACCATCGTGTGGTTCTTTGCAAATGGCGTGAACGTTGTCTGCAGTTCCTTGTGACGGGCTATGCTCCAGAAATCCTGATATATAGAACGTATGAACCCTACGATATCGTCCTCCTCTATCTGCAGACGCATGTTGCCGGTGCTGATTTTTCGGAATTCCATCAGCATGTCTACCAGACGGAGCAGGCGCCGCGTTCCGCGACGGGCGGTCTGCAAAGCGGCACGCGACGGGCGTACTTCGCCGTCGCCGAGTTTTTCCACAGCCGACTGGATTATGGCAAGCGGCGTACGGAACTCGTGGGTGATACTCGTAAAGAAGCTCAGACGAAACTCCGTGAGCTGTTTTTCAAGACGCATCTGCTGGTGGAGCCGCAGTCGCTCGCGTGCATTATTATATATGTATATGCCAAGCGCAGCTGATACGCCGATGTAAATCAGCCATGCCCACCATGTGTTGTACCACGGCTGGGCAATGATGATGGTCAACCGGCGTTCCGGCCCCCAACGGCCGTCAACAAGAGAGCGTATATGGAAGACGTATGTGCCCGGACTGAGATTGCCATAGTCGGCACGGCTGACACTGGTCATAGGATGCCACTTTTCGTCCACACCCTCAAGAAAATACTGATAGAGGGCTGACTCTATGCCGGCATATTCGAAATTGGAAAACGAGAGAGAGAGGGTGTTTTCGTTATGACGCAGACGTATTACGTCCGAATAGCAGACGGCACGCTTCAGCAACACGCCGTCGGCAGCAGACACACCGTTTATGCTGATGTCGGTGATGCAGACCCGTGGGGGCATCGCGGCATCACCGCCATCATCCTCCGGCGGTGTGATTACGGTCAGTCCGCTGCGCGTTCCGAAGAGCAGACGGCCGTCTGAAAGCTGCATGCCACAGTTTTCAGAATAGATGTTACGTTCGAAAGACTTGCCGAAGCGATAGGTCTTCACCTTCATGTCCTTGTCGTAGATCCGCGAAAGACCGTTCTCCGTGGCAGCCCAGATGGCTCCATGACGGTCTGCCTGCAGGGCGGAGACGCTGTTGTCGGCCAGTCCCTCGGTAGTGGTGACGGCAACCGTCTCCTCAAGGCTCATGCCACGGCCGAAACGGCAACGCACAACACCACTGCCCTTGCCGCCCGTCCAAAGATAACGCCCGTCGTAGAACATACAGCGCATCTCGTCGTAAGGAAACCCTCCGGCGGTGGTGTTGAAGCAGATGAAGTCGTCGTTGGTGATTTCGCGGCGCTTGGTGTCCACGGCATAGAGGCCGTTTGACGACGCTATCCACAGCCATCCGTCAGGCCCCGGCTCGAACTGGTGAAGCCGCGCCTCGTTGATATTGCGGTTCAGGAGCGAGCGGAACCTGAGACGGCCGTCCTTCTCATAGCGCGTCATGACGAGTCCGTTCTCGTATGATGCCATCCAGACGCGCCCGTGACGGTCCTCCCAAATGTCATAAAGGTCGTTCGTAGGAATGTGGTGGCCGCTGTCATGCTTGCTGTAGCGGCGTCCGTCAACATACAGTCCGCCGCCGCGCGTGACGAGCCACTCATGGCCGCCGCTGTCTGTCATGCGCGCCATGACGCTGCCGGCCGTCTCACCGATGGGCGTCATACGGGCGCCGTCAACATCAAACGAATACATCATGTTGTCCTTCGTGGCCAATATGACATCACGCCCGTCGTCGCCAGCAGCCGCCGCAACCATGCAGACGTTGTTGGCCCAGGTGCTCTTCAGCCCCGGAACGGGCTGAACAAACTCGGCCACCGACTGCTCGGAAACAGCTATGCGCGAAACGCCGGCAGACTCCTGAGCAATCCAAAGACAGCCGTCGCGGCCGATGGTGATGTTGGTGAGAAAGTCGTTGTCAATCACAGCCTGGGCGTCGTTTGCCGAAAAATGTCGCAACGCCCCCGTAGGGAAGTCGTAGATGAAGAGGCCGTTGCCGTGGGAGGCGATATAGAACAGGCCGTCGCGGCCTCGCCGTATGTTATATTTCCGCTGCCGCTCCACCGTAAGCCGGATGTCCTTCAGAAGCGACAGCTTCCGGACCTCGCCCTTGGGAGGAAATATCCAGAGGTCGCCGCTCTTGTTGGACTCAAAGAAATAGCCGTCCATAGAGTCGAGCAGGAGGCCGTTGGACACCTGAAGGTCGGCTGGTTTCGACGCCTGGAAAAGACGGAGGTCTATCGCGTAGGTCTCGCCGCTGAATATCATCCAGCGGTCCTGCCACACGAAATTGCTCCTGATGGTTTTCACGGCTCCCAGTTCCTCGGGGATAACCATGCTGCGCAGTAGGCGTCCGGCGGGCGAAAAAAGCTCAACCCTGTTGCCTGAGGAGAGGCAAAGGACGTTACCGCCGTAGACGTTGCCCATGATGTAGTGGCGGCCGGCCACCACTGTCGTCACCTTTCCGTCAGAGCCGATACGCAGCAGTCCGCCATCGGTGAGCGCCCAGATGTTGTGGCGGCCGTCTTCAACGAGACGCGTAACATGATTGCTCGGCAGACGGCCATTCTCCTTGTTATAGTCCGTGCAGACGAACCGGCCGTCGCGGCATGCCACATGGCGGATTCCCGAACGGGTGTCATACATCCACATATCACCGCCCGAGCGCAAAAAACGGCGGAACGGCCGCGTCTCGTCGCCCCGTCCCGTATAGTCGGTAAATCGGCCCTGACGCAGGTCGTAGCAGGCAAATACGAACGTGGAGGTGTGGACCCAGAGCCGGGCGTTGGGGGCGTCGTGATAGAGATTGCCCGTAGTGGCGTCAATCCTGCGCGTCGGGTCGCTGCCGAGCGAATAGTGGTTGACGAACGAATAGCCGTCGTAACGGCACAGTCCGTATGCAGCTCCCATCCATACGAAGCCGCAGCTGTCCTGAACAATGTCATAGACGGTGTTTCCCGATAGCCCGTCGACCGACGAGATGCGCTTGGCCGAAAGCACGAGTCTGTTGATATCAACGGCCTGTGTGTCTGCCGCTGAAAACAGGATGAAGGCCGTCAGCAGCAGTATATGTTTCAGTAGTTTTTTTCCGCGTAGTCTCATGATTGCAAATATAACAATTTTTCACGGCATAACCGCAATACCGGCACGTTTTTTATTCTGTATGATGTAAATGCAAAGATGCAAAAGCGCAAAGCGTTACATTAAACAGGGCTTCATGAAAACATTTTAACATGATCTTGAACACGGAGACGAAGGTGTGTCAAAGTATAACTAATTGTTGCAGACGACCTATTGCAATAAATTAAATAAGAGATTTTGCGTCATACCCTCGGCACTGTTTTATTTTTTCTGAATTTAAGACCATTTTTTAGGGGTACTTTTAAAAAAATTTCCGGCGTGCCTCCAAATATCGCAAGCATTGACATATCAAAAATCAGGGGACATCGTGATAGAATATTTACACTTTTCGTAACCAGCTGTCCCTCAGCGCCTTCAAAACCACCGCCATCCCGCCATATTCCTACGACGGCCGGACAGTCATCCCGTAAGGGCCTCCCGGCTCTGCAACGGGGCCCTTACGGCAATGCAACGGGGCCACCGTTGCAACACAAGAGCAGCCCCGTTGCAACCCAAGGAGGCCCTTACGGCAGGAAAACGATAACTTTTCATGACAAAATCACCAACCAAAAACAGCGTATCTTTCCCACTCCGGAAAAGCCGTAAGGCTCTCCCGGCTCAGAAATGGCGGCCGGACATCACATCTGTCACACCTCACCACAGCCCCACGAGGCCATTAAGGCTTCGGGAAAGCCCCGGATTTTCGCTAAAACGGAAGTTTATTCATACAGGATTTTGTAAGGAACTATTCAATTTCGGTACATAACGCATATAGCACGGATGCCATTCTAAACTGTTGAGGAAAGCCACGACTGTGAAATTCAACCGCCGTGAAATCCGTAGGAGCGAACGTTTTTCCACATCTTTCTTTGCAGAAGACAGGTTTCACTCTACCCGTGTTGACTATCTTGGGAATAGAACGCACCACCGGCATCCATCGGAAGAAATGCTTATCCTGTATTGTCAGCGGACAACAAGATCACCGAAAAATACGAAATCGTACATAATTACCGATTTTGGTACGAAAATACATATTCAGAGACCTCATTTCTCCGTACTTTTGTACTGTAGCACAGACTCGCCCGGAACTTGCGGGATTTGTTTGAGGCCATGCGGCGGACATATAATCCCCGCTTTACTAAGAACAATAACTTAAAAGCAATAACGAAATGAGGAAAATCCTTTTGCTGTCAACATTTGTGGTCTGCATGGTCATGCACGCCACAGCCGACGGCTCCACGCCACTGATGGGATGGAGCTCTTGGAACACATATCGGGTCAACATCAGCGACTCGCTCATCATGCGTCAGGCCGACGCGCTCGTCTCCACAGGACTTTCACGTGCAGGCTACCGACAGGTAAACGTCGACGACGGATTCTTCGGGTGGCGCGACTCAACCGGCCTGATGCACCCCCATCCGCAACGCTTTCCGCGAGGCATGCGCTGCGTCTCCGACCATATACACTCGCTCGGGCTCAAGGCCGGAATCTACTCGGACGCCGGAGCCAACACCTGTGGCTCGCGCTATGACAACGATGAGAACGGTTTCGGGGCCGGACTCTACGGTCACGAGGAGCAGGACGCACGCCTCTATTTCGGCGAATGGAACTTCGACTTCATCAAGATCGACTACTGCGGAGCCGGACATGAACTCAACCTTGACGAACAACGGCGATATACGGAAATCCGCGACGCCTTCGTGCGCGCCGGACATGGAGACGTGAGAATGAACATCTGTCGCTGGACTTTCCCCGGTACATGGGCAAAAGAACTGGCGGGATCGTGGCGCATCAGCCAGGACATACGTCCGCGGTGGGCATCGGTGAAAGACATCATCGGCAAGAACATGTATCTGTCGGCCTATTGCAGCCCCGGACACTACAACGACATGGACATGCTTGAGATAGGTCGCGGACTGACGGACAACGAAGAGGAGGTTCACTTCGGCATGTGGTGCATCATGAGTTCGCCGCTGCTCATCGGCTGCGATCTCACCAAAATCTCTGAACCGTCGCTCCGTCTGCTCTCCAATCCGGAACTGATTGCCCTCAACCAGGATACGCTCGGACTTCAGGCCCGCGTCGTAGCGCGTTGCGGCGAGGGATATGTGCTGGCCAAAGACATTGAACGGCGCCATGGGACAGTACAGGCTGTGGCACTATACAATCCGTCGGACTCCGCGTGCCATTTCAATGTTGCGCTGTCCGAGCTTGGTCTCGGAGGCAAAGTCAGGCTACGCGACCTCGTGAACCGCAAAGACATGAAAAACGTACGCGACAGCATTGTCTCGACATTACCAGGACGCAGTGTCCTCATCATGCGTGCCGAGACCAAACGTCGCATAGAGACATCACGATATGAGGCAGAATGGGCCTATCTTCCGTGTTTCGACGCCCTCGGAAAACGCAAATTTCAAGTTCTCTACGCCCGCAACGAAGTTGCCTCCGGCGGTATGGTGGTGTCATATCTCGGCGGCCGGCCGGAGAACACTGCCCGCTGGACCGACGTTTGGAGCGACCTCGGAGGCCGCTATCTCCTCACTGTGGGATATGTCCCTGCCGCGCGTCGTGCACTTGAGATTTCCGTTAACGGTGGCAAACCGACACGTCTTGACCGGCTTTCCGACACGGGCAGCATGGCCGAAGTAACCGTTCCCATCACACTTCATCCGGGATATAATACCATCGAGATGGGCAATCCATACGGTTGGGCACCGGACATTGACGGCTTCAAGCTGTCCAAACTATAACCGATGATTTGTTGCCCATATAATAAAAGAAAAGACAACTCAAACAATATATGAGAACAATAGTTTTATTGCTTGCCGCGATAGTACTGACCGGCACTATTGCACAAGCCCGGATTTCACTGCTCCGCCTCACCGTCGAAGGACAGACACATCCAGTCGGCATAGATGTTGAGACACCACGCTTCGGATGGCAGATAAAGTCTGACCGCAACAATGTTGTCCAACGCTCCTACCGCATACTTG
Source organism: uncultured Prevotella sp. (assembly GCA_947177775.1). GTDB lineage: Bacteria > Bacteroidota > Bacteroidia > Bacteroidales > Bacteroidaceae > Prevotella. The sequence continues at coordinate 57,279 of CAMWVS010000007.1, forward strand.
TTGCGTCATCTATGGGAAATATAGAGCGTGGAGTAGGTGACGTATGGGACAGCGGCACTGTCATATCCGACTCATCACAGTGGGTTGCCTTCAAAGGCCATTCACTGCGGCCCGACACCGAATACTTCTGGAAAGTGAGGGTGGCCACCAACCGCGGAACAACAGAATGGAGCCACGTGTCCAGCTGGAGCACCGGGCTGATGTGTCCCGGCCAATGGCAAGGCCACTGGATAGGTCTCGACTCACTACTGCCCGACGAGAGCGACAGCCGTCACAGCCGGATAGCCTCGCGATACCTCAGACGAGAATTCGAGACAGCCGGCTGTTGCATACGCCGCGCCACAATACACATCTGCGGTCTCGGTCTATATACATTATATATCAACGGACACCGCATAGGTAATGGCAACGAACTGACACCGGCACCCACGGATTATACGAAGTCCGTTATATACAACACATACGACGTGACGACACTCATCAGACGGCAAAATGCTGTTGGTGTAGCACTGGCCGGCGGCCATTATTTCGCCCAAACGCAGAATTATCAGACAAACGTTCGCGTCACTTACGGATATCCCAAGCTCATGGCAACACTGTTTGTCGAATATACCGACGGACACACGGACACTCTGTCTGCTGACAGCACATGGCGCATCAGTGCCGAGGGGCCCGTTCGCTATGCCAACGAATATGACGGAGAACTCTATGATGCACGCAGGCTGCTTGCAGGATGGACGGAATGGGGATATGATGACAGCAAGTGGATGAAAGCCCGCAACGTGGAAGCCCCCGGCGGACGACTACGCGGAAATATAACACCGCCAATGGAAGTATATGAGAAAAACCGTCCAGTGACTTTACGTCGATACGGCCGACGGTATATCGCAGACTTTGGAACCAACGGTGCCGGCCGCATACGCATGATGATGAGAGGCAGGACAGGCGACACCATCGTCATACGCCATGCCGAACGGTTGGGCCGCGGCGACAGTACGCTATACACCGACAATCTGCGCAGCGCCGAGGCAACGGCGCGCTATGTCTCCGACGGACAGCCGCGAGAGTGGGCACCGGAGTTCACATACTACGGATTCCGCTATGCCGAGATAACGGGTACAGGACCATTGACCGATGACGACATTGTGCGCGAACTGATAGCCGACCGCATGGACGACAACAACACTGACTTCCATGCCAGGACTACCGACGGCAGCACCATGCTCAACGACATCATGTCATGTGCGCGCCGCGGCATAAGGAGCAACTACAAGGGCATGCCCGTCGACTGCCCGCAACGTGACGAGCGCATGCCTTGGCTGGGCGACCGCACTACGGGATGTTTCGGTGAGAGCTACACGATCGACTGCCATAGTCTTTATACAAAATGGGTGGCTGACATATGTCAGTCGCAACGCAGCGACGGATGTATCAGTGATGTGGCTCCGGCCTACTGGCGACTATACAACGGCAATGTGACATGGCCCGCGGCACTGCCTTTCGCATGCGACATGCTATACCGCCAATACGGCGACCTGCGCCCAATGCAGGAGAGCTACAAACCGATAAAGCGATTCATGGAATATGTCGGAAAGAAACACCAGCGAGATGGTTTGATACAGTACGACCGCTATGGCGACTGGTGTGTGCCGCCGGAATCGCCAACACTTGTCCACAGCAAAGACCCCGCAAGACAAACCGACGGTCGGCTGATTGCATCGGCATATTATCTGTATCTGTGTCGCATGATGGAGGGCTACGCATCGTTGTTGGGCCATACGACAGATGCAAAATATTTCCGCCACAAGGCCGATGCCATGACCATGGCTGTCAACGACACGTTCTTTGTCGACGAACGCTATGCCAACGGCACCGTTACCGCCAATCTATTGCCGCTGGCAATGGGAATCGTTCCGCAGAACCACGCCGAAGCGCTGTCCGACAGCATTGTCAGCACAATCACCAAAAGGCACAACGGAAACATCGGCGCAGGAGTGATCGGCATACAGTGGCTCATGCGGTGGTTGTCCGACTCCGGTCATGGTGACATGGCTTATTCCATGGCCACATCCGATACATATCCCGGATGGGGATATATGGTACGGCAAGGCGCCACAACCATTTGGGAACTATGGAACGGTGACACTGCCAATCCGTCTATGAACAGCGGCAATCATGTGATGCTGCTCGGCGACCTTCTACCCTGGTGCTATGAACGGCTGGGCGGAATACGGCCGGATATCAGCCGCCCCGGCTTCCGTCATATCATTCTTAAGCCCGACTTTTCCGTCAGAAAACTTGAAAGCATCACAGTTGCCCACCCATCACCATACGGCATTATACGAAGCAACTGGAAAAGATATGACGGGAAGATTGTCTGGAATGTCAGCATCCCTGCCAATACCACGGCTGAAGTACATCTGCCGAACGGTCGGGTTAAGCATATCGGCTCGGGAGAGTATCGGTTTAAATGCCGTTACGGCTTGTAACAAATATTTCAATATTAAAAAGGAATATTTGTTTTTGTGCTGGAAATTTCGCATCTTTGAATATCATAAAAGCAAACAACAAAAAAAAACAATAACAAAATGAAGAAAATCCTTTTACTGTTAACATTCATCGTGAGCCTCGGCGCGCAGGCCGCAGGCGACTATGACGTGAGAGACTTCGGGGCCGCGGGTGACGGAAAGACGCTCGACCACGGGGCCATCAACCGTGCCATCGACTCATGCGTGGCCCATGGCGGCGGCCGAGTGGTGCTGCCCGCAGGCACATATCTCTGCGGCAGCATCCGCTTGAAAAGCAACGTCGAACTTCACATCTCGGCCGGAGCGACCATCGTCGCCGCACCTGGTTCGATGAAAGCATACGACGAATCCGAGCCGTGGGAGGGTCCGGCCTATCAGGACGGAGGCCACACCTATTTCCACAACAGCCTCATCTGGGCCGTGGGACAGCAGAACGTCTCCATCACAGGACGCGGAATGATTGACGGAAAGGGACTGACGAAAAAGGACACGGAGAAAGCAGGAAACCTGATGGGAGGAAGTATCGGAACGGGCGACAAAGCTATAGCACTGAAGGAATGCCGCAACGTGCTCATCCGCGACATAACCATATTCCGCGGCGGCCATTTCGCCATCATCATGACCGGATGCGACATCGGCACGGTGGACAACGTCACAATCGACACCAACCGCGACGGCTTCGACATCGACTGCTGCAAATATCTGACTGTGAGCAACTGCAAGATAAACACGCCGAGCGACGACGCTCTGGTGCTCAAAAGTTCGTATGCGCTGAAACGCCCCGTACTGTGCGAGCACATCGCCGTGACCAACTGCGTCATCACAGGATATAAGATGGGAACGCTGCTCGACGGGACCTACGTGCCGGAGAAGGTGAACTGGGTGTGCGGACGCTTCAAACTGGGAACAGAGTCAAACGGCGGCTACCGTAACATAGCCCTGAGCAACTGCACGTTCATGTACAGCAGCGGACTGGCTTTCGAGGAAGTAGATCAGGGACTGATGGAGAACATCGTGGTCAGCAACATAACCATGAGCCACGTCCACCACTACCCCATCTACATCACCACCGGCTGCCGCAACCGCGGGCCGAAAGAACGGACGACGGTATCTACAGGCGCCGACATACAGATAAGCAACGTCATTGCCGACGATGTTGACTCGCTGGCCGGCATCATCATCACCGGAATGCCGGACCATCCGCTTCGCAACATAGCCCTGAGCAACATCCGAATCAAATACCGCGGCGGCGGCACGGCTGACCTCGCCAAACGCGAATACCGCGAACAAGGCACAAACTATCCCGAACCCCGCTTCGCCGGTCCTACACCCGCCTACGGTCTCTACGCCCGCCACGTTGACGGTCTCGACCTCAACCACATCACGTTCGCAACCGAACGCCCCGACCTTCGCCCCGCCGTAATGCTGGATGATGTCCGCAACGAGACTATCATCGACCTGAAAGCGCCGGAGACAAAAGGCGTGAAGAAGGTGGTGAAGAAATAAAAAAGAACGGAATACCGTATATCAATAAAGCAAAAGCAGGGACACTTTCTTGTATGGTCCCTGCTTTTGCTTTATTAATATACCCAGACTTAAAGTTTAATCCGTTCCGGAGTCACTTCAGGAACTCCACGGCGGTCTTGTCCGGTCCGAGGTAGAATCCTGTCCATGGCGGCTGGTTATACGCGACATTCTCCGTTGCCACACTCAGACGGTACGGGATGTCCTCCATGAGGCAGTTGATGCGGTGGTCAGTGGGAATGGGAGATACGTAGATGCGCATCTCGCTGCTGTCGTCGGTGCGGGTGATTACCTCCTCACGCCAGTCGCCGAGAATGTCGGCACTGAGACATGGGTTCGACTTTGTTCCGTTGTTGAACTGGCAACCGTCGAACTTCACAATCGGGTGGACATTTCCCGTGTTCCAGTCATATTTGGAAACGGTGGCACGGTCGAGCATTTCGCGCAGCAGGTCGCCGTCCCACCAGATTCCGAAGTTTGTCGGCAGCCGCATGCCCCGGATATAGAGAGCCGTGTCGTCGTTGTTTTCCGGGGTGAAAGCGTTCTGCCCAGCCGCCGTGGAGATGGCGTCGGCCTTCTTCCGTTCTGTCGCGTCACGCTGCATGACGGGTTTGAGCACGTCGCCCTTGATGGTCCTTATGCCCTTGCTGTCGGAACTCCACATCTCCAGACCGGGATTGGTCGGGTCTATGTCCGCAGCCATACAACGCCCCACGTCAATGGGGCTCTTTATCTGGAAGAGAATCTCTCCCGTGGCGGCGTCGCGCAGGTCGCTGCCGTCGCGGCGGTTCTCGTGGCAGTCCCAGAGCTGAAGGCGGTCGGACGTCGGGTCGAAGACGGTGAGGTGCATGGCGTCACCGTGGCCCATTCCTGTGTTATAGAGGCCTGTTCCGTCGTGGTCGACAGCCATAGAGCCGTACGTAATCTCGTCGCAGCCGTCGCCGTCAACGTCGGCTATGCGTATGTTGTGGTTGCCCTGACCGGCGTAGCTGCGCCAGCGCTCGTCGTTGGTGTCGAACGTCCAGCGGTTGGTGAGCTGCTTTCCGTCCCAATCCCATGCCGCAATGACGGTGCGGGTGTAATATCCGCGGCAGAAGATTCCGCTCGCACGATGGCCGTCAAGATAGCCCACGCCGGCCAGATAGCGCTCCGAACGGTTGCCGCGGTCGTCACCCCAAGCCCTCAGTTCGCCACGTTCGGGGATATAGTCGACCGTCGCCATGGCCTCACCCGTCAGGCCGTTGAACACCGTGAGATATTCCGGGCCGTCGAGAATACGGCCGGCTTTATAGACTATACCGGGCCACGCATATCTCTCGCCGCCACGCTGACGGTCACCCTGTCGGTTTCCGTTGCGGTCGTTTCCGCCGCGCTGACGGTCATTCTGTTGTCCTGCCTGCGGCCGGCGCGGCTGCGCCATCCTGCGGGCACGCTCCTCTGCCTCCTTCACGGCATAAGCGCGGTTTTCCTCAAAATGTTCCATGGCCTCGCCTATTCCGTATCGCCAGTCGGCTTTCGGGTCTCCTATGACCTTCCCCAAGCCGTCAACGGTTCCGTCGGCCGTCTTCACCATCATCTCGGCGCGGCCGTCACCGTCAAAGTCATAGACCATGAACTGGGTATAGTGGGCACCGGCACGTATGTTCGGTCCCATGTCGATGCGCCACAGACGCTCGCCGCTGAGACGGTAGCAGTCAAAGAGCACCGGACCGGTGAAACCGTCATGGGAATTGTCGTGGGCGTTGGACGGTTCCCATTTCAATATTATCTCATACTGTCCGTCACCGTCAACGTCGCCCACACTGGCATCGTTGGCAGAATATGTGAACGTCCGGCCGTCAGGCGTGATGCCATCTTCGGGCTTGTCGAGCTTTATCGGCAGGTAGCCCGCGGGCGCACCGGCCTTCAGCATGTACGTCCCGTTTTTTCCTCCGCCGCGAATCTCGTATGTAACGTCGCCCTCGGGAACATCCTTGTCGACGAAGAATGTGCCGCCTGTGGTCAGCGGCCGGTCGTTGAGCTTAACACCATTGCGCAAGATGTCGAACGGTTCGCCCTTGCCGTCACTCGTAAGCGTGCGCCACGTCACCACGGCCGTGCCGTCCGTCTGACGCAATGCCACGACGCCACGGTCGAGCCGCTCACGCTGGATTTTCTCCATGTCATAGCGCGGCTGGCACCATGCGGAAAGGCTGATGCCGGCTGTTATGACGGATAATAGAATTCTCTTCATGTCGTTTTAGTAGTTTAATGATAAACAAATCAGGTTCTTTCGTATGTGGTTACATACCTATGACGCCACGGCCGCAGGAAAGTTTAAGGACATACGGAATTATTCAGATATTATGATACGCGAAGAGCGTCCACCAGAATACAACATGTCCGTCCTGAACTTGTATATATTCTGATGCACGCTCTTCTGACGCTCATATATTAATAAGGATGAAAACTATTCTCTCATAAACATTCCGGGAGAATGTCAGCGCTTCACCACCTTACGGCCATTGACAACATAGACACCGGCAGGCAGGCCGTCGAGAGCTTCCGCCAGCGCTACATCCTTGCGCAGCAGCAGACCGTCAACGGAGTAGACATCCGCCTTGCCGTCAGCACTGGTAATGCCGTTGATGGATGCCGTTGCGGAAGCCACGCGCAGAACTCCGCGTGTGAGCAGTTCCGAGTCGTCCCATGTGATGGTCTGTGTGCCGCCCTCGGTCCTGATAGTGTATGTTCCGGTCATGGAAGCAACATTCTTAAACAAGGTCAGTTCCTCACCCGTTTCAAGAACCCGGGCGTCGTCGAGAACGATGACAATAGTCTCACCGCCGTGGATGACGCTGCCCGTGAACGAATAGGAATCGTTATACGGAGACGAGCTGAGGAAACCGACTTTGACCACCAGCCGGCTGCCTTCTTCAAGTGTGACCGTGCCCGTGGCTTTCAGCGTACCGTAGGAGCCGCGATAACCGGCCATGACCGTACCGCCGCGGTTGACCGTAACGTCACCGGCGCAGCCCATTCCCGTCAGCGTTCCGCCGTCTTTCACCGTGACACGGCCGTCTGAGAATGGATTTGAAGATAATGAATAAGGACTGTTGTAGAGCTGCAGCGTTCCTGCGCAGACATTGACGTCAGACGTGCTGCCCGCCGTTGTCAGCGTCCAGACGCCGTCACCATATTTGCTGACGGTCTTCGCCTTGAGCAGTCCGGCGTAGGTCGCGTCCGTGCCGTTGTGGCCCACCTCATAGCTGTCGACGCCATTGCCGAGCACGCAGTCCTTTGCCGTAGACGCCAACGAGCCGATGCGCGTGGTTATGGCCCTGGTCTGACTGCCGTTTGAGGCGTAATGGCTCATCTTGCATCCGGCATCCATCACGACAGCAGTCTTGCTCATGTTGGTCACGTTGTCCATCAGGCGGAAGTTTTCACCCTGTGCCGTGAGCTGGCCCTCAAAGGCAGAGAAGTCAGCCCCGATGTCATTGCGGACGCCGGACGAGAGAATCGTGATGTTGCCCTTGCCGCGGAAGCTGCCGTTGATGGCACCGCGGGTGGTTCCCTTGATGAACGACGACGTTCCTTCCTTGGCCGTTGCAACGTAGTTGAAGATGGGGCGTGTAGACGAGTTGTTCATATTGATGAGATGTACTTCACCTCCCGCCAGTTCCATCGGAGAGCCTACACGGCCGAACGTGGCGTTCCATTCGCCCTGAGCGATGATGCCGCGGCGGACAATGACACCGGCAAAGCTGTTTGTTCCGCCGTAAGTGAAGTTGAGCTGACCCGGTCCGTCCTTGACGAGATAGCCCTCACCCTTTACCTGTCCCTTCAGCGAGAGAGAGCCGGAGGCATTGGCCACGATGATGGTGGCTGTGTCCGCGAGCGTCACAATGCGGTCGGTCGCCATGTTGTCGGCTTCCAGTTTGAGTGTTCCGCCGTTGATCCGAAGATTGCCTTCAGCGGCCGAAGAGGCACCGATAGCGCTCCTTTGGCCTCCGTCAAAGAGATTTGTCACTGTCAGCGTACCGCCGTTGATGACGGTCGGACCGGTATAGTCGCTGTTCTTCAGGTTCATGCGCACCTCGCCGCTGCCGTTCTTCGTAACGCCGCAGGAGCCGCTGATGCCGCCCTCACCCGTGACAGTATATGTTCCGTCGGTGACATCGAAGGTCACTCCGCCGGCCACGACATCGTCATTGACCGTCACCGTGCGCACGGAGGCGTCGTCGTTGAAGACAACCTCATCACCCGTGACAAATACCGTCGGTTCGCCGGCAATGGCGAAGTTGTCCGTCTTATAATCCCAGACGCCGTTCTCGCCGCCCGTCCAAACGACATTCTTTGCCGGCGCGCGGGTAGCCGAGACGCTAAGCACGACGCGCTGCTGCTCTACGCGGATGGTATAGTTGACGCCCGTCAGACCGCGGGTCTTGAACTTTGCGACGTCGGCTGTCAGCTCGCCGGTACATTCGGCCAGCACATAATCGCCCTCCGCGATGTCCGTCTGACGCACGGTGAAGATGTTCTCACCCTCAAACGTCAGATTTCCCTTCACCGACAGGCGGCCGCAACGGCCGTCGGCGGCATCCACCTCTATATATACATTGCCCGGAAGAACAAGGTCACGGCCGAAGGTCATGACGCCGTCGGTTCCTGCGGGACGCAGCCGGCAGCCCTCATAGTTGAGCGCACCCTCGAACGTAATGGGCCCGTTGACGGTAACGTTGCCGCCCAGCGTACCCTTGGCACGCAGACTGACAGGCCCGGCTATGGTGCCGTTGACCACAAGCGAACCCTCGCTGATTTCCGTTCCGCCCGTATGATTGAGATCGCAGGAGAACATGGCAGTGCCCTCCATGGACTTATACAGAGTCATGTCGCCGGCCAGCTGACCGCTTCCGCCGAACTGATAGTCATGGCCGAGAGGGGACATGACATAGACAGCCTTCGGACGGAGCACGCCGCCAAGGTCGATGATGGCGTCGTTGCGTCCGCTGATGTCGAAGATGACGGTCTTGCCGTCGGCATACGGCTGTGCGGCAGTCTGGTCGAAAGTGGTGAATCCCTGTCCGCCCTGCGTCCACGCCGCACCGCCGGTCCATCGGAGATCGGCCGTCATTGTCGGCGGCAACGGCGGATAAGGCATGTCTCCGCCGAGATAGAAACTTGTGCAAGGCATCTGATAGTATCCGCGTCCGGTGCAATCCAGACGGTAGTGCTGGTCCTCCATGAGGGTATAGATGCTGTATTGAGTCGGTATGTCGGTGGAATAGCCCACGAGTCCCGTGCTCGTCTCGGCGTTCTGTTTCATGAGGATTACCTCCTCGCGCCAGTCGCCGGTGATGTCGCCCATGAATGCCGGACGGTTTGCCCATCCGGAATGTACGGCCCAGTTGCTCTGCTTCGAGAACTCTATCAGCCGCGTGCCGTCATACTTGACCATCATAGTGTTCGTTCCATATCCGCTGCCGCCGGGCGAACCGAGCATCTCGCGCTGCAAATCGCCGTCCCACCACAGGGCTTCATGCGGATAGGCGGTCTCGCCTTCCTTGATTATATTTCCCTTGCAGTCATAAAGATTGGGTATCATGGAGAATATCTCATATCCCTTGTGGTCAGGGTCGACGTCGATGCAACGGCCGCGGGCAACGTCATAGACCGACGGCAGATACCACTCCTTGATGTGCTCACCCGTCCGTGCGTCATAAAGCACCTGACCGAGGAGCGCGCTCTGCTGGATGGCGAAAACCTCCATGCCGGGGCGTTCGGGGTCGATGTCGGCCACGTCGAAACGGTCGCCGTGGGCAATGCCGGCACTGTAGACCATTCCCTTGACGGGATTGACACCGAAGCCGCCTTCGAGCATCTCGTCGATGCCGTCGCCGTCGGTGTCAGCCACGCGCAGCTGATGGAACTCCGCCGCATGGGGAGTCTTGCCGTTGCGGCTCCACGTGTAATTGTGGTGCCAGTTTGAAGGACGACCGCCAACCCAGTCGTATTCCCACGACAGCATATAATAATGATGACCGTCAGACTTCCGTCGGTTGTATGCCTCGACAGCCAACGACGGATGGATTCCGTCGAAATAGCACACCACAAACTTCGAACTGAGGAAAGCATACTCCGTTCCCTCGGCATCGTCGTAATAGTCAGAACGATTGTCGCGGCTGTACTGATCGCTGCCGTCCTGAACTTCTTCATACTTCAATTCGCTGCAATCTATCTCCCGTCCCGTTCTGCCGTCCACGACCGATACATAGTACGGAGGATTGCGTTTCGTCTGCTTCCTATAGTTGACGATACCGTCACCATCGGTGTCGGCCGTTGTGCTGCCGTTGGCATAAAGTCCCCATGTTCCGGCTGTAGCGTCCCAGAACCGGGTGGCATCGCTGCTTCGGATGATGACCTCGCAACGGCCGTCGCAGTTGATGTCATAGACAGTGACCATATCGTTCTGACCGGCACAGATGTCGACATTGGGCCCCATGTCGATGGTCCACAGACATGTTCCGTCAAGAAGATAGGCCTGCAGCTTGTGGCTCAGCCCTTCGCTGCCGGAATAGAGACGGTCGGCAAGCACGGCGTCAATCTCACCGTTTCCGTCGAGATCCATCGGCCACGCATACTTGCATTTGTAGTCATTGGGATTGAGCACGGTGGTCTCGAAGTCGAAATCGAAGAACACGTCCTTGTAGGCCTGTTGGCGGAAGAGGAACGGATTGCTCTTCTCACTCTCAACTCCGCCGGCCACCACGGTCACGGCAAGTTCCGTTCCGTATGGCACAACCGAGCGTGTTGTCTGATAGTTCGTCGTCGTGATAGGTTCGGCATTCACCTTGGTATAATCTGCTGCCCCTTGTGTCCGCTTATACAAATTGTACGTGCATTTCTCCGGTTCCTGCGCCAGTTTGCGCCATGTGACCAACACCTCCTGGCGCGCATTGTCTGTCACAGCCACAACGGCACGCCCCAGCTTCTGCTGTATGCGCTGTGCCGACACTGTTGCTGGCAGAAGTGCGGCAACCACGAGAAGACCTAATGTTAATCTCTTCATAATGGTTTAATTGTTTTAGTTGTTATTCATAGAATATTATGTCTGCAAAACATTATCATGCACAAAATTATATAAATACGCAAACAATAATACAGGAAAATCGTACGAAAGTCTGTAATATCGTACGGAAAACTATATTAGTTAAGAGTTCAGAGTGATGAGTGAAGAGGTATGATTAGGGCAGAGTGCAGAGTGATGAGTGAAGAGGTATGATTAGGGCAGAGTGCAGAGTGATGAGTGAAGAGGTATGATTACCGAACCTAAAGGCAAAAGGCTTGCACGGTAATCATACCTCTTCACTCATCACTCATCACTCTGAACTAAGTTATGCATAATGTCCAGTGGCTTGCACGGTAATCATACCTCTTCACTCATCACTCTGAACTCTTAACTAAGCTATGCATAATGTCCAGTGGCTTGCACGGTAATCATACCTCTTCACTCATCACTCT